>JAAXQG010000110.1 GCA_012974445.1 Desulfuromonadales bacterium
TAAAGATCGGTGAGCAGCAATCTCGCGTGCTGCTGATTACCGACGCTTCTTCTGCGGTGGCCTCACTGGTGCAAAAGAGTCGCACTCGGGGGATATGTCGCGGAAACGCCGAAGACCTACAGTTTAACTTTGTCCTGCGCCGCGATGAGGTGGCCATAGGCGACCGCATTGTCACTTCCGGCCTGGGGGGCGTTTTCCCCAAGGGGCTGGTCCTGGGGGAGGTCATCCAGATTGAGAATCAGGGTTTTGGTCTCTTTCAGAATATTGTTGTGAGCCCGACAGTTGATTTTTCAAGGCTGGAGGAAGTGCTGGTGCTGCTTCCGGAGGAATCCTGATGCCCTGGCCGCTTTATCTGCTTTACGGTTTTTTCGGGGTGATTCTCCAGTCGACCCTGGTCGCTTCGCTGATTCCGACCCCCGGTCGACCTGACTTGCTGCTGCTTCTGGTGGTCCATCTGGCCCTGCACGAATCGGTTGTTCGCGGCACGACGCTTTGCTGGGGGCTGGGCCTTCTTTACGATGCCATGGCGGGTTATTATCTAGGGCTCCATTCTCTAGTTTACATCCTTGTTTTTTTAAGTCTCAAGAGTTTTGTTCAACGTCTTAATGCAGACAGCACTCTGCTGCTACTTTCACTGGTGGCTCTGGGCAGTCTGTTGCAAGCTGGATTTCTCTTTTTCTTCACTGGTCTCTTTTCTCCGTCTCGCTTCTTATTGTCATTTCAATTGAATGAATTTTTCTGGCAACTTGGCTGGTCTGTTGTGTTTGGGCATCTGCTGGGGATGCTTTTTTTCCTTCTTCAGCATCGTTTCGGCCCCAGCCGCTGGCTACCGCCGACCCACCGGTTGGAGAATGTTGATGAGGATTAAGTCCGATTGGTCCAGGCAGGAAGACTTCTCTTCCCGATTTCTATTCTTTCTACTTGCCATCTGCCTGGTTTTCTTTCTGTTGCTTTGTCGGCTCTGGTTTCTCCAGATGATCAGCTCCGAAAAATTTGATGAACTCTCCCATAAAAACCGCACAAGGCATCTGCCCGTTTCGGCGCCACGGGGGCCGATCTACGATCGAGATGGGGTGCTGCTGGTTGGTAATCGCCCGGCTTTTAGTATCAGTGTCATGCGTCAGGATGTCGATGATCCCGAGAATCTCCTGGATCGACTCTCGCTTTATGTGGATGAAGAACCTGAGCTGCTTTATGAGCGCTGGAAGGCCGGACGCCGTCACCCCGTTTACCGCCCTGTGAGTCTTGCCCATGATGTGGATCGCTCCGTGCTGGAGCGGGTGCTGGAGAACTCTTATGATCTCTCCGGGATTCTTCCCGAAGTTCAGCCCACCAGATTCTTCCCCTTCGGGGCCATGGCGTCTCATATGTTCGGGACCCTGGGAGAGGTCGGAGGGGAAGAGTTGCGTTCCGGTAAGTACCGGGCAGGGGAGTATCTGGGACGCAGCGGTATTGAGAAGGCCTACGAGGACTACCTCAGGGGAACCGAAGGGGTGCGGCGAGTCGAAGTTGATGCCCGGGGCAAGGAGTTGCGCCAGTGGGAACTCGAAGCGCCTCATCCGGGGCAGAAGATTTTTCTGACTTTATTCAAGGAGATGCAGCTGACTACGGAACAGGCCTTCGGTGAACAGGTGGGTGCTGCAGTGGCCCTGGATGTTCGTACCGGTGCGGTGCTGGCCCTGGTGAATAGTCCCAGATTCGACCCCGGTCTTTTTGCCCGTGGTATCGGGAGCAAGGAGTGGAAAGATCTCATCTCCGATCCCATGAAGCCTCTTCAAGATCGCGCTTTGAAAGGGCAGTATCCTCCGGGGTCGACTTTTAAGCCTGTGGTTGTTCTTGCGGCTTTAGAAGCGGGTGAGGCATCGGCTGCTACGGTGGTGAACTGTGACGGGAGCATGAGACTTGGGGACCGCGAATTTCGCTGTTGGAAAAAAACGGGTCACGGTATCACCAACCTGAAAAAAGCTATGAGGGAGAGCTGCGATATCTGGTTCTATGAGGTGGGTTTGCTTCTGGGGATCGATCGGATTTCCGAGATGGCACGCTCTCTGGGATTGGGTGAAAAAACAGGGATTACGATCAGTGGGGAGAGTTCGGGACTGGTTCCGTCACGCAGCTGGAAGAAAAAACGATATGGAGCGCCCTGGTATCGGGGCGAGACGCTCAATGCTTCAATCGGTCAGGGATTCCTGCTTGCTACGCCGTTGCAGCTCGGCGTGATGACAGCAGCTATTGCCAACGGAGGCAAGGTGATGAAGCCGGTCCTGGTTCAGCGTATTGAGGACTGGAGTGGCAATGTCCTGTTTCAGCAGGAGCCTCAAATGGTCCGCGAAGTTCCCTTGACACCGGGGCATGTACAGACTGTCAATCGGGCCATGGTGGCTGTCGTGAATGAATCTCATGGCAGCGGGTGGCGCAGCCGACTCAAAAAGGTTGTTGTGGCGGGCAAGACCGGAACGGCGCAGGTCGTGCGTCTCAAGGATGAAGATGAGGGGGATGAGTCAGGCGATGAGAATATCCCCTATAAGTTCAGGGATCATGCCCTTTTTATCGCCTATGCTCCGGCGGATGCCCCTGAGGTGGCCGTGGTTGTAATCGTCGAACACGGCGGCGGGGGGGGGCGTACGGCGGCCCCCATTGCTCAAAAAATGCTGCAGGCCTATTTCGACCACAAGCAGGAGCTTCTTGCCCCTTCGGACCCCGCTTCGGAGGTACGATGATTGATCGAAGGCTGTTGACCAATTTTGACTGGATTCTTTTTTTTACGGTGCTGCTGCTGACTTCCATCGGCATTTTTAATCTCTACAGCGCCACCTACAGCTGGTCCTTTCCCGGGACCCCGATCTATATGAAGCAGCTGGCCTGGCTCGGAATGGGACTCTGTATTGCGCTGGCGCTGAGCTGTTTTGACTACCGCCATCTGGAATATAAGGGTTTCTGGCTCTATGGATTGAATATGCTGCTGCTGCTTTTCGTGTTGGTGGCCGGCAAGACCTCCATGGGGGCTACCCGCTGGATCTCCCTCGGTTTCTTCAATCTTCAACCCAGTGAATTGATGAAGCTTGTCCTGATCATTACTCTGGCCCGCTATCTCAGCCTGAGGGCTCACCCGGCCGGTTTCAGCCTTCAGGAGCTCCTGGTGCCCTTCGCGCTGGTAGGAGCAGCGGCGGTTCTGGTGATGAAGCAGCCTGATCTTGGCACTGCGCTGATGCTGGTTTTTATTGCGGCAAGCATGTTGCTGCTGGCCGGCATAAGACGCAGTGCGCAGGTCGTACTCTTTTTTGCCGGGATCTTCGCCGCCATCGGGGGATGGCGCCTGCTTCGTCCCTATCAGAAACAGCGTATTTTAACCTTTATTGATCCGGAAAAAGACCCCCTGGGCAGCGGCTATCATATCATCCAGTCCAAGATCGCCGTGGGTAGCGGCGGATTCTGGGGCAAGGGATTCATGGCCGGACCTCAGTCTCAGTTATCATTCCTCCCCGAGCGACACACCGATTTTGCTTTTTCTGTTTTCGCCGAAGAGTGGGGCTTCGTCGGCTGCCTGGTGTTGCTGCTGATCTATCTCTTTCTGATCATCTGGGGGCTCTATATTGCCCGCAGGGCCGCGGACAGTTTCGGAATGTTTCTGGCTGCAGGGGTTACTGCCATGTTTTTCTGGCACATCGTCGTTAATCTGGGCATGGTCATCGGTCTGCTTCCCGTCGTCGGAGTGCCCTTGCCCCTTTTCTCCTACGGAGGAACGAGCATGGTGACGTCCATGATCGGTACGGGGCTGCTGCTCAACGTGAGCATGCGCCGATTTATCTTCTGAGTCTCCTGATATACTGGGT
>JAAXQG010000319.1 GCA_012974445.1 Desulfuromonadales bacterium
GGGCTGATACTCGCGTTCTTCAATGACCACGCGCAATCCGAGGTGCCGCAGGTCAAGGCGATCTTTACCCGCTCCGGGGCCTTTCGCAATGTGAAGGATTTGATGCGCCGCCTGCACCTGCTCGACCACTGGCATCTCTACCAGGAACAGCGGATCGAAGAGTTGCTACGCAAATGGTGCCAGGATAAGGGCCTCTCCCTCTGAAGCGCCAAGAAGCTGGCTGATCAGGGCAGAGCAGGGGGATATCGGCCCCGAATTGAACCACAAACAAGTGCTCTGTACATTCTAAACAGTTGCAAGGTTGCGCAGGTATTTTGCGTGTCAACAAGGCGTGATTTTCGTCGTATAGCCATAGCTATACAGCGGAAATCACAACACAGTTGACGCGTAAAAAAACAAGCAAAATGCGAAGGTTTAGGATGTGCAGAGTACTAGAGACGAGTCGAAACGATGAATGGACAGAACAGATCGGAGATCACCCCCGGGCTAGCCGTAGTGATCATTCTCAAGCAGGACCAGCGCTCAGGTAAGCTGACCAAGGGGATAGTCAAAGACCTCTTGACCAAGTCGCCGTTTCATTCCCGGGGGATTAAAGTCAGGTTAGAGGACGGCCAGGTCGGGAGAGTGCAGGGGCTTGCGGGTTGACCGGGTCAGGGTTGCCAGGTCAATTGTGGCTCAATTGGGTCTACCATCGAATTGCAGTGGTTCAATAACTCCGGACACCAATTGAGTGAGGTGACCGCGGAACACGTAATTCAATCCTGAAAATCGTTTGTCAATTAAGTGGGGTGTCCCAGAACCCCTACTATGTCATTACCCTTAAGGTGCGACTACAAATTTCCGTTAGGGACTGACTACTTTGGCAGTCTAAAAAGTTGTTTATCCCTCTCGTAGAATGGAAAATCAGAACATTAAAAGGTGCCTGTCCCCCTCAGATGCCCTGAGGATCGAATACCATCGGGAACTCCTGCTGAGGTTAGAAACGTGTCGATTAAATCGATTTTTGTCGACAAGTTTTGAGTATATGTCGATTCAATCGACATAATCAGCAGATATTTGATCAGGGCGGATTATTGGCAGACGCTGGATCCGTGCTTGAAGGCAAATAGGGGAAGTGTCCCTAGTTCTCCGAATTCTTGAGCCGATGGCGATAGGAACCAGACAACCCCGCAGGCGTTAGCCCAGGAAAAACGACCGAACCCGGGATACCTCCCAGGCTCTAGAGCACTTAAGAGGTCAAAAGTAAAGACTTGACCCCCGGCATATGCCCTGGCGGACTTGCAGCGAAGGGGCCTGGCAGGCTAGGATGCAAAGCCAACTTCCTCCCCGTCTGTTTTGCTCTGGTATGGGTGCACCCGAATGAAAAGTTTCCTGCAAGCAGTATTGTTGCTGCTTGCCTTGATCACCCCAGCCCTCGCGCAAAATCCCCTGTTTATCGGCAGCGCTTTTGAGCCACCCATCTCCAGCCCCGGCCAAGAGGGGATCGTCGACCGCATCGCCCACCAGGCCTTTGCCCGAATCGGTGAAGACGCCCAGGTCACCCCCTTGCCGGCCGAACGCTCGCTGATCAATGCTGCGCAAGGGATCAATGATGGGGACTTGATCCGGGTTGCAGGGATGCAGCACTATTACCCCAATCTCATCCAGGTCCCCGAAAAACTTATCGATTTTGAGTTTGTGGCCTTCAGTAAAGACCCCCGCATCAGGATCGATGATTGGGGTGATCTGTCCCCTTATACCGTCGGTATCGTTAGGGGATGGAAAATCCTCGAAAAAAAGCTTGCCGGCGTGCCCACAACCCAGGTCGATAGTCTCACTCTGCTCTTCACTCTGCTTGAAAAAGGGAGGGCGGACCTGGTGGTCTATGAACGACTGGCCGGGATCCAGGCCAGTCAGGGCCTGCAATTAAAGGGTGTCCACCAGATCGAACCTCCACTGGAGGTTCAACCCATGTATCTCTATCTCCACAAAAGTCATGAGGCGCTGGTCGATCCTCTGGTTGCAGCCCTCAGGGCCATGAAACTTGATGGCACTTACGCGCGGATCGTTGCTGAAGGTCTGCGATCGCTCATCCAAGGGGGTTCAGCGTGGGCGGATTAGACAGCCATTTCGGTCGCTTGAAGAGTGGCATTGCGCGTAAACTTGTCATTTGTCTCTTTCTGTGCAGCTCGGTCATCACCGTCGGCGGGACCTCCCTGCAGCTGTACACAGAGTATTCCCGGGATATCCGCAGCATAGAAAAGAGCCTGTCTCAGATCGAGGCCAGCTACCTGCAGAGCCTTATCGCGAGCCTCTGGGTTTCCAACGACTCCTTTTTGAGGATACAACTCGATGGCCTGCTGAAAATACCAGGCATTGAATACGTTGAAATCGAACAGGGCGGAGAAACGATTATTTACGCCGGCATGGAGGGCCAGGCCAAAACCATCGAACGCGAGTATCCCCTGACCTACCTTTATCGCAATAATGGGATTCCTCTCGGCACCCTGCGTGTGGTTGCCGACCTCCAGGTGGTCTACCAACGCCTGATCGACCGGGCGCTGATCATTATCGGCACCTTAGCGGTCAAGACCTTCCTCGTCTCCCTTTTCATGCTCTCCCTCTTTTACACCCTGGTGGGTCGCCACCTCCATACCCTGGCGGCCTACGCCCGGGATTTCGATCCAGGTATCGAGGATGTCCTCCTGCGGTTAAACCGGGCCAAAAAAAGGGGGGGGGCAGACGATGAACTGGACCTGGTCGTTCTCTCCATCAACGCAATGGAGAGAAACCTGAAGGCTTCTTTTCAGGAGCAGCGCAGAAGCAATGAACAGTTGCGCCAGGAGATTGCCGAGCGCCAGCGCGTCGAAGTCACTCTGCGCAGCAGCAAGCAGAACTTCAAGGATCTATACCAGGAGTTCCAGGTTATTTTAGATGGGATCCCCGATGCCTTGACCCTGCTCTCTCCCGAGCTGAAGGTCGTGTGGGCCAACAAGGGGGCGGCCCGCCTGTTGAATACAGAGCTGGACGCCCTTCCGGGGCAGCACTGCTACCAACTCTGGCATGGCAACTCAGCGGCCTGTGACGATTGCCTGGGCCTGGTCTGTTTCGAGGGCGGAGAGCCCCTGGACGGAACCCGAAGGACTTCCGATGGCCGCATCTGGGGGAAAAAGGTCTTTCCCCTCAAAGATAGCGCAGGCAAGGTTGTCAATATCATCGAGTGGAGCAGCGACATTACCGAAAAGGTCAAGCTGGCCGAGGAGGCCGAGGTAGCCAGCCGTCTTGCCTCGCTCGGCGAGCTGTCGGCGGGGGTGGCCCATGAGATCAACAACCCTAACGCCATGATTCTGCTCAACGCCCCGGTGCTGAAACAGGCCTTCGAGGCGAGCGTCCCCATTCTCGAAGCGCACTGCCGCAAGCACGGCGACTTCGATCTGGGGGGGATGGCATACTCGGAGCTGATGGAAGAAGTGCCGGTCCTCCTTGCCGGGATCATCGATGGTGCCGAGCGCATCCGGAGGATCGTCGACGATCTCAAGGACTTCGTGCGCCCGGATAGCCATGACCCCGCGGAGGTCCTTGACCTCAACGAGGCCGTGCAGACCGCGAGCAGGCTGACTGGAGGGGCGATCAAAAAGGCGACCGACAATTTCGCCGTTACCTACGGAGAGAACCTGTCTCCGGTGCGGGGGATCTCGGTCAGCACGGCCTTCGACCCGGAGCGGCGGGCCAATATCGTTGTCGTGCGCGATCAAGGGGTCGGGATCGAAACTCAGCATCTCGCCAGTAT
>JAAXQG010000185.1 GCA_012974445.1 Desulfuromonadales bacterium
GATGAACTGCCCCTGGTGGAGTTGACCCTGATGGTTCCGGCCGGAGAGATCAGCATGCCCACAGACAGGGCAGGGATGGCCGAACTCTTCGCTGCTGCCCTGCGCACAGGCGGGACCCGCAATCTTACCCCCGAACAGATCGACACTCGTCTCGAGCAGATGGCGGCGTCCCTGTCGGTGAGTACCAGCACCTATGTGACCCAGCTGAATCTTTCGGTGCATGCCGAGAGTTTTGAACCCGCTCTGGAGATTGCGCTGCAGCTGCTTCGATACCCCGAATTTTCTACCGAGCGTCTGGAGATTGCCCGTCAGCAGCAGATCGAAGCGGTACGGCGTAGAAATGATCGTCCGTCCTCCATCGCGCACCGGGCCCTGAGCGAGACGCTCTATGATGGTCACCCTCTAGGCGTCAGTGCCACGGCAGAGTCTCTAGGCCAGATCAGTCGCGATGATCTGGTTCGCTTTCACCGGGAGTATTTTCGTCCCGAGGTTCTGAGTTTCGGCGTCAGCGGTGATTTCGATCCCGAGCGGCTGCGAACCAAGCTCGATGAAGCTCTGGCGGGATGGCTCCCGGATTCGACCCGTATCCAGGAGCTGGTTGCGCTGCCCGAGTCCCTCCCTGCGGCCATCATTCTGGCGGAAAAAGCGCTTCCCCAGACCACCATTGTCTTCGGTCGCCGAGGGCTCGATAAGGACGATCCCGATCTCTACGCCGCGCGGGTGATGAACTACATTCTGGGTGGCGGGGGATTCAACTCCCGGTTGATGCGCGAGGTACGCTCCAACCGGGGGCTGGCCTACAGTGTGTATTCCTATTTTCAGGTCGGCCGAATGTTGCCTGGGCCCTTCATTATCGGGGCCGAGACCCGCAATGAAAAAGTTCAGGAGGTGGTGGAGGTGATTCGGAGGGAGCTTGCGCGCATGGCTCTTGATCCGGTTTCCCCGCAGGAGTTGATGCTGGCCCGGGAGAGCCTGGTTAACAGCTTTGTTTTCGCCTTTACTGAGACCCATGACATGCTCACCCAGCAGATGAGACTCGATCATTTCGGTTATCCCGAAGACTATCTTCGCGGCTATCGGGATCGTATTGCCGCGGTGAATGCCGCCGACGTTTCGCGGGTGGCCCGCAGATTTCTGGATCCGCAGCAGCTGAGTCTCATCCTGGTGGGTGAGGGGCAGTCCTATGCCGGAGCACTCTCGGAGCTGGGGCTGCCGGTTGTGAATTTCGAGCAGCCTCGATGAGTCCGTCGCGCTGGTATCGAAGGGGGATGGACTACCTGGCCGAGGGCCTCTGGGCCGAGGTGCCGCAACCCTCCCGCGGGCGCAGGCTGCTGCAGTTTGTTGTGCTGACCGGTCGGGATTTCCTCAACGATCAGTGCGTGCTTCGGGCCTCCGCCCTGACCTATGCGACCCTTCTGGCCATCGTGCCTCTGCTTGCTCTGATGTTTTCACTGCTCAAGGGGCTCGGCGTCCAGAATACCCTGGAGCCCATCATTCTGGCGCAGGTCGCGGTGGGCTCTGAAGAGGTGGTGCAGCGCATTCTGGCCTATATCGATAACGTCAATGTCGGGCGCCTGGGCGCTTTTGGCCTTGTGGCTCTGATCGTGACCGTCCTGGCCCTGCTCTCCAACATCGAAAAGAGTTTTAACCGGGTCTGGGGAGTCGCCGAGACCCGTCCGCTGCGACGACGCTTCGCCGATTATCTCTCGGTGATCACCGTGGGGCCGGTACTGCTTCTGGCAGCGATCTCTATGACCAGTGGGCTCAAGAGTCAGGCCCTGGTGCGGCATCTGATGGAGACGGCTTACCTGGGAGAGCTGGTTATTTTTCTCTTCAACGTGCTGCCCTATCTGGCCATGTGGGCTGTTTTCAGCGGACTCTACATCTTCATGCCCAATGCCCGGGTCAGTCTGCGCGCCGCAGTGGTCGGCGGCATCGTGGGCGGAAGCCTCTGGCAGATCGCCCAGTGGGGGTATATCAGCTTTCAGGTGGGGATCGGGAAATTCAACGCCATCTACGGCACCATGGCGGCGCTACCGGTTTTCATGGTCTGGATCTACGTCTCCTGGGTCATTGTCCTGCTTGGTCTCGAAGTTGCCTACGTGAGTCAGTTCCGTAAAAATCTCAGTCTTCGCTCGTCTCCGGATATGAATTGGGCCAGCAGGGAAGGGGGGGCGTTGGCCATTATCATACGCTGCAGCCGATCTTTTCTTGCAGGGGAAAAAGCGCCCCGAATCGAAGATCTCTGTACGGATTTGCAGCTCTCCCCCCGTCTGCTTGCTCCCCTGGTTCGGGATCTTGTCCGGCTGGGATTTTTAAGTGAAATTACCGATACGCTAAGCGGGGCCGATGTGGCTTATCAGCCCGCCCTGTCCCCGGAGCGCATGATGGTTTCCGGCGTGCTGGAGGCGCTGCATGGCGATGGCGAGAGTCTTCTTGAAGGGAAAGCCTGGGAGATTCAGGCAGCAGCTAGGATTTCCGGGACCGTATTGCAGGCGACGCACAGCTGTCTGAAGGGAATGACGCTGGCAGAGCTGATCGGGCAGGACTGAGCTCAGGGTGCCTGGCAGAGACTGAACTTGCCGTCTTCGAGCAGGGCATAGGAGTTCTGGGTGATCCAGTCTCCAAGGGAGATGATAAGCCCCTTCTGCGTTTCCAACATCATGGGGCTATGGTGGTGCCCTGTGATCACCACGCTGCAGCCATTGGCAAGCTGGACTTCGGCGTGAGCCCTGAGTAAATTTTCAAGCCGCTTCAGGTCTCTGGGGCGGCTGTGTGTTTTTTTACTCTGGCGGCTGGCCCACTGGGCGATTTTCCAGGCCAAATCTGGGGGGACGGCGCTTTTGAGCATACCCAGCACGGGGCTTCGCAAAAAATGACGCAGCAGTCGGTAACCTTTGTCGGAAGGGTCCATGAGATCTCCGTGTGCCATGTAGATGCACTGACCTTCCAGCTCGATTTGCGCACCTTCGGTAAAAACTCGTCCCTGGGTCAGATCCTGCCAGAGGGGGCCGAGGCGAAAGTCGTGATTTCCTTCGGCGTAGTAAATCTGCGTTCCTTCATCCTTGAGCTGCCGAATTTTTTCAAGAAAAGGAGCGTACACAGGGAAAGAAAACTGTCTGTATCCGATCCAAAACTCGAAGATATCCCCCAGCAGGCAGAGGTGATCAAGCCGCCCCCGCTGGGCGTCAAGAAAATTGAGCAGACTCCGATAGTTGGCGTCATCCGGGTGGCGAAGGTGGGCGTCGGCGATAAAGAGGGATCTCATAAGCCGGAACTATAAGGATGGGTATGGTTGAAAGTCAAGGGATGGCTGGGCTTTGGCTCCGCCCTGAGCCGGGTCCTGTCATTTCGCGGGGCAAAGTAGCTAGCACTTATTTAATTTTGGAGAAAGTGTTTCCCGTATTCTGATGGCAACTGATCCACTCTCTATATTTTTATGGGCAATTTAATGATATTTCGTAACTATTGTGTCAATGCTCACTGCCAGTATTGCCGCCTTCTACTCCCCCTTGAAAGGGGAGGGAGATTGGTCAAAAAATCGGAATCTGGACAACGTGCTGAACAGTTACAAACCAAAAAACACAGGACCCTGGCTTAATGTCTTTGACCTTATCAGCGAAAATCAGCGTGTATCAGCGGCCAAAAAGCCCTTAAAGCATTTAGCCGCAGATGAACGCCGATGGGCGCGGATCAAGCCTTA
>JAAXQG010000059.1 GCA_012974445.1 Desulfuromonadales bacterium
ACATTGTTCCTCGGCGCTCGCCAGTCCCGGAAGGATCAGCAGCATCGCCAGGGCGAAAAGGGTGAACGGGGTTCTCATGGCAATCCTCCTTTGGTGTGCAGTTAAAACGTTGACGCATACCAGAGCAGGATATCTGCTGCCTTCTAAGTGTCAAATATTCGGTGCTTTTTTAATCTTATTGATCGGGGTGTGACGGGCCGGTAACCGGTTCAGGGCAGTGCATGCTGCGATACCGGTGACTACTTTGCGAACTGGGTCAACTCCCTCACAACCCCCCTCGCCAACTGCTCGCTGTAATCGTGAATCTTCCAGTGCCCGGGACTCCAGCCTTTGAGGAATCGGTGAAAGTCGGTCCATGCGACGGGGTAGAGGGTACGCCAGTCCTGTTCCACGGCTTCGCCATCGATGGACGGATGCCGGGAGGCCAAGTCCTGCCTGAGGGCTTTAAAGTAGATATCCAGCAGCGCTGACTCCTGTCGCTCGCATTGCTCTTCATCCAGGCAGCTGCCGATGAAGTAAGCGACATCTTTCATGCCGCAGTCGCCACCGACGAACTGAAAATCCACGGCGGCGACCTTCGACCCATCCTCCGAAAAGGGTCAAGCCGGACAAACGGAGTTTCGAGCACAGGCGCGTGGTCTACCATCATATTTAGCAGATGGTGGGGCACCCGCAGGGTCAACAGTGGGATCAAGTCTTGAAAAGCCACCAATATAGCATTTCAAGACTTTGTGTCTAGGTGACCCTGCTAAGTTCTGAGGGATACCCGCGAGGTCAGGCTTTCAGTTGGCAAGTCAGAGGGCCGTGCAGCGTTTTAGGGTCAAGTCTATTGAATTGGTTTTTTAGAGGATATTCCATGTAGCTCCTCAGAAAGCTCAATAATTTTCACCGAGTTTTCAATGCTTTGTATTTTGCTTTTTAACGCTTTGGCTTGAACTCCATCTGACACCTGAATTGCTTGAGTGCAAAATGCCACTTTGTTTTGATATTCGATGGACCTGCACCAAGTTGGCAAAGCTTCTAGAATGGCTTCAGTATCCCAGTCATGCAGGGCCGCATAGGTCACAAATGCGATGAGTTTCGCACCCTCTATTGCCAGCGGATGAGCATGAGTGATTTCGGAGCTTTTTTCGACGCTATCACTTAATCTTTCCATATCTTCCGGGAAGCACATTGCCAATATTGGTGCCCTCATCGCGGCACCATTTCCAAAAGATCCATCTTTGAATTTTGCTCGATTCACATCTTGCCAATTGGCACCGCTTTTAATTTTCTTTAGTAACCGGGCAGCGCTTGGTCCATAACCTCTTGACCAGCGATAATTTTCAGCAAAAGTCGCGGCCAGATGTTCCTGATTGATGCCGTTGTTTTGTATAAACGAACTGGCCAAATCAATAGACATTTGGGTGTCGTCGGTATATCTAACCTTGCCGTCTTTTGTCTTTCCAATTGCCTTCCAAAGTAATCGCTCAATAGGTCCGCCCTCAAATGGCGCACCATAAGCATCACCTATTGCCAGCCCCAGAAAACAACCCGTATATTTATTTGAATTTATCATCAGCCCTCAACTTGATTTGTCATCTAAGAAAATCTGGTGTGGGGCAGAGCTACGCATTTGACGCCAGCACAGGTAGTCCCGGGGGGCTTGCTTAAGCCGCCCACCCTTTGGTCCCGGCTTTAACGGCACCAGCATCAGCTTTGCCTATTGATGATTTCTGATTATTTTAAGCATGAACTCAACCGGTTTAACACATCATAAGCCAGTCGCTCACAGTAATCGTTGATCCTCCACTGAACCGGGGGAAGGTCACACCTGCAAATCCAAGGGCGTACTTTCTGATAAAAAAAGGGGGATGCACCAGGCATCCCCCTTTCGTTTCTCACTTTGTCATGGACAGTTCATTTACCCAGGGTTTTTTTCAGCAGTCTTTCGATCCCCTTCTGATGGAGTTCGTCGGTGGGGGCGTTTTCGACTCCAGCCTTATCCTTAATCTTCTCCCAGAACTCCTTCTCCGATCCGTGGCAGGCCACGCAGGTGCCGGAGCGGCTGATGCGCTGCAGCTCTTCCTTGTTGAAGGGGCGGGAACCTTCATGGGCGGTCGCCTGCAGCTGATTGCCTTCCTCGTCCACGATGCGCTCCAGTTCGAAGTTGATGGGGGCGCCATCGGGGAAGTTGTCCTGAATGTCGTAGTAACCGCCACCCAGGCCCAGGGCCTTACGGCTCTGGTGGCAGTCGGCGCAGGTTCGGGCTGTCTTCTGGACCGTGTGGGGTTGGATCGGAGCATGGGCAATGCCGCTGGTTCCATCCACCGTGGTGAAGGTCTTGTTGTTGACGATCATCTTGTCACCGTCCATCTGGGTGAAGAAGACCTGACAGCCGGGGATGAAGGGGCTGACCTTGCCCTCGGTGTTGATGCCCAGGGTCGGGGTCTCCCAGCGAACGTAGGAGCGGGACTCGTTCCAGCTGAAGGCGGTCTTCTCACGGTTGTTCTTGTGGCTGGACATGGAGAGGTCGTCGCTCGGCTTGGCGTTTAGCCAGTCGCCGTTGGGTTTGCTGATGTCCTGCTTGGCATGGCAGCCGTAACATTGGGGTGCCCAGGTGGAGTGGCAGGCATAGCACTCGAGCCTCTCCATATGAACGGGGATCGCCGCCATGGCCGCGTGCCCTTCGGAGGAGTACTCGATCTCGGAGATCTGGGGAACAACCCGCTCCTTACCGTCCATCTTGGAGATCAAGATGATCTTGCCGTCTTCTTCCTTGAGGTTGTTGAACTTGTTGCCCCAGGAGGTCTTGAGATTGGAACGCTGGGTCATGGTGCCGTGGCAGTCCTCGCACTCGATCTCCACGGCCTGGTGGCGTTTGGTGTAGATGTTGCCGTCGCCGTGCAGATCCTGCTTGGTGTGGCAGTCGATACAGGTCATGCCCAACTCGAAGTGTACGTCACCCTTGAGGTGGTTGTAGTTCTTGCCGTGGAGCTTGCCCTGCTTGCCACCTTCTTCGGTCCAGGGGGTGCCGTACCCGTCGCTCTCGATGGTGCCGATAAAGCTGACGCCCGTGCGACCGCCGCGGTTGTGACAGTGGATGCACTGCTCCTCGGGGATCTTGCTGGTGATGCGGTGGAGGCGGGGACGGTCCTTCTGGTCCTTGGAGATGGCCTTGTCGCCCCCTTCATAGGTACCGGCATCGGAGTAGATCACGTGGCAGGCGGCGCAACCGCTGCCGCGGTAATCGCCGTCGCGTTGATGACCGTCGCTCCAGAGGTGACAGCGCAGGCACTGGTTACGCAGGTAGTCATCACCGGGGCTGTTGTCGGGCCCCTCGGGCTTGCTGGGGTCATAGGTGGGGATTTGTTTCAGGGAACTCACCGCATGTTCCCCTTGCGGGTCATCGTCTTCCACGGCGTAGGTGGCGTAGATGGCTTCTCGCCCCTGAGATCCGAAGTCGTAGCGGGTACCGCTGATCATCCCGGCCATGGTGGCGTGGAGGGATTTCTTCGATTTGTCGATTTCGTCGGGATGGCAGGCGCCGCAGGTCTTCTCCACAACGCGGAAGTCCGTGGGATTCACGTACATCCCCTTATGGGCGCCCTCTTGGGTCGTGGCCTGTGCGTCCCCGAGATGGCATTCTGTACAGGTCAGTTTGGACATTACGGGCCCGTCGGAGATCTGTTCGATCCCTTC
>JAAXQG010000303.1 GCA_012974445.1 Desulfuromonadales bacterium
CCTGACCATCATCCTCGGGTCACGTCTACTTACAGAGCCACAGAATAGGCACCATCCCGGTCGACCCGCCGGATGATGCAAATGACGGAGGCGGCATTTTAGGTTCGAGTGAACCTGAAATACAGGCCACTGACCCCACGAGCCACACCCCCGTCGAAATAAGTTTATCAAATCAATAGGGGCCCGCCATCTACATAATTCGATGGTAGACCCCAGACCCAAAACTCTTTGCGGTCGTATTTGATTGGGTAGGGTGGGCACGGCCCACCATGGACTTGGATCGGCTGCTACCGCAAGTCAAGTTTGTCAGGACCGTCCCCGACTCCGACTCTACCGCAAGTCAAGTTTGTCAGGACCGTCCCCGACTCCGACTTGACCCTAAAATGCTCAAATATTGATTAAGTTTTAGTGAATATGGTAATCCTAAAGCTCGCCATTTGGCGAGCTGTTTTATATCCGATGCTAAGCATTTGAGAGATATACAAATGTTGTCTAGGTCGGGTCGAGGTACCGTAAACCGGTTAGGCAATAAAATGGATCAGCTATCAGACTTAGCCGACGACAGATTGATTAATGACTGCATTTATTGTGGAGGGGTGGCTGAGACAAGAGATCATGTTCCTTCGCGAAATCTTCTAGATCGACCTTATCCTGAAAACTTACCTGTAGTAGGTGCATGCATAAAGTGCAATCAGGGTTTCTCCAAAGACGAAGAGTATTTGGTCTGTCTTTTGGCATCGGCGATAGCTGGCTCTACAGATCCAGATAAAATAAGAAGGCCCTCAGTTGCACGAGCAATGAGAAGATCACCAGCGTTAAGAGCTAGAATCGAATCAGCTAAAAAATGTACCAATGACCGAATTGTGTTCAATATTGAGGATAATAGGGTGAGAAACGTAATGCTCAAGCTTGCTAGAGGTCATGCAGCTTTTGAGCTTAGTCAACCCTGCAGTGATAAACCAGACCACTTTTGGTATGGCCAATTGGGCTCTCTGTCTGAAGAAGTACGAAATTCGTTTTGCTCGGCTCATGTACAAGAACTTTTAGGCGAAATTGGCTCACGAAACATGCAACGTTTGTATGTGACCGAAGTGACACTTCGGTCTGAGGCTGATGAGGAAAACACACTAGAGTTGGTTGTAAACGATTGGGTTGATGTTCAGGAAGGCTATTATAGCTATCTTGCTATTGAAGATATTTATGGTGTCGTTATCAGAATAATTATATCGGATTATTTGGCTTGCGAAGTCGGGTGGGAAATCTGATTTTAACAAGCTATGGGTCAAAGTTGCTGCTGCGTTTCAACCTAGAAACGCTGAAGAGGGTGAGGGGACAGGTTTGACAAATGGGTATTCAAATCTATCTTTACACCATGCCAAAAAGCGGATAGGGGGCAGGTTAGAAACCCCGTATTTCAAACCTTATATCCACGCAGCCGGCTCTGGGGTCTGTTCTTTACTTTCCATTTTCAGCCAATTTCCTAATTCACTCTCTTTTCGCCATCCTCAAGATGACCGGGGGTGTTCTTGACGGAATGAGAATAACTCGTCAGACGTTCTGTCACTGCAGCTCCTGCAGGTCGAATTAAACGCAGAAAATCCACTGCAGAAAGGCCGGTCGCTTCGAGCGGGAGCCGGTGGATTCGTCGCTGGCGCTCCTTAATCCCCCCTACGGTACGAAGGCGTTTGAAATGAGTATGATGGCCCCATTTTATGCGCGGCATCTCTGATATACACCCCCCTCAAAAACAATAATAGGCAGCCCCCGGACTTCATGGGAGCTGCCTTTTTAAGTTAATCGAGCCGGAGAGAGGCTATTCGGGGCGATCGACCCGAATCCAGGGCTGGCTGAACCAGTACCAGCCTTTGCCACTTTTCGAGGGCGCGGTCAGGGTGTATTTGTTACGCCTTGTGGGCAGCGGTTTTTCAGCGACGACCCGAAGAATGTTCGAGCCTTTTTCCCGGATGATCTCGCAGCTGTTTTTCCCCTGCACAAAACACTGGATACGCGACAGATCCACATCGGGATCTTCAACCCTCAGTTGCAGTGGCGGAGGGTTCTGCTCTCCCAGCACGGCGCTGGCAGGGGTCACCCCGGAGACGGGCATGGAAAGCATGCGGACCTTGTTGCGCAGTCCCTTCAGGGTGCCGTAGGGGCCCCCCATGGGAAAGCGCGGAAGGGTAAAGAGCTCGCTCGCGGCTCCGACCACGCCGGACTGCTGCCCCACGGCGGCCCGAAAGCCCTTCTGCGCAAGCAGCGCTGCCAGCTCGGGACTGAACTCTCCGTAGGGATAGGCGAAAAGCTCGGGAGCTCGCCCGAATCCCTTAAGAAACGCCATAGCGGAGGCATCCAGGTCCTGCAATATGCGCTGTTTCCAGAGCTCAGGGGTCTCCCCGGTGCTTGGAGCCGCCATGTGCAGGTGCTCCATGGAATGGTTACCGATCTCGATGCCACGAGCTTCCAGGGCTCGAATCTCCTCCCAGGAAAGGTAGCTGCCCTTGCCCACCGAAGCGGGGCTGACGAAAAGAGTCGCAGGCATACCATATTTTTCCAGCAGCGGTACGGCACCGGTGGCAAATGAGCGATAGCCGTCATCCACAGTCAGCACAGCCCCCTTTTGCGGCAGGGGCTCCCCCGACTCCAGCAGCCGTACCAGCTCCCCCAGAGCCAGAACCTCGTATCCTCCCTCTTTGAGAAACCGGAGCTGCTGCTCAAAAACTTCCACGGCGATATTGGTGGAGGCGTATTTTGGTTCGCCAAAGCGGTGGTAGCAAAACATGGTGACATCGGCCAGGGCGGTGCCGGTGAAAAATATCAGAAAAAAAAGCACCCCCGCCAGGAGGGTGCGACTGTCAGTTCTCATCACTTCTTTCATTTTCCTTGACCAGAGTCCTTAAATATTTGCGAATACTGTTTCGGGCTTTAGGCGTAGCCGCCCAGTCAAGCCACTTGGGCAAGATCTCAACCTTTTGACTGCGATCGATCTGTACCTGATCGCCATCGAGCAGCCGGGTTCGTAGCGGCTTGAGCTGGCCATTTATCAGCGCCCTGCGGGCGTGAAGGCCCAGTCCTTCATGAATATCGAAAGCAAAATCCAGGGCGCAGCTCCCCTCGGGCAGCACAACGCACTGACCGATGGGGGTGTAGACTGAAATGGAAGAGGACGCCAGACGCAGACTCTCCACGTCAAAGGCTGACTCCCCGTCCATCAGCGAATGCATGAGACCCTCAAACTGATCCTTCCGGAAGTAAAAACCTGGCGCCAGAACCCCCGAATCGTTGAAGCGGGCAAGCTTCTGGGTTGTAATCTGTACTCGCAGGCGCAGCTCACCAGCTTGAATCGTCGTCTTGAGAGCCTGATATCCGAACTGGGAGGGGACATTGAGATGGTCACGAAGCTTCCCTGGAATCGGGGCGTAAATTCCGTGGAGTATCCCTAGGACCTGATAGGCGTCCATCATCCGTTCAACGGTGATCTCAAGCGTATAAACCGATGAAAGCCCCCGGCGCATGGTCTTGGCCGCAGCGATGGAAAAAACGCGCCACTGATCTTTTATCTTTGCGGAAATTTTTTGTCGCTCACAGGCATGGTGTACTTCCGAACGCACATGGCGCAAGGCCGCTTCCTGAGTTTTGGCCATGTCCTTAACGAAGCGGCGGTATCGCTGAGCTCGCTTGGGATACAGGATTTGCAGTGAGAGGGCATCCAGTTCAAAGGCCACATTCCCCATGCCCAGATACCGGGCCAGAGGGACATAGATTGATCGGGTTTCTTCGGCGATAATCGCCTGTTTTTCGGGGCGAAGAGCATCGATGGTGTTGAGATTGTGGATACGATCCCAGAATTTGAGACAAAGAACCCGCACATCCTTGATCGCGGCCAACAGCTGCTTGCGGTAGGTGGCCTTCTTTAGATCTTCGCGATTGAGTTTTTCATCGGTGACCTTGGTGAGGCCATTGACCAGCAAGGCCACCTCGGCTCCGAACTCCTCAACGATTTCATCGAGAGTAGTATCGGTGTCTTCGACCACATCATGAAGCAGGGCGGCTATGGCCGAAGGGAAGTCCATCCAGTGCCGGGCCGCCAAATGGGCTACCCGCAGGGGATGCTCAAAGTAGGGCTCCCCAGACTTGCGCAGCTGCCCTTCGTGGGCCGCTCCCGCCATCTTTACAGCCTTATGGGTGGTGTCGATCCAGTGTTCTAGATTTTCATCACTGAGTTCCCCACCATTGTGGGTAACCAGCAGCTCCATGATTTCGCTGGACAGCCGTCGCTCAAGCTGAGCAAAAGTTGTGGTCATAGAAAAATCTCCCGCTCAGGAAAAGGTAACGGATTGCAGCGCAACGGCACTACGGAGGCAAGCCTGGCATTCTAGAGAAGAAGACACCGGGCGGCAAGGTCCTTTTGGAGCCTAAGCGATCAGCCTGGGGGCCAGACGAACTCTCTGCCACCGAGCAGATGAAAATGAAGGTGCCAGACCACCTGCCCTCCGTCGGCATTGCAGTTATTGACGATGCGGAATCCGTCTTCAGAAAACCCGAGATCGTGAGCAATTTTTCCGGCGATCTGATAGATATGACCGATCATCTGATTGTCGGCCGTAGTCAGATCCAGAGTGGTGCGGATGTGTTTTCTGGGAATGATCAGGATGTGATGGGGCGCCTGGGGAGCAACATCTTCAAAGGCGACAATCTGGTCATCCTGATAGACAATTTTAGCCGGTATCTCTCCGGAGGCGATTTTACAGAAGATGCAGCTGTCGGACATGGTCTTCGTTCTCCTGTTTTTTAGTGTTTTTAGCGGACTTCTTCTCTCCCAAGGTTATCAGATGCCACTTCTCCCTGGTTACCTTGAGGGCGAGCTTTTCGCTGTGACTGAGCAATATCACCTGCTCCTGTTCCCCCATCTGCTTCAGGCTCGAAAGCGCCGTCTCCAGCCGGTCTTCATCCAGATTCACCAGGGGATCGTCCAGAAAGAGGGGGAGCCGAACGCCCCGGCCGAGGTGTTCGGCAAGGGCCAGACGGATGGCGAGGTAAACGGCGTCGGTGGTACCGCAACTGTAGAAGCTCAGGGGATGCCACTGCCCGTCGCTGCCCACCAGTTCCACCGAGAGATCGTCTCCGAGGCGCATCTGCTCGTAGCGCCCGGGACAGATACGCTGCAGCTGCGCCGAGATTTGATCCGAAAAACGCTCCAGATAGCTCTGTCGGAACTCCTCAACGGCCTCACTGAGCAGGTCAAATCCCAGAGCGAGGGATTCCTTGCGCTGCCAGAGCTGGCATTCCTGCTCCTTCAGACGCATCCCCTCCTCCTCCAGGCTACCCAGCTCGGTCACCGCGCTGCGAAGAGCGGCTTCACGGGTGCGAAGTTCAAAGAGCCGCTTCTGGCGTGTCTCAAGGGAGGCCTCCAGCTCGATCAGACGATCCCGGGCATCGGGCAGCTCTTCGGGGCGCAGGTCACGATCGGCGACAAAAAGATGCTCCTGCTCCCGGCGAAGCTCCAGAGCGGCAATCTCGTCCCTACAGGTGGAAAGTTCAAGCTCCAGCGCCTCGGGCTCGGCAAGTACATCCAAGGCGCTGTCCAGCTCGGCCAGACGTCCCCACAGGGGCCTGCAGCGACGCAGCAACTCCCTGAGATGATCGGTATCCAGGCACAGGGAAGAAGGGAGCCCGTAGCGTTCAAGCGTCTCGTCAAACCCGTCCAAACGCTGCTGGGCGCTCAGACGATTATCCTCGAGTTCATCGTATCTGCTCGTCAGAGCCTGACGGCCTCGTATAGCCGATCGCCGCCGCAACAAACCCAGCACCGTCACCAGTGCCGTAGCCCCCAGGGCCGGGCCCAGAATCTGCCCCGCCATTTGGGGGAAACTCCAGGCTCCCAGAGCCCCCCCTGCGGCCAACATCAGAGCGAAACAGAAAAAGAGCCTGCCGGCTCCGAGCCCAGGTTTGATGCGGGAGCGAAGCTCGTGCTGCTCCTGCTGAGCGCCCCGGAGTTCCTGCTGGAGATTTTCCATATCCTCAAGCAGCTGCTCGAAGCCCTCCGCTTCCCCCTCGGGAGCCCCGGCCTCGGCAAGGCGCGCCATGATTGTGTCTCGCTCGGACAAGAGCTCTTCAACGCTGCTGCGCTGGAGGCTCAGGCGGTCGAAATCCCTGCGCAGGCTTTCTTCTTTTCCCTCGATCTGCCAAAGAGTCTGAATCCGATCGAGATAGCGGCGACCGAGTTCCAGGTCTTTGCGATCCGATTCCAGCTCAAGGCTCAGCGCCCCGGTCTGCTCACGCAACTGCTCAAGCTCCCGACTGGATCCTGCGGCCTTCTGCCAGCTGTCCTTGAGTCCCTCGAGCTGCTGCTGAACCTCTTCCAGGGCTCGTGGACGGGTCTTGTCCTTACCCCAGGGATTTGAACGGGTCAGTTTGAAATAGTCACCCTGCATCGCGCCGAGCACCTGGTCGTAATCCATCTCGGCAAAGCCCGAAAGCAGAGACTTGAGTTTCTGGGTCAGTCCCCCCCGATCCTTGAGAGCCAGATCCCGCTGTCCGATGAAGTAGGAGGCACGAAAGAGCTCTTCGTCATCCAGACCGAAATATTCGCGCAACAATTGCAGATACCGGATCTTCTCCGAAGATCGCCCCTGAGGGGGAGCCTTGCCGTCGAAACTGCTCAGGATCTCCGATTGCGCATCACAGAGCTGCAGGCAGACCCTGTCCGAACCCAGATCGCGGTGCAAACCCAGGGTGCGGGTGCCGTCCAGAAAATGCAGCTCCACGCTGCTTGAGCCTTCATGCCCCCAGCTCAGGTAACGGGACTTGTCCCTGAGTCCGAAGAGAGCCGCCGCCACCGATTCAACCAGCGTCGACTTGCCCGCCTCATTGGGACCAGTTACCAGATTAATTCCAGAGGTGAAATCGAAGATGCGATCCCTGAACTGCCCAAAGTTTTTAAGAATGATTCGGGTCAGGATCACGGCATGTCCTCCTTGGAAAAAGCCTGAAAACGCACCAGCACTTCACGAAGGGCCTGCTCGACAATGGGCTTGCGCTCCGCTTCAGTACGGGCAAGGAGCGCCTTGGCACGACGAACGAAGAGTCCGCGAATCGTCGGCTCGTCCAGAATGCGGCGCACAAATTCGCTGTCAATCAGGTCGGTGCGGTCTTTGAGCTCAATATGGAAAAAATGCTCTTCGCAGCGCTGCTGAATCAGCTCCAGCCTCAGAGGCGCCTCGACGATCCCCAACAGGGTCAAACGCAAAATCAGATCCCCGTCCCTTTGCTCGCAGATGGCCTGAACCACCGAGTCCTCATCGTCGCAGCCAGCCACATCCAGGGTGCGTTCCTCGAGGCGACGTCCCTGAACGGCAAGCTTCTCCACCCTCACCCCCGAATCCCCGATATGCACCAGGGCGCAGTAACGGGGGCCGTTTTCCCCGAAGCGTTTGCCCTCGGAACTTCCGGGATAGCAGGCGAGAATGCGGGACTGTCTCTCAAGCAGCTCAAACTCGTGGTAATGACCCAGGGCCAGATAATCCAGATTCCACTCCATGACCTGAGCCAGGGTGAAAGGCAGATCCTTGGGGCGGTAATCCCACTGGGGACTTCCCTGCCGGGAGCCGTGAAGCAACCCGATGTGAATCCCATCGCGCTGCCTTCGCTTCATGCCGGCCAGAGCATCATCAGAGAGGCTGTCGCGCCAGGCAAACCCGTAAATAAAAACCTGTTGTCCCGCAACCTCAAGCTCCAGAGGCGACTCCACCCGGGGCTCCGTCAATACCAGAGCGCCGGGAAAATCCGCTTTCAGATAGATCGATTCGGGATCGATAAGATGGTCGTGGTTTCCTGGCAGCAGCACGGGCTTGATCCCCCGCTGGCTCAGCCGCTGGCAGGCCTCCTGAACTCGCGCCAAAATCTCCTTGTCAACAACAGGGCTGTCGAAGAGATCGCCGGCAAAAAGCAGCAGTTGCACCTCGTTTTTGATGGCCAGGGTCACGATGCGCTCAAAGGTGGCCAGAAAGTCGGCCTTGCGCCGCACCCCCTTTTCACCGAGGGAAGGGAAGTTGGCCCCCAGATGCAGGTCGGCGCAGTGAAGGATTTTCAGATCAGTCATGTGGTTTTATTCGCCTCGATAAAATTCGGGGTAGTAACAGACATTGGGGGAGCAGGCGCTTGCGAAGCGCTCCCGGTGCGCTGCCCTGGCCTTGCTGCGATACTTCACCGGATCCGGCTCCAGGGCGGCCAGTCGGAGAAAATCCCCCGCCAGCTGCAGATTGCGTACTTTCTGAAGGGTTGCCGCGCCGCGCCCCACCAGCTTTAGCCCTTTGATGCCGCTGCGCACCAGCTCGGGGATGGCACAGAGGCCGCAGCCATGACGACGGTTAGTGCGGGACCAGCTTCCCTGGGCGGCCATGGCCGCGTCCAGAGACGCAGAGGCCGGTGGCTTGAGCGCCTCGATGCGGTAGGGAATCTCGCAGGGCCAGATGCGGTCCGGGCTGTCATGGGAGAAGGTGCAGAGCCCTTCAGTGTTGGGACACTTGCCCACCAGTAAAAAAGCATCAAAGGCCATCCCCGGTACGGCCCGGACGATGGCCGCCATCTCGTTTACGGGCAGATGCCTCGGCAAAATGGTGCGCGCAATTCCCAGTCGGGCATAGAAGCGCACCGCCGCCGAATTGCCCAGGTGAGCCAGGGTGCTGGCCTGCAACTCCAGGCCGGGGTGGCGTGCCTTGAGCAGCCGCAGCAGCCCGGCATCGGCAAGGATGATCCCCGAAACGCCCGCGCGGGCGGCCTCATCCACCTGATCAAGCAGCAGGGGAATCTGCTCATCGGTGTAAAAGGGAGCATTGAGGCACAGAGCCATGGTCTTGCCCCGGCTGCGAGCCAGGGCGCAGATCTCGGCGAATTCCTCAACTGTCTGAATCTGCGCCGCCTCAAAAGTACGCTGATTGGGCGAAGCGAGACTTCCGAAACGCTTGCGCCACGCGGGACTGAGATAGCCGCCATAGAGCTCATCGGCCCCGGCATCAAGAAGAGCCTGCGCCTCGGCCCCCCCGTCAACCGGAGAGATGAGCTTCATGGCTCGCGCCGCTGCCCGCGGGGCTTCCAGAAGTGCTCCCGGCGGTAATCCCACCAGGTGCCGTCTTCGACGGCTGCCAGAGTCTCCCCCACCAGCACCAGAGTCAGGGCGGGCTTGTCCGTAGGGTGATCGAGATTGAAGAAATCCCTTCCCGCGGTCTTCTCAACGATGTCGTCGAGAGTGCCCTGCACGAGCTCCTCACCGGGCAGCCCCACCCGATGGGCCAGTACGATGGGCACGCTGCAGCCGTAGCCGGCCCTGAGTTCGGAAACCAGGTCAGGCAATGGAAGGTTGTTCATGTAGATCAGCAAGGAGGCGCCGGGACCGGCCAGTTCCCGCAGTCCCGGTTCATCGGGGCGATTGGCCAGGGTCTTGGGGGAGGTCACGATGGCGCGACTGCAGACCCCCGGAAGATCCAGCGTCTTTTTGAGCCGAGCCGAAACGGCGTTGGCGGTGCCTACGCCGGGGATCACACAGGCCCGATCCCCCAGCGTATCGATCAGCCCCTGAAAGGGAGCATAAAAGGTCAAGTCTCCCGGCACCAGAAAAGCAACCGCCCCCTGACCGAGCGCCTCTTCGATCAGGCAGAGCAGTTCGGCAAAACCATAGTCGAAGGGAATCAGAACCCGCTTGTTCTCAAGGTGCGATGCGAAGGTTTCCTCGTAGGGGGTGGGGGCGAAGACGAGGCGGGAGGCCTCCAGCGCTTGGGCGCCCATGAGGGTCAAGAGAAGAGGATCTCCGGGACCGGCTCCGATGAAATAGACCTTGTTCATGGCTGAGGCTGCCCTTTTTTCCGGAGATGCATAAGAAATTCCCGATTCCCCTTGGCTCCGTTGATGGGGCTGTCGCAACGCCCCAGCACCTCACAGCCCAGCAGCATGGCGCTGGCAGCGATGCGCTCGAGCACCATCTGATGCTTGGACTCGTCACGCACGATTCCCCCCTTGCCGACCTCACCCCGGCCCACTTCGAACTGAGGTTTAACCAGCACCACCAGTTCAGCCTCCGGGCTGAGCAGCGGCAGCGTGGATGGCAGGACTTTTTCGAGGGAAATAAAGGAGGCGTCGATGACCGCAAGAGATGGCAGGTCGCAGAGATCACCGGGATTCAAATCACGGATATTCGTTCGCTCCATGTTGACAACCCGCGGGTCCTCGCGCAGCTTCCAGGCCAGCTGTCCGTAGCCCACATCCACGGCGAAGACCTTCAGGGCCCCGCGCTGAAGCAGACAATCGGTGAATCCCCCGGTGGAGGCGCCCACGTCCAGAGCAATGCGCCCCCCAACCTCGACGCCGAAATGGTTCAGGGCTCCATCGAGCTTGAGCCCGCCGCGGGAGACAAAGGGGATGTCCTCCCCCCGCAGCCTCACAGCAGCATCGGTTGCCACCTGAGTCCCGGCCTTGTCCACCACCCGGTCGTTGACCAGAACCTTACCCGCTAGAATCAGGGCCTGGGCCCTCTCACGGGAGGGCACCAGATTCAAGGTCACCAGCAGTTTATCAATGCGCTCTTTCTTAACCACAAATATCCTTATCCGTAATCCATACCGGATTATATAGATTTAAAACCGACGCAAGACTAGCACAGGGGCAAAAAGTCCGGCAACCGCTTTAGCCTGCCGGAAGAGGCTATTCAGCGGGAAAAAAGCTGTGCAGCAGCCCGCGCAAGTCGTCGCTGACCCCGGAAACCGCCTAGTCGATAGAGCCCCCCCCGGCGGTAGCTGCCGACAATTCCGACAACCTTCTGTTGCACGCTACCCCTGCCTGAGAAATGACCTGCCATATATCGCTTTCATCATCATACCTGTATCAAATCTTCAGTACAGGTCAACCGCTGCAGCTCAGCCATGTATTTATTTTAAAACGACAAAAAGGGATGTCCCTTTGGGGCCTGGAAAGGTAGTGGTTGTCGATCAGCCGGGTCTTGCCCACCCTCACCGACAGCAGCATCACGCTCTGGTTATCCGCCAGCTCCACATCGGCCAGCGTGCTATCGTTGCAGATCTGGAGATAGTCGATACGGGCGTCCGGCTCCTGCTCGATACGCTGGCGCGCCAGGGCAATGAGCACCTCGGCCCTTCTCTCACCCTCCCCATAGGCGTTGGAGGCCTGCGCGATGGCCCCGACCAGACAGAGGGCCTGGGACCGCTCAGCTGCTGAGAGATTGACGTTACGGGAACTCATGGCCAGGCCGCCCTCTTCGCGCACGATGGGCATACCGACAATCTCCACGGGAAGATTCAGATCCTCCGTCATGCGGCGGATCACCGCCAGCTGTTGGAAATCCTTGCTGCCGAAGAGGGCCAGGTCGGGCTGCACGATGCCGAAGAGCTTGGCAACCACGGTGGTCACACCGCGGAAGTGTCCCGGACGGCTGGCGCCGCAAAGAGTGTCGGTGAGCCCTTCCACATCGACGCTGGTGGCATACCCCGCGGGGTAGATCTGCTCGGAGGTGGGGAAGAAGAGCAGATCGGTGCCCGCCTCGCTAGCCAGGGCGCTGTCGCGATCCAGATCCCGCGGATAGGCGTCCAGATCTTCGCCCGGGCCGAACTGGGTGGGATTGACAAAGATGGAGAGCACCAGCACATCGCCGCGTTTGCGTCCCTCGCGCAACAGGGAGAGATGCCCCTCATGCAGATAGCCCATGGTGGGCACAAAGGCGATGGTTTTGCCCTGCTTCTTCAGCGCCAGGGCGCGGACCTGCATTTCCTTGAGGCTGTGGATGGTTTCCATGGCGCTTACCTGAAGCTGTGCTCGGGGCCGGGAAAGCTGCTCTCCTTGACCTCGCGAATGTAGGAGGCGATCCCTGCGCTGATGGTGCCGGAGACGTCGGCATAGCGCTTGACGAATTTGGGGGAATACTTGTCGCAGAGCCCCAGAATGTCGTGAATCACCAGAACCTGCCCGTCGCACTCAGGACCCGCCCCGATGCCGATGGTGGGGATGGAGACCGCCGCTGTGATCTCGGCGGCCAGATCCGCCGGAATTCCCTCGAGCACCAGGGCAAAGGCACCGGCAGCCTCGACCGCCTTGGCGTCGGCCAGCAGCTGGGTGGCCTGCTGCTGCTGACGTCCCTGAACCTTGTAGCCTCCCATGCGGTGAATCGACTGGGGCGTGAGCCCTATATGCCCCACCACCGGGATATCCATGGCCACGATGGCGGCGATGGTCACGGCGACATTCTCTCCCCCCTCGAGCTTCACCGCTGCGGCGCCCCCCTCCTTGACCAGGCGTCCGGCGTTGAGGCGCGCATCGCGCAGGTCCACCTGATAGCTCAGAAAAGGCATGTCGGCGATGACCAGGGCCCGGGATGTCCCCCGGACCACGCCCCGGCAGTGGTAAACCATCTCGTCCATGGTCACCGGCAGGGTCGTATCGTACCCGGAGACCACGCTGCCCAGGGAATCGCCCACCAGGATCATGTCGATCCCTTCGGCGTCCATTATGCGGGCGAAGGTATAATCGTAAGCCGTCAGGACGCTGATCTTTTCCCCTTCGGCTTTCATGCGCTGAATGTCCAGCAGAGTCTTCTGTTTGTTTGCCACGTACCTCGTCCTTTAAAGAAAGATGTGCCGAAAACAAAAAAGGCCTTCCAGCGGGGACCGGAAGGCACAGAAACCAGGCACACGGATAACGCGCGCTGGAGCGGTCTGCTATTGCCATTTCCGTCCCGGTCCATTGGATCCAGGCGGTATTTCCAACTTCTGAATTTGCGGCTATATGAGTGGCTCCGGCAATTATTTTCCGGTCCAACCGCAAGGCAAAAAGTGCAATTTCTATAACACAGTTTTCAACGAACTGTCCACCGCTACCCCTTCACCAGGCTGAGACCGTCCCTGTACGCATCGGCCACCTTCTCTCCCAGCCCCCAGTACTGACGGATTCCCCCCAGATAGACCAGAGGATCGAACTGGCGCGTATCCATGGAGCCATCCTCGCCAAAGGCCTTGGCTGCCGCATGGATCTCCAGGATCTCCCCCAGAACCACGCGATAGTCTCCCAGTTCCAACTCGCCTGTGTACCGGCATTCGATGTTCAGGGGACATTCCACGATCAATGGCGCCGCGACATGGGTCGCCGGAGAAAGAGTCAGCCCCGTTTCCTTGACCTTGTCAAAGTCGCGCCCCGACTTGAGGCCACAGAAATCCGCCTCCACGGCCAGTGAAGCAGGGACCATGTTCACAACGAAACAGCCCGTCTCCCGGATCAGCTCGTAGGTTCTTCGTCCCTTGTTCAACGAGACCCCCATGGTCGGAGGCGTCTTGCTCAGAATCCCCGCCCAGGACGCCGTCATCAGATCAAAACTGCCGTCGGCTCCAACGGTTGAGACCAGAGTGGTCGGCTGGGGGAAAAAGGTCACACAGGGACCCAGTTGTTTTTTCTCCATTACGGCAATCTCCTTCTTGAGGGGCAACGGCGATAGTGCTGAAGAGTGGAATCGATGGGGGTAAACTTGTAGCAAACCCACGCAGAGGGAGGCAACCATGAAAGGCCTACTGATTACCGACAAACTTCACTGGCACGATGCCTGGTCGGTTCGAATGGGGCAGACCCTGAAGATAGAGGACAGCAGCAACAACCTTTTCATCTTTCCTGAAAACCTGCCCGCCCAGGCCCTGAAAACCACCTTGGCGGACATCCCCGAAGAGCGCTACCGTCTCATGGACCTGGAACCCGCCAGAGACGAAGACTGCGACTTTATGGCCGACTCGGGCCGCTGCTACAGGAAAGTGGGCTAGGTAGACGCAAAAGACAGGGATCACCCCAGATCGACACGAGCAGCGAAATAGGAGCGCATCTGCTCTATTGAGACCACGCCTCCCTCCTCCAGAGCCTTTTTCAGGGGGAGGCCGTGGAGGCTCGTTTCGAACTGCGCCTCGGTGACTTCGGGGTGCTTCCAGGGAACATACCGGGCGAACTCATCGCAGACTTCCCGGAGGAATTCCACTAGCAGAGGATTCAGGGGATCAAAGTCCGTCGAGCCGGCCGGGTCCAGGCAGTCGGCATCGCAATCGGCAAAACGCTCCCGTACGCAATCAAGGATCACTCCCTGCTCACCGGCCCTGATCGGCTCATCAAAGAGCGGCGCGCCAAACAGCGCCAAGTGAAAGCCCTGAGCAAGATAGAGCAGTCGCTCCAGCGTACCCAGAGAGACCGGCTTTGCACTTTGCGTCTCGGCTTCGGCCAGAAGCACCTCGGCGATATGCAGACAACTCTTCATAATGCCCCCCCTTGTGCCCTACTTGTAATTCGATAATCGGTTCTGTCAACAGGGGGCTGGGTTCGAAAATCGCTCCCGATGTATCCGACCCTGCAAAAGGGATTCTATCGCATGGGGAGGCTTTTGCTCATCGGGGTATCCCAGCCCCACGATGCTCAGGACTTCCAGATTGTCGGGAATGTCCAGCAACTGCCGGACATGGTCGCAGGCGCTGGCCAGCACCACCACCGCCACCGGAGCCCCTTTGAGGAAGCTGCTGCCGTGAGGCTTGCTGCAACTGAGGGCTTCCAGGATTGCCGGGTCAGACACCACCACGAAGTGCCAGGGTCGTTTCATTTTCGACGAAGGGGAGCGCAGCGCCCCTTCGAGCACCGCCTCAATAAGTTCCGGTTCGACCGGACGAGCCTGAAATAAGCGAACGCTTCGACGGCTTCTCAAAAGACCCAGGACAGACGAACTTATTTCCATAGGGGCAGGCTCCGGCAGCAATCTCGATCTGCATCGAGGGGATAGAATCACAGTCAAAACAACAGCATATTCAACCTGGGCCCCCACAGACCCAAGGATGAAACGTCTTTAGAACATTGAGCTTTCATTGCTGTCAAGTGCCCTCGCTTCTGGGGATGAAGAGGATTGACAGAGCCGAAAAAGGAATATAGTTTACAATTAAACCGTCCACCAGTTGACTGAAAGAATTTCTCCCGTGAAGACAAACGGGGGACTTGCGCCGGAAGGGGGTCGCCTCCCCCCCCTTTCGGCTTTTTCCTCAAACCTATGAAACAAGGAGTCAACGCCAACCACATCCCTACCGCTAGCATTCGTCCCCCTCACAGCTCAGTGTTACAGGTACCTGGGTGGCTGCCCCCCAAGCCAAACTCCTTCTAATTCAGATAATTCGTCCAAACGCACTGAAACTATTATCGATTAAAACCAGAAAGGCCTAAACCATGGAATCAACTACAGACGTAAAAAATTCTTTCGAAACTTTGATGAAGCAAATCTACAGTGATGATTTCGCCAAACTCCTGATCCGATTAGCTGTAGGTGGCCTGATGCTGTTCCACGGTATCCACAAACTCGTCAACGGGCATGGTCACATCGAGAGTTGGCTTGCAAACAGCTGGTTGCCAGCCTTCCTGGTGTATGGTGTCCCCCTGGGAGAGGTAGTGGCCCCGCTGCTCATCCTCTTCGGGTTCAAGACCCGGCTCGCGGCCTTAGTGGAAGCCTTCACCATGCTGATCTCCATCTACTGGCTCAGCGATGCAATGGGCACCATTTTCCAGCTAACCAAGTATGGGGGCTGGGCCATTGAACTCAACGCCTTTTTCCTGTTTGCCTCCCTCGCTCTCTTCTTTTCCGGCCCAGGGAAATATAGCCTTTCCCGCGGAAAAGGTCTCTGGGATTAAAAATTGGCTATAAAAAGGTGCGAAGGGGGCTCAGCCCCTCTTCGCACCTGTCGTAAGTTTCACCAAAGCCGAATCTTGCCAATCCAATCATTCAATAAGCTCTACCCAAAGGAGAGAGTTATCAGGCAAGTCGCACCACCGGATCTTGTTTATCGCAAGGCTACAGATTTGATATCAATATAACTCTTAACAAAATATGAACGGCCCACCTCGTTTCCGGGGCGGGCCGTATTACTTGGTGCCGTTGTCGGCGCTCTATAACTTAAGGTGATACTGGCGATTAATTCCAACCGACATCGGGTTCTTCGTATCCGAGCGCCTTACTGTCAAAGGTTTTGTAATTTAGATTGGGATTCGTGGCACAACCAATTACGAAACTGGACAGAATGAGGACGAGTAAGATAAGAGTAATTTTCTTCATTTTAAATCTCCTAATATATTTTCTTTTTTGATTTATTTCACTTTTTTATACACATGTGATGGGTTGTCGATCATGACGATCAACGTCTTCATTTTGTTCTTCGCCCTCTCATAGGCTCTGTTGTCAATTTCCGCGAAGATACATTCCCCTGGGTTCCTTGTGGGTCACTGGAGACTCCTGGCAGATGAATGTCATCCTTGCTTTGGTGGACAGAGCTCGTATCTCATGTTCGACACCAGCTGGAATTTCAACAATTCCTGTTCTCTGAAAAGCCCCCCCTTTATAGATTTCCTCCTCATCCAAATCACTTCGTTTAACCGAGATGGCCCCTTCACTGACGACCACCATTTTATAAGGCAGGCTAGGTGAAGCCGGAACGGACTCACCCGCCTCTGCTAAGATCACCTGCACCCAATATTCTCCTCTGTCACCTGCTAAAGTATCCGAGACAATAGTCATCCTAATATCCACCCCCTATTTTCACTGGCAAGTACCGAGCAACCATGAGGTATGAATAAACATGGTGTTGCTATTTGTAGCTATGCATCATCTTCGCAACCATTTTTGCGTTAGCAGGTGTAGCCGCTTCAAATCCATAGAACTTGCCATACTTCGGGCGCAGCGAATCGGTAGCTTTCTTAGCTACGGCATCCAGCCAAGCAGGAAGGAACGGCGTGTGTGCATTGGTCCTGGAAGCATCAATACCTGCGCCCCATTCGACCTCGCCCCGCGCTTTTCCTACCGCGAGTCTCAGATCCGTCAGAAACCTCTGGTAAAACTCGACATCTGCATGGGATCCCACGTTGCCATGACCACCACTTAAATAAGTCCAGTTGAGCTTGGCGAGCTGGTCAAGGTTGTCCTGGTAGTAAACAAAGTTTTCAGAGCCCGCGAAGCGCCAGAAAGGAGGCTGATCAGGGTTAATGAAGTCGGGAAGATGTACAATCTTTTCGCTGGCTAGCTGCCAGATCGCATGATCATCCGTATGGGCTCCTCGTTCAAACCCGTGCATGTCGACGATCAGGCTCTCAAATTTAAAGGAACCGCGGGGCCAGGTAACGACATCCGTCGGTTTCGGCAGTTCACTGCCGAGATAATCCATTTTTGAAGCAGTAGCTTCCGACGCGACGATTTGCAATTCAATCCCTGCCTTGGAAGCAGCTTGCAAGAAAACCCCTGCGTCACCGATATGGTCAGCATGGTTATGGGTGTAAACAATCGATCTCACAGGAAGCTCTGTGACAGACGCAATCGCTTTTTGAATGAATTCCCCGCGCGACCGGAGGGGATCAAAAAGCAGCACACCTTCATCGCCGACATAGAAAATTGTTGTATAGAACTGGCGCTGAAACCAGTACGTCCGTTGTGAGAGTCTCTGTAACACGTAATCTTCAGTAGTATTTCGTGTATACAGGTCTGCGATTTTCTGTCCGGATTTAAGCGCCTGCATTGAGGACGGCTCTACGTAGTCTGCCTGTACGGTCGATGGTGCCTCCGGTACCGGAGTCGCTTGCTGCGCTAATGCTGGGCTTATGCACGCGAGTACGAGGCTCACCACCATGACGGCCTGCGCGGAACCTGTCATGAGGTATCTGACTATACGTAATGACTTCATTGGTTTTCTCCTGTTGATCATTGTGGATACGCTAATGTCTGAACGCTTACGGTGGTAAGGGCAGCTATCAATTCCAGTGATATGCGTGCCGACGGGCGAAGTCACCAAATGATATCTGTGGGCGGCCGAGCACCTGCTGAACATCATCGATTACCTCCTCCATGTAACCGGCTCGGACCATTTGGTAGAGCATTGCCAGGTATTTAGCTTCACCATCTGAGAGCCCGTTCTCGATCGCCCCCTGCACCATCGCACCCTCTGGAATCGGCTGGTAAACCACCTGACGCCCCGAGACCTCTGAGATCACCCCAGTTACCTGCGCATGATCGAGAGCCGAGGGGCCTGTGAGGTTATAGGCGCGCCCTTCATGCCCTTCTTCAGTTAGCGTCCTGACCGCTACCTCCGCAATGTCCTCAACCGAGATAAAGCTGGTTCGAGCTTGATCCGCTGCGACAAAGACTCCCCCCCCGTTCGTGATCATCGGCGAAATGAATCCTCTGGAGAAGTTTTCCATGAAGAAGTTCGGCCGCAAAAAAGTGTAGTTGAGACCGCTCGCCTCGATCTGCCGTTCAATCAGGCGCAGCGGAGCCTCATCATTCTTGTCGACCCCCAAGGCACTATTGAAGACGATTCGCTCCACCTTGGCTTCACGGGCAGAATCAATAAAAGGTGCAATTCGCTGCGGCGCTTGCGGATCGAGAGGTGGCGCAATTAAAAACAGTCGAGTTACTCCTGACAGGGCAGCGTCGTAAGTATCAGGGCGATCAAAGTCGAAGGTCACCATTTCGACCGATTCGCTTTTGATTGGACACGGCTCAGGTCGCCGAGTTGCCGCTCTAACGACCTTTCCCTGACTGATGAGTTGTCGGACCACCTCTTGGCCGAGATTACCGCTAGCGCCGATAACCAAAATCTTTTCACTCATGGTTCAATCCTCTGCGTGAACGAGTTGCTAAATGTTGATTGCCTGAAAGAAGGATAACGCCGGGGGAAGAGATTTAACAATCACACAAATCATGATATAAGTGTTCAGCACAGCTAAACCAAAAGGAGGTAACAATGGAAAATTACCGTGGCATGGCAATCTTTGTTCAGGTGGTCGAGAGCAAGGGGTTTTCGGCAGCAGCCCGCAAGCTTGGGCTCACCAAGTCAGCCATCAGTCAACAAATCACCCAGCTTGAAAACGAGCTCGGCACACGCTTACTCAATCGAAGCACTCGCAATCTGAGCCTGACCGAGCCGGGCGTGGAATATTATCGAGGTTGTGCACAGATGGTCGAGGTGGCGGCCTCAACCAACGCGCACCTCAGCCTCATTAAACAGGAACCGCACGGCACAATACGTCTCGCGTGCCCCTATGATTTCGGCTCTCGCCATCTTGCTCCACTGTTGACTGGGTTTCTGCGTCAATATCCAAAGCTGAAGCTCGATTTGTATGCAGAGGACCAGGTCATTAACATGGTCGAGGAGGGAATCGATTTGACCCTTCGCATCGGCCATCCTGCCAACTCTGCCCTGGTGGCGAGAAAAATCACGACCCTGCCGCTGATATTGTGCGCTGCTCCCGAATATCTAGCGATTCACGGTACCCCACAGACTCCAGAAGATCTGCTGCAGCATGACTGGATCGCCTTCACCCAGTGGGCGGCGCCCAATCAGCTGATATTGAAAAACGCTGCGGGACGGCAATGGAAATTACGCCTTCACGGTACCATTCGTACCAATAGCTCCCTCTCCATCCAGTCATTTGCTGTTGCCGGCATGGGGATTGGGCGGCTACCCAAATTTAGTGTAGAGAGCCTGGTCCGGCAGGAGAAACTAGCCGTCATTTTGCCGGAATATCGCATGGAGCCACTCGGGCTCTATGCTCTATATCCTGACCGTCAACATCTGCCACTTAAAGTTCGACTGATTATCGATTATCTGATTGATCACTTTGTGGTAGATGCTCACAGTATCTTGAATACTGCCTGAGCCCTTAACCCTCCAAGAATGGCAGGGAGTATCCTAGAAACGGCCTTGACCACCTGGAAAAATAAAAATCCAAATTATCCGCTAGCCCTAAAACAAGATCGGCCCACCTCATTAACTAGGTGGGCCATTTTCATGCGGGTTTTCCCCAGCTGCAGACAGTTCTAAAAACGGGAGATCTGCCAGGGACGGCTGCACAATGGACCAGGTGCCGTGATGCAGCTTCTGGCCCGAAGGCCCTCCGAGATAAGTCCCCTTTTCAGCTGGCTCGCAGGTACATCTCCCGAGGCTCATTGCGGGCATCGGGAGATTCCGGACAGATCACAGTCAGTCTTGTGCTTGGGGAGAGGGCACAAATTTCATGACTGACTCCTGCTGGGATTTCCACCATCCCTGTTCCCTGAAAAGGAGCTGCACTGTAGACTTCTTCGTCATCCAGATCAGTGCGTTTAACAGAGATCGCCCCGGAGCTCACGATCACCATCTTGTACGGCAAGGTAGCTGAAATCGGAATCGACTCCCCGATTTCGGCGAAAATCACCTGGACCCAGTATTCACCACGTTGCCCTGCTAACAGGTTTGAAATATCGGCCATATCCATTCCCCTAATTGATTCACGAGTTTTCCATATCAGAAAGACAGCTACGGCAAGTTGCGGCAGTCTCTGAGGTATCACACTTATCATTAGCCGATTCCGTGCCAATACTCTTTCATAAACATTTCCAGTAACTTAGGGCATAGAACAGACACAACTCTGCCATATTTGACAATCAAAGGTTGCCACATAGGACAATTCAATACTAAGTTGTCAAATATGACAATCCAACAAAAACGACCCTCAGAGTCGGACATTGACTTCTTCCGTCGCCTGACCCTCAGCATCTGCTCCAGCCTAGACCTCGACAAGGCACTGGAACGATGCCTTGAAACTCTTCAAGGCCGCATCCCCGCCGAGGACATTTTCCTGATTCTCGACGCCCCCTGGCTGGGCGGTTTCTATGTTCTGGCCCAGGCGACGGTGCCGGGAGTTCCCCGGCTGGACAAGAACATTCCCCTTCCCCCCGAGATTCTGGACAGCGTTTATAAAAATCCGATCCTCGAACCGATTCTGGTCAATGACACAAGTAAGCACCCCAACTGCATGGCGGTGGCTTCCTACGTCAAGAACCAGGGGTTCTCGGAAATTCTCCACCCCATCGTGCTTAAAGAGGTGAGAAAAGGTCTGCTGGTCATCCGGACCCGGGGAAACGGTCGATATACCGAAGAGCATCTTCAGCTTATCTCACGGGTTCACGGTCCCTTCACCATGGCAGTCTCCAATGCAGTTCAGCACATGGAGGTTCTACGACTCAAGGAACAACTCCGTGATGAGAATCGCTATCTGAAGGAGGAACTTTTCCCTCACAGAGAAGGGGTCGTCATAGGAGAGAGTGCGGGGCTTAAAGATGTGATGACCGCAGTGGGACAGATCGCACCGCTGAACAATACGGTACTTCTACTCGGAGAAACTGGGGTCGGAAAAGAGGTGATCGCCGGTTCTATTCACAAGCGTTCCCCTCGGGAAAAGGGACCTTTCATCAAGGTAAATTGCGGCGCAATCCCAGAGAATCTGATCGACAGCGAACTTTTTGGTCATGTGCGGGGAGCCTTCAGCGGCGCCACGGAAAAGAGAAAAGGTCGCTTTGAAAGGGCGGCCGGCGGGACCCTCTTTCTCGATGAGATCGGTGAACTCCCTCTTCAGGTCCAGACCCGGCTTTTAAGGGCGATTCAGACCAAGGAAATAGAACCGGTCGGGGGCTCGGGTCCCGTACCCGTAGACATCCGTATTATCGCTGCCACTCATCGAAATCTCGAGCAGATGGTTGAAAGAGGAGAGTTCCGGGAGGATCTCTGGTTCCGAATCAATGCCTTCCCGATCCTTATCCCGCCGCTACGGGAACGCACTGAGGACATCCCCGAGCTGGTCCGTTTCTTCGTGAGCCAAAAGGGAAAAGAACTCGGCCTGCGCCTTCATCCTCCCCTGAGCCAGGCTGCGACAAACCGACTCATCGCAATGACCTGGCCCGGCAATATCAGAGAACTGGAAAACCTTGTGGAGCAGGAGTTGATTCGCAACCGGGGCAAGGAATTGCATTTTAATATCCCGCCCGGACCGAAGTCCGTCTCTGTACCCAATTATCCCGCTACAGACAACCTCCCGACACAAAGTGCATCACCCCCTTCCCCACTGGAAGAAGCGCTGTCACTCCACATCCGGCGAGCACTTAAACAGAGTTCGGGGCAGGTTCATGGCCCCGAGGGCGCGGCCCGGCTTCTGCAAATCAACGCCAGCACCCTGAGACACCGCATGAGCAAGATGGGAATCGCGCATGGCCGAAAATACTGAAATAAATTCTTCTCCCCCTGATGATTCAATCCTTTCGGCGATCAATGAAGACGTTTTTTTCCACCAGGTGACCACCCGCATCTGCGGAGATCTCGACATCGGCAAGGCGCTGTGGAGATGCCACCTCTACCTGGAACAGATCTTCCCTCTTGATGAGATTTTTCTCGACATCTGGGATCGGAAAAACGGTGCAATCATGCGGGTCGCGCACAGCACCTCAGCGCAAGGGTGCGTTTCGAACATTCGCATACCGGTTCCTGAAGAGGTGATGAACCTGCTGGAGGAGAAAGTCGATTCTAATTCGCAGCGATTTTATAATACGAACGATTCGGATGAGCTGGCAGAGTTAATCGGCCCATATGTCGGCCTGCACAACGTCTCCGATCTCTGCCTGACCCTTAAAATCGAGGATCAGCGTCTCGGAGGGCTGATTCTCAGGGCAAAGGGGCACCACCGATACAAACCCGAGCATGGCCCCCTAATCTCCCTGGTTCATGACCCTTTTGCTGTCGCCATGGCCAATGCCCTGACTCACAGAGAGGCCTTAAAACTCAAGGAACAGCTGACCGAAGAAAACCAGTTTTTAAATGAGGAGCTGGAGAAACTCTCCGGGGAGGTTATCGGTGCCGACGGCGGCCTCTCCCATGTGATGGAAATGGTCCACCAGGTCGCGCCGCTCTCCAACACCCTGCTGCTGCTCGGAGAGACGGGCGTGGGCAAGGAGGTGATCGCCGGTGCAATTCATCGGACATCGTCGCGCAAAGAAGGTCCGTTCATCAAGGTGAACTGCGGAGCCATACCCGAATCGCTCATCGACAGTGAGCTCTTCGGCCACGAAAAGGGTGCCTTTACCGGGGCAGTCGCGCAGAGACGGGGGCATTTCGAGAGAGCCCAGGGGGGGACCCTCTTTTTGGACGAGATCGGAGAGCTCCCCCCGGCAGTTCAGGCTCGACTCTTACGGGTTCTTCAGTCCAAGGAAATCGAACGGGTCGGAGGTTCCCGGACGATTCCCGTTGATATCCGCATCATCGCCGCCACCCACCGGAATCTGGAAACGATGGTCGCGCAAAACCTCTTTAGAGAGGACCTCTGGTACCGTATCAACGTCTTTCCGATCATCATTCCCCCCCTGCGACAGAGACGCATCGACATCCCGAAACTCGCCGAATATTTACGCCTCAAAAAAGCGAAGGAACTGGGTCTGCCCCAGGCTCCCGAACTTCACGAGTCCGCCCTGAATCGCTTGCGGGCTTACCCCTGGCCGGGCAATGTCCGGGAGCTCGAAAACATCATGGAGAGAGAATTGATCCGTTCTCAGGGCGCTCCCCTCAGCTTTTCAGACCTGCCTGAGCTGGTTGCCTCTGAACCGGAACCCGACGAAGAGTTGAGCTCCCTGGCGCAGGCGGAAACAAGGCATATCGAAAAAATGCTTGAATATTGTGAAGGAAAGGTCCACGGCGCAGGAGGGGCAGCGGCGGTCCTGGGTCTGAACCCCAGTACCCTGCGCAACAGGATGAACAAGCTTGGCATCAGGTATGGGCGGGAACTGACCAGGAATTAAAAGATCAAGGATGTTGAGCAGTAAAGGAATCGAGAGGCTGATTATCCTGCCCCACCACATAGTCCCTGAACTCTGATGCCGGCATCGGGCGTCCGAATTTGAACCCCTGCATCCTGGTGCAGCCGAGGGCTTGAAGCAACTGTACCTGTGCTGCGTTCTCCACCCCTTCGGCCAGCACTTTGAGGTCCAGGGCCTGGGCCATGGTGATAATAGCCTTCGCCATCATGGCACCATTTCTCCCTCCGGAGATATCACTGACAAAGGAGCGATCGATCTTTAAAACATCGATGGGGAAATGCTTCAAATAGCTCAGGGACGAATATCCCGTCCCGAAATCGTCCACGGCGATCATCACGCCCAACTTCTTTAGCAGCCCCAGTGTTTCAGCGGCGCGTTCGACATCTTCGACCAGCACCGACTCAGTAATCTCCAGCCCCAGAGCAGAGGAGTCCAGACCGGTTTCGGCAAGGATGTCCCGAACCACTTCCACCAGAAAGGGCTCCTGAATCTGCTTGGCCGAAAGATTGACCCAGACACGACGAATTTGAACGTCCTGCTGTCTCCAGGCCATGATTTGCTCGCAGACCTGCCGCAACACCCATTCCCCAATGGGAATGATCTGCCCCGACTCTTCAGCTAACGTAATAAAGTCAGCCGGGGAGACCGCCCCAAAGACTGAATCGTTCCATCGCAGCAGCGCCTCTGCCCCTACGACGCGTCCCAGGTGAATATCAACCTGGGGCTGGTAATGCACGCTCAGATCTCCACGCTCTAGGGCGCAGTGGAGACGCTCGTTCATCCGCAAGAGTTCGCTTTGCCTGCCGCCCAGTTCAGGGCGGTAAAGATGATGGGTCCCGGGGCCAAGCTTCACGGCCTCATCCAGTGCCATGAAAGCCCTCTGGACCATTGCCTCGGCATCGCCATCTTTCTCATCCCAACGGGAAATCCCGATATTCCCCTGCAGGCGTATCTCCTTGCCATCAATCAGGAAAGGGGCTCTGAGCAGATGAAGCACCTTGTCGCCAACGCCGCGAAGGTCTTCGACAGACTTAGTGTCGGAGATCAGAATCGCAAAACAGTCCGCCCCCATCCGGGCAACCTGATCATACTTACGCAGTCCACAGGAGAGTCTGTTGGCCACTTCAATGAGGGTTCTGTCCCCCACCGTCGGGCCATGAAGGATATTGACGTTTTTGAAATGGTACAGATCGACGACCAGCAACCCGAGTTGCGAACGGGCAGCGGCACTACCGTAGGTCGCCTGTTTTAACCCCCTCTCCAGAGTCTGCCTTGTAGGAAGTCCGGTAAGGGGATCGTGATTTATGGCAAAATCGATTTTCCGCTCTGAACGTACCTGGTCGGTCCGGTCTTCTACGATCCCCAGCAGACCTTCGGCAATCCCACTGGAGCCGAACAGGGGATGGATATCGACTCTCATACTCACCGTTTCGCCATCGCTTTTTTGGAAAACAGGATAATCGGTAGCCGATCGTCCCTCGACCAGAACCCTTGCATCGATTTCACGACATTTACGGGCCCGATCAGCATCACCGAAAAGTTCCAGATCGTTTCGCCCCTCAACCGCCTCGGGATTCTCTAGCCCTGAAAGCTCAGCGAAACGTTCATTGCACCCCCGATACACCAGATCGGCATCTTTCCAGAAGACGCCAACACAAAGATGATTCAGCAATGCCCTCGACAAAGGCTCCTGGACATTGAAATCCATTACAGGACAAACCTCTGAACGAGCGCTGAGCCAGTTCGGTACCATGGTGTTCTTGACGCCGGGTTCATCGTAGAGCTGTTGCTGCGGAAAAATTTTACTGTCCATGTATCCTCCTGCATCTCCCTGCTCAATGAGAAGAAAAAGCTGCCCCTAAAAGGGAGCTTTCCCTCGAAGCCCCAGACAACACCCGGGAATTTGAAGACAGCAAGAGAGCAGCTTGTTCATGCCCCGCCTCACGTTCATCCGATTCCAAACGAAACTTCATCAGCATATTTTTGAGATGTTCGGCCTGCCCCGAGAGTTCCCGGGACGCAGCGGCGCACTGCTCCGAAACGGCCGTATTCTGCTGGACGACCTGATCCACCTGCCCGGCCCCCTCGTTGACTTCCGAGATCCCTTGCGCCTGAGCTCGAGATGAATTAGCGATCTCCTCCCCAAGAGCATTGATTCTGGTGACCTGATCCAGTATTTCTTCCAGGGCCGTAGCCATCTCACCGGCGACTCTTCCCCCGGTGTTCGCTTTCTCAACGGAGGCGGCAATCAGCTCGGCCGTCTCCCCAGCAGCCCGGGCACTGCGCTGGGCCAGATTTCTAACCTCTTGAGCCACCACGGCAAACCCTTTGCCGTGAGTACCCGCACGGGCCGCTTCCACAGCGGCATTAAGGGCCAGCAGGTTTGTCTGAAAGGCAATCTCATCGATCGATTTGATGATACGGGAAACCCCCTGGCTGGCCTCACCGATCTCCGCCATCGCATTGACCATTTCCCCCATCTGGTCATTGCCCTTCCGGGCCAGCTCCCAGGTCTGGGAGAGCAGATCGTTAGCCATTGCAGCGCTCTCGGAACTGTGCCGCGCCTGCTCTCCAATCTGCTCGATGGAGCTGAACATCTCCTCCAGCGAGCTGGCCTGATGCACCGTCCCTTCCGAAAGGGACTCGGACGCTGATGCGACCCGTGAGGACCCCGCAGCGATCTGCTGTCCGGAGAGCTGGAAGCCGGAGATCAGGGCCCTGAGGTTTTCTATCAAGTCCTTGAGTGCACCTCGAATCTCATCCTCGGCGTCCAGCGGTTGAACCTTGGCACCGAGATCTCCCTGGCCAATTTTCACCAAAGTTTCGATCAACTCCCGCTGCAGGTTCTCGGCAAACCCATTGACGGCCTCTGCCATGAACCGAACTTCGGTGCATTCACCCTCGAGGCTGAGACGACTGGAGAGGCGACCGACAGCCAGGTCACTCATCATTTGGCTGAGGTTATTCAGCGGGCGCTTAATCAGGCGCCCGATTAGCCACCAGATCAAAACCGAGACCACAATCAGGCCAACAGCTCCGGTGGCCAGAGCAGTCCAGAGGCTCTGCTCGACGGACTGCTCATAATGCGCTTCCATCTGTTGATTAACTGCCAGAAATTTGGCAAGACTAGAGCGAACGAAGAGAATCCCCGCCGTTTCTCCGGCTTTAACTCCCTGATGACATTCGGCGCAATTCTGCTCAAAATGTATTGCACGGGCGGCCCAGAGCCCATGATCATCTTCTCCCTGCACCAGATTGCGTCTGCCCAGAGCCTGAGACCTCATCTTCCCGTCGGCAAGCTGGTCAACTTTTGAGATATCGCTTGAAAAGGCGATGCCTCCATCCGGCCTGGCAAGACCAATTTCCTGCACTCCCTCAAGCTTTCCTAGATCGATCAGCAGAGTTGAGAATGCCTCCATATCTCCCTGAACCATAAACTCCCGCAGGCCCGCTTCCAGCCCCAGGTACAGACTATGCGCCTGATCCCGCGCCGCTTCTCGCAGTGCGGCCCCAGAGAGCTCATGGGAGCGCTCCAGCAGCGCCGCCGTTTGCCTCGTAGACTGCCAGGTCAAAACGCCAACGACCAGTGCAATGGACACCAGGAGAAAACCGCCAACTTTGAACTGAATACCTTTGCAACGCATGAGCACCTGGTCCTTTCATCCATAGTTCTATTCTGAACTAAAAAATGAAAAAGAAGGCCGGCCCCAATGAAAGGGCCGGCCTGGGTTAGAGCATAAGATTGAGCTTAGAAAATTCCCGCTGCTTCATCGGGTCGCAACACGGCACTGGCATCGGCAGCACCGAACCAATGAGCTGCCTCGGGTCGAGCGCTCAGGTCGATGACACCATCAAGAGACTTGTTGTCCATCCAGTCGATGGAATCGAACAGAAGCTTCTTGGTGTAGTGCCTGTTATGAGCAAAGGCACCAGGCTCGGTGTGAAGGTAGCTGTAGTTGAATACGGCCCCGAAGCTATCGACTGTATCCCAGCCAGTGAAGACAAAGGCAAACTTGCCGCCATCATTAGGAATGGCACCTGCCGGATCAGCCTCATCCTGAGCCTGGGATCGGGTGTACATGTAGGGCCAGCCCAGATCATGACGATAGAAGATGCCGTCAACAGCCATCAGGTCTTCCAGCGCGTGCTGCGCATCCTCGAAGCCGTGCTTCTCGCTGGCTACGAAATCGACGGTAAGTTCAAAAGCTCCGTTGTGACAGGTGGTGCAGACCGTGGCGATGCCGGAGATATCGTCGTTGGCATCCAGCGCGTAGGGCTGGTAACGATGATTGGGCACGCCTGCGGCGTTGCTGTCGTTCATGTGGCAGGCCACGCAGGAACCGCTGGTTCCGGTACCGGGAACGACCTCGTTTCCATCGGCATCTGCGGCACCGATGTTGATGTGGCCGTAGAAGCTGAGGTTGTCGTAGTTCTGACCTGCAAACTCATACCCCATGGTGCGCTCCATGGTGGCGGCAGCCCCTCGGTAGTGAGGGTTGAATTCTCCGAACATGACCCGACTGGCAGGATCGAGAGGATCACGGAGAACCACGCCGGTGCTGTCGTCCAGATTCGCATCCTTCACATCCTGACCGCCGGTCAGGCCGGTATGGCAAGCGATGCAGACGTTGGAGTCTCCCATGTCGGTGAAGGTCGCAGGAATGCTGGGCCCGGCGGGGTTTGCACGATCCACCGTCTGGTATGTTCCGACGATGGCACCGGGAGCCTCAAGGCCACCCGAGTTGTCGCTGTGGCAGCTGGTGCAGTAGAGCATCTCGCGACGCTGACCGACCAGATTTCCGTCGGCATCGAACACATCGAGATAACTGTAGTCATTCGGATTACCATTTGCTGGATCGGAGATGAAGTCGTCAATCTGGGTCAGGTAGGTCGCCGGGTCTTGCATATAGTTGTCGGCGCCGGTAGCTGTGTGACAGCGCTGGCAGGCCGCACGGCCATCATCTGCATAGACGTACGTAGGGTTGGCGAAGGCCGGTGCATAGGGAACCTCGTCACCATTGGCGAGATGATCGTAGTTGGGCGCTCCGGCGGTGAGGACGTCGGCAGGATTAACCGCCTCGGCCAGAACCTTGTCCTTGTAAAGCTTCAGACGGCCGCCGTGGCCGGATTTTGCCCACTGCTTGTTAATAGTGGTGTCCGCATTGTGGGGGTTATGGCAGTTGCGGCAGGAGCGGCTGTCGGCCGGATCGATGTTATATCCTTCGATCGATGCGGTGGTCGGATCGTCACCCAGGTGGGTGTCGTAGATCACACGGGCATCGTTGATCCCGCGGCTGCTGTTTTCACCGTGGAAGCCGTCTTCAGGCTGGTGGCAGGTGGTACAGGTACGGAATTCCTTGGACTCCAGGGTCACGGGATTTAACGGATCGGTCTCGTCCAGCAATGCGCTCTGAAGCAGATCCTTGGGGCTGTGGGCATTATGACAGGTGCGGCACTGAACAACGCTGGCGTTCTCCACGGGAGAAACCGTATCGGGCAGCGCTGCAGAGAGATCACCTGGGCCACCGTTGAGGTTTTTATACAGCTTCACACCTTCATCGGTATGGCAGCGGGAGCACAGAGCCTTGACATCGGTGGTGCTACCCTCGGCGTAGTTGTACTGGTTGATAGAGCCTGCGTGCGGGGAACTCATGTAATTTTCTGAGATACTGTCGCTCTCAGGGTGCTGTGAGAGGTGGTCGAAGTTGCTGTTATGGCACTGGCCGCAGCGATCGAAATCGGGAGCCGCATAAGGGATGGGACCGGTTCCGTAATGCAGGCCTCCCCCACCGTGACAGGACTCGCAGCTGACAATGGGTCGAGCACTGTTTCCGGTCAGCAGAGGGGTCAGATTCTGGCTGTCACCCATCTGATCATGACACTGGGTACAGGCGACCCCATTACTGTTTTCCGTGGATCCAAAAAACGCGGTATTGGGAAACCCTGTACTCGCCACATCCCCGTCTGAGTTGGAGTGAACTCCGGCCATCCACTGGTTGGTCTGGCCAGCGTGGCAGTTCGTACAAACGTCCATCCCCACGGCCTGCGCATTTTGAATGCTGCTGTTGGGTTCTCCGGCGGCAGCAGCGCTCTGATCGCCGCCTGAGCCTGCGTTGCTTCCGCAGCCCCAAAGGGCGGTGGAGACCAGCATCGTCCCCAGAAGTAGTACCTGTTTCGTTCTCATTCTTTCCTCCTAGTTTATGGTTCGTGCTGTTGCTTTAGTGGCACTTACGGCATGTCTTGCCGTTGCTGGCCCGATCGAGTCGTCCATTGAAATCATCCCAGTCCTTCGGGTGGGGGTTGACCCCCAGTCCGGTCTTGGCGCTGTGGCAGGTCAGGCAGATATCCCCCTGCGGGTGACAGGCCTGGCAGGTCGCAAGATTTTTACGAGCCTCCTTGGCGTGGCGGTTGTGCCACTCCTGAGACGGCAAAACCGAGTCGGTATGGCAGGTCTGACAGTTGGTCAGATTGTCGTGATCGTGATTTAGATTCAGGCTCTGCCAGCCGCGGCGATGGGAGTCGAAGGCGGTGTCGATGCCGGCGTCGCGGAAGTCGTCGTGACAGCTGGAGCAGAACTGGGGCTCGTGGCAGGTGGCGCAGAGCTGGGGATCGGTGCGGGCGAT
>JAAXQG010000221.1 GCA_012974445.1 Desulfuromonadales bacterium
AAAAAGCCAGAGCACAGACTCTACACTCCGAACCTTTTCTTTCACGGCCGCTAAACAGAGTTCCCGATTTCTAAAAAGGAGCCGCCCTATGACTGACGAGCACAAGACACAAACCTCCGAGGTGCCGGAGGATTGCCTGAGACGCTGGGAGGCCCGGGGGATCGGACGCCGGGACTTCCTGAAATTCTGCAGCGCCATCACGGCCACCCTGGCCCTGCCGGCAAGCCTGATCCCGCAAGTGGCGCAAGCCATGGAGGGGGACAATCGCCCGCCGGTGATCTGGATGGAATTCCAGGGCTGCACGGGGGACACCGAGGCACTGCTGCGAGCCAGCGCTCCCACGGCGGCCGAATTGATCTTCGACTATCTGAGCATCGACTACAACGAAACCATCATGGCCGCGGCAGGCCACCAGGCCGAAGAAGCCAAGTGGGCGACGGTGGAGAAATACAAGGGGCAGTACATCGCCGTGGTGGAAGGCTCCATTCCCACCGCCGAGGGGGGTATCTACTGTACCATCGGAGGCGAGAGCGCCTATGACATCGTCCGCAAGGTTTGCGCGAACGCTGCCGCCACCATCGCCGTGGGCACCTGCGCCTCTTTCGGCGGTATCCCCGCTGCGGCGCCCAACCCCACCGGGGCCCTGTCGGTGAGTCAGGCCGTGCCCGGCGCCACCATCATCAACCTGCCCGGCTGCCCCCTCAATGTAGAGAACCTCACCGCCACCATCGTCCACTTTCTGACCTTCGGCAAGCTACCGGCCACCGATGAGCTGGGGCGCCCCAAATTCGCCTACGGCAAACGCATTCATGACAACTGCGAGCGCCGCGGTCACTTCGATGCCGGGCAGTACGCCGAGAAATTCGGCGACGCGGGGCACCGTCAGGGGCACTGCCTCTACAAGCTGGGCTGTAAGGGCCCGGCCACTTACCACAACTGTCCCACCGTGCGCTACAACGAGGGCACGAGCTGGCCGGTCATGGCCGGCCACGGCTGCATCGGCTGCAGCGAACCCAATTTCTGGGACAGCATGAGCCCCTTCTACCGCCGCCTGCCTCAGGTGCCAGGATTCGGCATCGAGCAGACAGCCGACAAGGTCGGACTCGGGCTGGCAGCCGCCGTGGCCGGAGCCTTCGCCGCCCACGGAGTAGCCAGCGCCTTTCGCAAAGGAGACAGCCTGGAGGATGACAAGGTGCTCAAGGACGATTCGGACGCACAGGACTAAACAAAGAGCGAAGGAGACCTTATAGATATGGCAAAACGAATCGCAGTAGATCCGGTAACCCGCATTGAGGGACACCTGCGCATAGAAGCCCAGATCGAAAACGGCATCATCAAAAACGCCTGGAGCTCCTCCACCGCTTTTCGAGGGATCGAGACCATCCTCAAGGGACGCGACCCCAGGGACGCCCACCATTTTACCCAGCGCTTCTGCGGCGTCTGCACCACGGTGCATTCCATGGCCAGCATCCGCGCCGTGGAGGATGCCCTGGGCATCCGCATCCCCGACAACGCCCGGCTCATCCGCAACATCATCATGGGCATCCAGAACGTGCAGGATCACGTCATCCACTTCTACCACCTGCACGCCCTGGACTGGGTGGACATCACCAGCGCCCTCAAGGCCGACCCCAAAAAGACGGCGCAGCTGGCCCAGTCCATTTCCAATTACGAAAAATCCAGCGCCACCTATTTCAAGGGCATCCAGGACCGGGTCAAGGCCTTCGTCGGCACCGGGCGGCTGGGGCCCTTCGCCAACGCCTACTGGGGGCACAGCGCCTACCGCCTGCCGCCTGAGGCCAACCTCATGGCCGTGGCCCACTACCTGGAAGCGCTGGAATGGCAGAAGGACATCATCAGGATCCATGCGATTCTCGGCTCCAAAAACCCCCACCCCCAGACCTTTCTGGTAGGGGGCATGTCCATCCCCGTAGACCCGGACAGCCAGAACGCCCTCAACGCCGACAAGATCGCCCTGATCGGCAAGTTGCTCAAAAAAGCCCGCCTCTTCGTGGAGCAGGTACTCATCCCCGACGTGCTGGCCATAGCCTCCTTCTACAAAGACTGGGCGGCCATCGGCGGCGGGGTGGGCAACTTCCTGGCCTACGGCGATTTCCCCATGGACAACAGCGGCAGCGTGGACAGCTTCTACCTGCCCCGGGGCGTGGTCATGGGTAAGGATCTGGCCAACCTGATGCCCATGGACGAGAAGAAGATCACCGAATACGTCACCCGCTCCTGGTACAGCTACGAAGGAGGCGACCACAAGGGCAGGCACCCCTATGAGGGGGAAACAACCCCCAACTACACCGGCCCCATGCCCCCCTACGACTTCCTGGATGTGGAAGGCAAGTACAGCTGGGTCAAGTCTCCCCGCTACCTGGACCAGCCCATGGAAGTCGGCCCCCTGGCTCGGGCCGTCGTCGCCTATGCCGCCGGTCACAAGGAAATGACGGAGGCAGTCGACTTCGTTCTCGGCAAGCTGGGCCTGGGCCCCGAGGCCCTATTTTCCACTCTGGGTCGCACCGCTGCCCGGGCCATCGACAGCCTTCTTCTGGTGCGCAAGACCGAGCTCTGGCTCAATCAGCTCACCGACAACATGGGCCGAGGCATCCTGGAGGTTCACAACGCAGAGAAGTGGGACCCCTCCACCTGGCCCAAGGAGGCCATGGGATTCGGCTACCATGAGGCGCCCCGGGGAGCGCTGGGACACTGGATCCGCATCGAAAACGGGGCGATCAAGAACTTCCAGGCCGTGGTTCCCTCCACCTGGAACGCCGGCCCTAGAGACCCCATGGGGCAGATGGGACCCTACGAGTCGGCGCTCATCGGTACTCCGGTAGCCGATGAGAAGATGCCCCTGGAGATCCTGCGGACCATCCACAGCTTCGACCCCTGCCTGGCCTGCGCCGTTCATGTGCTGGACGCCAAGGGCACCGAAATCATCCGCGTGAAGGCCCTGTAGGCCAAAGGAGGCGATGATGCTTCAGATCCGATACGTCTGGGAGTGGCCGGTGCGGCTGACGCACTGGACCAACGTGATTTCGATCCTGGTGCTGTCCTTCACCGGGTACTACATCGGCAACCCTTTCATCACGGCGCCGGACATCGCCGATTACCTCATGGGCTGGAACCGTCTCATCCATTTCATCGCCGCCTACGCCTTTGCCATCTCGGTGCTGGCACGCATCGCCTGGCTTTTCCTGGGCAACAGGTACGCCTCCTGGCGGGTGCTTTTTCCCTGGGCGACGAAAAAGGGGCGCGAACACATCTGGAAGACCTTCACCTACTACAGCTTTCTGTCGAAAACGCCCCCCTACGTGGTGGGGCACAACGCCCTGGCCGCCATGGCCTATTCGGCCGTATTCATCCTTTTTGCCCTGCAGATCGTCACCGGATTTGCCCTCTACGGGCAATACGCCCCGGGTGGGCTCTGGGACAGCCTCTTCGGCTCCCTGGCCCTTGTACCCGGCGGGCAGATCCTGCGGCTGATTCACCACATGATCATGTGGCTGCTGCTTGGCTTCGGCATCCACCACGTCTACAGCGCCTGGCTCATGGACACCAAAGAAAAAAACGGCACCATGAGCAGCATCTTCGGCGGCTACAAATTTGTGGACCCCGATGATCTCGATGAACAAAAGGGGCCTCAATGACCTG
>JAAXQG010000130.1 GCA_012974445.1 Desulfuromonadales bacterium
GGCCATCGAGGCGATGCAGACCCTCGGCCGACAGGGCGAAGTAGATCTGATCACCAGCCTCGCCGGTCGATGAAATATCCGTAATTCACCGGTTTTGCGCAGTCGGATTGACACTGGCAACCGGGTGAGACAACTCGTGCCCCTCCCCCATCAGTCCCTGTAAAAAAAAGGGGGGGGGCACGAAGGCTTGCGCAACCTGCTGGGCCGCTGCCATCAGCAGCCAGAATGCAACTTTCTTCTCGCTTTCAGTTCCTCTGACTCCAGCGGGCCGGGATCAGATTTCGCGATAATCGATGCGGTACTTGAAGGTTGCGGGATCAAGCCAGTCGAGCGTTTCACCACCCACCTGAGCAAAGGGGTACATCAGATAGTTCAGAGATTCTCCCTGCTGCGCGGGGGTCAGAGTCAGATCACGCCCTGTGTTGAACTTGACCCGGTAAGGGTCGATCCCCCCCCAGAAATAGGCCCGATACCCTGCGGTTTTGGCGTCTTCCAGCTTCAGGTTTTCTTTAAGCATGGCCTTTCGCACATCCCCCGGATCCACCGGTACCCAACCATAACCGGGCAGATAGAACTCGGCCCAGCAGTGCTGCCATCCGGTGATATCCTGAGTCTCTTTCTTGCCCTGCCGGATGCCGAAGACTTCGCGGGCGGGAACACCGGCAGCCCTGGCAAGCGCCACATAGACCGAGTGGATATCGGCGCATTTCCCCCCAGGGATGGCGAGCAGTGAAGTAACGTCACCGATGCCGCAGCCCTGAGCGTCAGGATCCCGGTACATGTTCTCGACGGTCCAATCATACAGGGCCCTGGCCCTGCCAAGCACGGTGGTCTGGCCGGCGGTAATGCTCTCGGCGAGTACCTTGACGTCCCCATCGACGGGCCCAAGAGCGGTGGCGCCAAGCCACTGGGCAAAATCGGCGGGATTCCAGGTCGGCTCGGTCTCGGGCAGATCCCTGTGCAGCACTTCTTTTCGATCAACCTTGAAGCTGAAAATGAGCTTGCGCGAAGCACTGTCTTTATCCCAGCGGGCGTGGAGCATCCGGGCTGTTTCAGACGAATCGGTATGAATAGCCGACTCACTAAAATCCCCTTCGATTTTCACCTCACTGATACCTTGATTTCCATCCTGAGCCGGATAGGGAAGCCAGAGGTGAACCTCCTGGCCCGCCCCTTGCGCACCCAGATCGACCTCGAAGCGGATCACGCCCTGACGACTGCTCGCGGCCAACGCCGATGTCGCCTGAAAAGCGACAAGAACAAAAATCAATGCAGATACGAATCTCTTCATTTTTTACTGCCTCCGGAAAAAGAATAGGGCCGTACAATAGTGCAGTCTTTACTACCGGTCAAAGCGATAATATCGATAATCTAGATACTAGCAATCGGCATGCCCGATAGCGCTAGGCTAAGAACAGAGCCCTATGGTTGTCCAGTTCGGATTCTGGTCACCCACAATTCCGGGCAGTAGATCGAGCCCCACAGCACTTCCCCCTTGGGGCCGTTTCTTTTGCGGCAGCAGCTCACGGGGAACTCTAAGAGCTGAGAGGCGGCAGTCGTTTAATTGGACGCAAGAAGGGCCGGGAAGTTTCCCCGGCCCTTCTTGCGCAGTGATGAAAGCCTAAAAGAATCCTGGCTGCGATTGCGTATTTTTTTAGAGAGAATCAGGGCAGTCGCCCACTCTGTTTTGATTTTGGAAACAATTTCGCCATGGGGAGTAAAATGTCAATCATTGCAGCAGCTCTTATCGCTTTTCAGCACAGAGGCAATCATCAGCCTGTCCCTTTTTTTTCATCAGCGGCTCTATGATTCGGGTGAAAACAATTGAGGCCAGACTAGCTCCTACTATCGGAGCCAGGCAGTAGATTGTCAGGAAGCCAAAACTCTGGTCAGGCAGGGCAGCCCTGCCCCATCCGGCAAGCATGGAAAACAGGCGGGGCGAAAGATCGCGGGCCGGGTTGAGTCCCGCCTGGGTCAGAGGGGCGATAATTGAAATGATAATGGTCACAGTCAGACCGATAAAAAATGGTGCCAGAGCGTCATCCGGGCGTCCGAGATTACACCCTTCAGTCAGGGAGAAGATCATGATAACGAGGACGAAGGTTCCAACCGCTTCCGCCAGAAAAGCGGTAAAGGGGGTGACAACCGCAACAAGACCCGCACCCGGATTTGGGTAGAACTCGCCAAACATCATAGCCGTTTTAACAGAATCCGGAGAGCCCCTCAGGATGTTGTGCATACTCTCGTACTGGGATATGGAATCGGCAAAAAGCAGATACAAAACCGCGGCTGCGGCAAATGCGCCGATGAACTGGCCGGCAAGGTACAGGGGCAACCTTGACGGAGACATCCTTCGCCCGATGACCATGGCAATGCTCACCGCAGGGTTGAGATGGGCGCAGGAGAGATGCCGGGTAGCATAGATTGCAACCGTCACTCCCAACCCCCAGATCAGAGCAACCTGAAAAAGCCCGACATGAGCAGAGAAGAGGATGGTAACGGCAACCGACCCGCAGCCGAACAACACCAGAAGAAAGGTGCCGATAAATTCACCGACGAAGTCCTGTGCATGCCGCATCAACGCCTCTTTCATTTATATTGCATTCACAAGCGGTCGAACGGCCCGAAGTGGAGTGAACGCTCGCCGCTTGCCCTGAAATGCTTGCCGGACAATTCCGGAGACATCCAGACCGCCTCAGTCCTCCATGACATTCATATTACCGCACTCAGAGCAAACAACATCGTTCCAGTTCACCTGGCCCCTCAGCATGCAGTCTCCCTTTGTGCCATAGATAAACCGGCCAGGCTGCTTCGCAGCGATCCACTTCGGCAGGAATGGACCATATTCGTGTTTTTTCCGAGGTCGCGTCAGGAGGTCCTCGGCGTTTGCGCAATGACCGCAACGGATCTCGATGAGGCCCGTTTCCTGGTTGTACCGCTCGGTGATCCCCTCTTGCCCTACCATCTCCTGCCCCATTTATAATTTCTCCAACGTCCCTTGACCTGCTGTCAGGTCGGAAAACATGGTCTGAAACTTTTCCAACTGTTCCTGCGGCAGTCGCAGCCTGGAGCTGATTTTGTCGGCATAGTCGATGGTGAGGATTTCAGCTTCGAAGTCCGGCAGCCGCAATTTCAGTGGCGTCAGTACGGCATAAGCGAAGCTCGCCATAATTTCGACCCAGCTGATGCGGACGCTGCGCGGCAGTTGCTCCAGTGCGCTCTGGGCAGCGGCGGTGTAGGCCTTCACCATCCCCCCCTTTCCGAGCTTGATGCCGCCGAAGTAACGGGTGACCACCATCGCCGTATCACCCAGGCCGCTATGCTGGAGAGTGGTCAGCATAGGGCGGCCGGCAACGCCGTGGGGTTCGCCATCGTCGCTCAGGCCGATCTGGTCGCTGCTGCCGGGCGGCCCGACCAGGTAGGCCCAGCAGTTATGGCTGGCATCGGGGAATTCGGCCTTGAGTTCGGCGACAAACGCCTGCGCCTCAGCCTGCGAGATCACCTCTTGGGCGGTGGTGATAAAGCGGCTTCGTTCCACCTCGATTTCAGAGCGGAAGCGCGTTGCAGGGATTGAATAACGCTCTGTTGTAGAGGACATCGGTTTTACCTCTCATCACATGATGATTCGCAGGATTGAAGGTTTGCGAGTAGACACCAGCAGGCTATTTTCAGCCCCCCCGGCATCCTCTCTTGTACTTGAGCTGAAGAGGGCATCGGATAGGGTTGCCCACCCGAATAGGGAAAAACCCAACATTAGATTCAGTATTGTGTCTCCAGATTACACTTGGAAACGGTAGTTGCGAAAAGTTATTTTTCAAGACTTGCCCCCATGGTGGCGCCGCTGGCTCTTCCCAAAGCCAAACTTGGCAAACCTTGACATTTGGCAATCTTTGCCACACACTTATTTTGTCATCAAACGAAAGGAGACTCTCATGGCAACGATGAATATATCTTTACCCGACCAGATGAAGAGTTGGGTTGAAGAATGCGTGCAATCCGGGCGGTACGCCAATGTCTCTGACTATATGCGGGACTTGATCAGGAACGATCATATGAAACTGGAGCAACTGAGGCTGGCTCTGCTCGAGGGCGAAAACTCAGGCCCCTCCACAAGCCTGGACATCGATGCCTTTATCGCAAACAAGAAGAAATCTCTTTACCTATGAGCAGAGTGACCCTATCTCCCAAGGCCAAATCTGATCTGAGCGAAATCTGGGATTACAGCCTTGCTCAATGGGGTGTTAATCAAGCAGAGAAATATATTCGGGAGTTGTGGGCCGAGATAGAAAAACAGGCCTCCGACCCCACAACGTCCATTGATATTGGTGACGTGATGAGGGGGTACAGGAAAACCAGATCAGGCTCCCATGTCATCTTCTTCAAGCAGACAAAAGACGGAATCGACGTCGTGCGAATATTGTACAAAAAAATGGATTTTGACCGCCACCTTTAGAACTCACAACAAAAACCGGGGTCAAACAAAAACCGGGGTCAAGTCTTTACTCTTGAGCTTTCCCGATAACCCTGCTCACCGATGAGTTGCTCCTCTTGAAAATCACAGAAAGCATAGCTGGACTTTCAAAACCTTCAAGAGTAAAGACTTGACCCCGCACCTCGTGCCTTCTTGTTAAGACTTGCCCCCATGTCTTCCCTACAATTAAAAAACAACCGAAATGCCATCATTAGGGCGCATCTTACGGACCATACGTTCCGCTAACACTTTTCGCTCTTCACTTCTGACTCTAATCGTGGAACCTGCGTCAGCTCCATTAATCCTACCAACAAACGACTCTATCCAGCGAACATCAAGCATATGCACCTCCTGGAAAAAGAATTAGCCAAAAGTTAAACATATTTACTTCTATCTTGAGTTAATCGTTTATCAATTCAGGAACTAACTGTTTTCATTGAAAATTAAGTTTTCATGTGTTTTTTCCTAGTAGACATAGGAGTCAGGTCTCAACTCTATACAATTAACATTTCTTTGCTAATCTGAGAGAAATCCCGGTCCGCAAAGGAGCAGAACATGTCCCGACCATTACGCATCGAGTATCCCGGCGCTTTTTATCATGTAACAGCGCGCGGCAACGAACAGAAGGATGTCTTCAAGAGCCGGAAAGATCGGCAGCAATTCCTTTCCTATCTCGAATCGGCGGTACTCCGCTATGGTGCGGCAATCCACACCTATTGCCTGATGAACAACCATTATCACCTGTTGTTGGAGACCCCGGCGGGGAACCTTTCGCAGATCATGCATCACATAAACGGCGCATACTCGACCTATTTCAATGTAAAGCGCAAGCGGTTCGGGCACCTCTTCCAGGGACGGTACAAGGCGATAGTTGTAGAGGCTGATGAATACGCAACAGAACTGTCCCGTTACATCCATCTTAACCCGGTGCGGGCTGGGATTGTGGCCACCCCCGTAGAATACGAATGGTCAAGCTATCGGCACCTAATCGGAATGAGTGAAACACCGAACTGGCTTACGACAAGCTTTGTCCTTGGATATTTCGGGGGCGCTGGCACAAATGATAAATATCGGGAATTCGTGAACGATGCGATCAATCGGGAAGGTGGGAGTCCGCTTAAGAAGGCAATTGCCTCGACCATGCTGGGGAACCATGATTTTGTACGGGAGCTGTCGCAGCAGCATCTTGGTGAGAAAAAAGCCGACCGAAACATGCCCGCAGTGAGGGTGCTTAATCGACCGGGGATAGATGAAATCATTACAGCTGTAGCAGGGGTAATAAAAGAGGCGACTTTGGCGAAGAAAGCATGCATCTACTATTGCCATAGATATAGCGGCGCCCGGCTGCGGGAAATAGGCGCGCGGTTTGGGCTAAGCGATGCGGCAATAACACAGGCCAGCCGTAGGATGAGGATTGCCTGCGAAAAGGACGAAACATTACGTAAGTTGTTTGAAGAGGTGGAGGCGAGATTGAAAATGTCTTCGGTTGAGACCTGACCCCTTTACTTTTGACTTAAATAGCTGAGGTTTAGACTTTAGTCCTTCCTCTTAACTCGATTGTGAGAGTGCTGCATGTCCTGATTCTGAAGTTTATTGCACAGTTTCGTAATAAAGAAAAATAGGTGCACTCCCCAGAAAGGGTCGACATGACCGCCTTTGGCACCGCATGTATTGAAGAGTTGGGATTGTGCAATCTGTAACCCTGGCACCTTCTGCCCCGGAACTGTTCAGAAGGATGGCTGCGCAGGAATAGGCGAAAGGTTTTTCTTTAACCTGTGGAGCATGGGTGATAGGATTAGCGGAATCTAAACTCACAGCTAAAGGCATGTTGGTATGACACCCTCCCAACCAACTGGGCCCGAAGGACTTCTTGGCGAGCGCCTACAGTTCGAGGCGCTCCTCTCGGACCTCTCTGCTCCCTTCGTTAACCTGCCTGTCGCCGAGATCGGTCAAAAGATTGAACACGGCCTCCAGCGGATCGTTGAATTTCGGGGCTTCGACCGGAGTACTCTCTGGTTGTTCTCGGATCAGGACGGACGCCTCCAGCAGATTTATAACTACTCTCTTCCAGGCATAAAATCTCCCCCTGCGGATTTGGATGATATCCTGCCCGTCTGGGTGGCCATGGCCCGTCGGGGCGAGATGTTTTACATCTCCGATCCAGACGAGTTGCCCGCTGAACAGTGGCGCGAAAAGGAGTACTGCCAAAGGCTGGGCGATATCAGGTCGATCCTATTTATCCCCTTGAGCGTCGGCGGCAATGTTCTCGGCGTGGTCTCCTTTGTCTCCATTCATTCTCGGCGGGCGTGGCCCGATGAGTTTATTCAGCGGTTGCGCCTGTTGGGGGAACTCTTTGCCAATGTGATCGAGCGTCAGCGAGCCGAGCAGAAGATTCAGGACGCTTTCAATGAGATCAAACAGCTCAAGGATCGGCTGGAGGTGGAAAACCTTTACCTGCGAGACCAGCTCGAAGTCGAGTATAAGCATGAGGAGATTATCGGCCAGTCGGCCGCCATCCGCAATGTTCTGCGTCAGGTTGAGCAGGTGGCAGATACCGATTCTACTGTGCTGCTGTTGGGGGAGACCGGCACCGGTAAGGAGTTGCTGGCGCGGGCCGTTCATCGGCTGAGTTCACGCCAGGTACGAGCCATGGTCAGGGTCAACTGTGCGGCCCTGCCGGCAACCCTGATCGAGAGTGAACTGTTTGGCCGGGAGAGGGGAGCCTACACCGGTGCCGTGACTAGGCAGATCGGTCGTTTCGAGGCTGCCGACGGTTCGACTATCTTTCTCGATGAAGTCGGGGAATTGCCGCTGGAACTGCAGGCTAAGCTGCTGCGGGTGCTGCAGGAAGGGCAGATTGAGCGGCTCGGTAGCGGCAAGACCCTTGAAGTCGATGTGCGGGTGATCGCTGCGACCAACCGGGATCTAGCCCAGGCGGTCAAGCAGGGCCAGTTTCGGGAAGATCTCTATTATCGCCTGAATGTTTTTCCCATCACGGTCCCGCCTCTGCGCGAGCGGCCGGATGATATCCCCCTGTTGACCCGGACTCTGGTCAAGGAATTCGGCGATGCTCTGGGCAAGAGTATCGAACGGATCCCCAAGAAATACCAGGACGCCTTACTACGCTACCATTGGCCCGGCAACGTCAGGGAGCTGCGCAATGTTGTCGAACGGGCGATGATTTTATGCAATGGGCCGGTGTTGCAGTTGGATCTGCCGAGTGATTCAGCCGCTATGCAAGTCCCGGCCATGACCCTGGCAGAGGTGGAGCGTCGGCATATCCTGTCGGTGATGGAACGTGTCGGTTGGCGCGTTCGGGGCCGGCATGGTGCCGCTGAGTTACTCGGGATCAAGCCGACCACTCTCGACTCCAGGATGCAAAAGCTGGGCATATCGCGTCAACTCAGGACCTCCGACATTTCGTAGTTGCTCCGATATTTCGGAGACATCCTTCTATTGTTAGTTCTCCCCTCGTTGCTGCTCTTCCTGGTGGCTGTTCGTGCCGAGCCGAGGCGGCAGTTCATTTCCGCGCCCTCCGATATTTCGTAGCTCCTCTCTGGTTCTCTTCTCCATCCGTGCTTCCTGACTGTTCCAAAAAAGCGTTATACACCGACCCGTTGGGCTCTTCTCGTTGTTTGTATTGTTCCTTGGCATACATTGTGGAACAGTGTTTTATTGATACCAAGGGGGGCGAGTTGATCGGAGTCGGGCCTTCTTTTTCGTGGGGCTGGATGGTTTTGATCAGAAGCGGTCTATTGTTAGCGCAAAGGCGCAGGGAGGAAATGGAGAGATGGCAACAAAGAGAGACGCAGGAGACGTGCAGCGTGGGATCCGCTGGGGGAGGTTTACCGCCCGAATCCCGGGGGTGCATGTGGGATTTTCCTGGCCCGAGATCATTCAGGGGGGCCTGTTGACGGCGGCGACCGGCGGGGTGGTGGCCGCCCTGACCATGAAGTATTTCAATGTCCCCTTCGAAGTCGCCTGGGCGGTGGTGCTGATTCAGCTCATCTGGTTGTGGGCGATTCCGACCCTGCTCTGTGGCGAACCCTATGCCCCCGGCTGGATTACCCCGGCGCTGCCGCTGGTGATGGGTTTTCTCGGCGGGTTCGAGGCGGGTGAGGAGGCGATCAGGGCGATGATGGCCCTGACGGTTGACGTCTCGCTGATCTTCCTCTTCTTCGCACTGACCGGACTCGGCAGCCGCTTCTTCAAGTGGGTGCCGACTGAACTGCGCGCGGCGATCATCTTCGGCGGCGCCATTGCCGCCTTCAACGCCGAATTCGGCCGTCTGGCCAAGCTGCCCAACACCTTGCCTATCGTCTGGGGAGTGGTCTTCCTGTTGATGTTCTCGGTCTGGTTCAGTAAGGCGAAAAAGAGCAACAGGTTGCTCAATCTGATGGGTTCGATGGCCCTGTTGATCGGATTTCTGGTTGCGGCGGTTGTCGGGCCGATGTTCGGCGAGATTGCCTTCGATATCAAGATGGGACTGCACATTCCCCAGATCGGCGCCTACCTCAAGGCGGTATCGCCGTTCTATATCGGCTGGCCGGAGTTGGCGGTCTATGTCAAGGCGCTGCCGATGGCGGTGATGGTCTACATCTTTGTCTTCGGCGATATCGTTCTGGCCAACACCCTGCTGGAACAGGCCGCGAAGGTGCGGCCCGATGAAAAAATTGAATACGACAACACCCGGAGCCACCTGCTGCTTTTCGTGCGCAATATGGGTCATCTGCTGACCGGAGGGCCTTTCATCCCCCTGCATGGGCCGATGTGGACCGGGGTCAACGTCTTCCTCATCGAACGCTACAAGGGTGGCCGCAAGAACATGGATTCCCTGTACGACGGGCTGCTCAACTGGTACTGGCCGGCCTTCATCCTGATCTTCCTGGTGCCGGTGGTGACCTTCATGCAGCCGCTGTTGACCGTGGCTCTGTCGATCACCCTGATCCTGACCGGCTTTGCCTGCGCCTATGTGGCGATGTCGATGGTCAAGACCCCGGCTGCTCAGGGCTATGCCTTCTTCGTCGGGATGGTGATCGCCAAATTCGGCCCGGCTTGGGGACTCGGGGTCGGGGTCGGCCTCTACCTGCTGTTGCTGACACAGGGCCTGCCGTGGACCAGTTCGCAGCCCGTGACGGCGGAAGAGTAGTTGCTGATAGGTTGCTGGACGGAATCCTCTGTCAATAAATAGATAACTTAGAGATGGGAGTCATTCAATATGGCAAGGAACGGTTTGATGATGAACAGCCCGCTGCTGATCACCTCGATCATGCAGTTCGCCAAGAAAAACCATGCAACGTCCGAGATTGTCTCGGTCACCAAGGATGATCCTCTGCATCGTTACAGCTATGCCGAGGCCTTTGCCCGGGTCGGCCAACTGGCCAATGCCCTGGCCCGACTGGGGGTAAAGCAGGGCGATCGGATCGGCACCCTTGCCTGGAACGATCACCGCCACCTGGAGCTCTATTATGCGGTCTCCTGCAGCAGTCTGATCTGCCATACCATCAATCCGCGACTCTTCGAAAGTCAGATCGAGTACATCATCAACGATGCCGAGGATCGCTGGATGTTTGTCGATCCGCAGTTCGTGCCGTTGCTGGAGGGGTTGGTCGACAAAATTCCTGGTGTGCAAGGATTTATCGTGATGACCGACGAGGCGCACATGCCACAAACCGAACTGCTGAATCTGTACTGTTACGAAACCCTGATTGCCGGTGAGTCGGAGTCCTTCGACTGGCCCAGCCTCGATGAGAACGCAGCCTGCTCCCTCTGCTATACCTCCGGCACCACCGGCAGCCCCAAGGGGGTCATGTACAGCCACCGCTCGACGGTGCTGCACTCCTACGCCGTCGCCCTGCCGGACCTGTTCAGTCTCTCGGTCAATGACGCGGTGCTGCCGGTGGTGCCCATGTTCCACGTCAATGCCTGGGGAATGCCGTATGCTGTGCCAATGGTCGGCGCCAAGCTGGTCCTCCCCGGGCCGAAAATGGGCGATGGCGCGGCCATCGGGGATCTGATCGCCGGCGAGGGGGTCACCCTTGCTGCCGGGGTACCCACGGTCTGGATGGCGCTGTTGGCCGATCTGCGTGAAAGCGGCAAACGGCTGCCCAGCCTCAAGCGGGTGGTGATCGGTGGCGCGGCCTGCCCGACCTCGATAATGAGTGATTTTCAGCAGCATGGCGTGATGGTTCATCACGCATGGGGGATGACCGAGATCAGCCCGGTGGGTACCTTCAATACCCTCAAGCCTGGTATGGATAGGCTTGACGAGAAAGAGCAGTGGAAGGTCCGCGCCAAGCAGGGGAGAGCGGTCTTCGGTATCGAAATGAAGATCGTCGATGACGAAAACAATGAGCTGCCCTGGGACGGCAAGGCCTTCGGAGCGCTCAAGGTCAGGGGCCCCTGGGTCTGTGCCGGTTACTTCGGCCTTGAGGGGTACAGCGACACCCATGACGAGGATGGCTGGTTGTGTACCGGTGATGTGGCTACCATCGATCCTGAGGGTTATATGCAGATTACCGATCGGACCAAGGATGTGATCAAGTCGGGTGGCGAGTGGATCAGTTCGATTGAGCTAGAGAATACGGCCATGGGGCACCCGGCGGTTGCCGAGGCGGCGGTCATCGGGGTGTCACATCCCAAGTGGTCGGAGAGGCCGCTTCTGGTGGTGGTGAGAAATGCGGAGCAGGAGTTGCGACGGGAGGAGATGCTCTCCTGGTTTGATGGCAAGGTGGCCAATTGGTGCCGCCCCGATGATGTGGTGTTTGTCGATGAGCTGCCCCATACCGCAACGGGGAAGTTACAGAAGCTGGCGCTACGGAAGCAGTTTGAGGATTATGTATTTCCGAGCACCGGATAGGCAGCTTCGGTTCTGGTGGTGCGGGGTCCGGACGTAAGGCCGGGCTCCGTGTCAGTATGGGGTTTGCGGCAGGTTTCCGGTGGATAAGGTCTGGTGCCGGGAGATTGCAGATCGGGAGGTAATATCGATTAAATGTTGAGTGGCACGATATCATGGCGCTCAACAGCTGCTCAGTAGGCATTGGATACGCTGGGTCAGGACTTTCTGACTTTTTAGGTGAAACGGGAAACAGGCACCTGCAAGTCTTGAGAGTATTTGGAGGGTGTCAAGTACTCGATGTCAGTTCATTCCAGGGAAAGGGGTCGGGCTTGACAAATGGAGTTTCTAGACTGAAATCAGGGGCATATCCCATATACTTATCATCTACCACCTACCTGATAGGCCGCAGTAAGTAGCTCGGATTGGGCGACTTCATTGTGGAATGTCTCAAACAAACAGAGAAACTCTCGTACCCAAGCCATGAACGACGCTGATGAAGGCAGAGGTGGTCCCCGGTGCTAAAGGGCTTCGTTCGCGGAGAGACTGCTTGAGACCGAGTTCTCGTTCCGCCCTCAAACATTCAACAGATAGCTGGTGCTTCGCCCACCGGCATCTTCTTTACTCAGGATCTGCCGCCCGAGGAGGTCCTTGATATCTCTCAGGGCCGTATCTTGAGAGCACTTTTCGAGCTTGGCCCATTTGGACGAAGTCAGCTTGCCAACAAAACCGTTCAGCAGTCGGTTGATGATGTCGCGCTGCCTGTCGTTGAAGGCTTCCCCCGCGTGAACCTCCCAGAACCTGGCTTTCGTGAGGATCGCTTCCAGGGTTTCTTCTGAGGCTTCGATGGCGCGCCTGAAACAGGATAGAAACCACTCGATCCAGTCAGAGATATCCAGACCGCCCTTCTGGCACTGCTCCAGGACTTCATAGTACGCCTTTCGCTCACGTTGAATCTGGGAGGACATACTGTAGAAACGCATGGGGCTTTTCTCTGACCGGGCCAGCATCATATCGGCAAGGGCTCGGGCCAGTCGTCCGTTCCCGTCGTCGAAGGGGTGAATGGTAACAAACCAGAAATGAGCCAGTGCGGCGCCGATGACCAGGTCCGTCTCAACGGGGGCATTGAACCAGCGGATGAAGGCCTGCATTTCAGTTTCGAGACGGTCGAATTCCGGGGCTTCGTAATGGACTTTTTCCCGTCCGACGGGGCCGGAGACGATCTGCATGGCGCCACTCGACTCCCCTCGCCAATCTCCGACGCTGATGCGCTGCATACCACTTCTGCCGGTGGGGAAGAGAGCAGCATGCCAGTCGAAAAGGCGCTCACTGCTCAGTGGCGCCTGATAATTGCCCGTCGCGTCGAGCATGACTTCGACGATGCCTTCCACATGACGATCGGCAGTGGCAGGGCCGCTGATTTCGATTCCCATGCGCCTGGCGATGGAGGAGCGCACCTGCTCCCTGTCGAATGTCTCCCCTTCGATTTCACTGGTCTTGAGGATATCCTGCGTGAGGGTCTGAAGGCTTGCTTCCTTCTGCAGCGAGAAACCGAGGGCGTCCATTCGCCCCAGCAGCCTCCCCTGAAGATGACGGACTTCGGCGAGCAGAACGGTCAGCTTTTCCCGGTCCCATCTGAAGGCGGGCCATTGGTGTTGGTGGTGAATATACATATAATCTCCGCACATTTTAAGGAGATTATGCCCCTTATTCACCGCACAGACAAGGCTATTCTCTGCACGACATGCGGCGAATAGCCTAATAGCCTTACTATTCACCGCAATCTGCCCCGAGTCATATCGATGCCTGCCGCCCCTACCCCGGCTGCGAATCCTGCAGCTTGCGGTAGAGCGAGAAGGACATCCCTCCGATAAGCAGCACTCCCAAGGCGAGCACTCCCCAGAGGCGGTACTTCTTCCAGGGCAGCGGCGCTCTAGCCGAGAGGGCGTCCGGACCGCCGAGCACTACGACCTCCCCTGTCTCTACCGATTGCAGTTCATGGGGTTGCTGCTCGGTGGGGGCGGAGGTCTTGAGCAGCTTTTCCAGATGAAAGTTGGCCGGTTCGACCGCGGGGCTGCCGTTGGCGACGATATAGGGGCCGGGGGCCGGGGCCCTAGGCGAGGAAAATCAGGCGATCGGGTTGCCAGTGGATTTCCAGCCGGGGAGCTTTCCCGGGCGTCGCCTCGCTTTCATTGAGGTTCAGCTCCCAGAAGCGCTGGCGAGTGGGACTCATGGCGATGGGCGCGCTGGAGAGTTGGCTGCCGTTGATACTGAGATTGTAGGCCAGGCCGTGCCACCGCTGCCTCCAGGGGCCCTTTTCGTCCGAGGCCGAGAGCAGCCGCAGGGCCGCGAGGCTGTTGCTGCCTTCCAGCAGGATACGCACGGCGCTCACCGACCGGTTTGGCCTCAAGCACCAGACGGCGCTGCGCCGGACGCTGAACAACAGTGCTGCGTTGCGTGAGCACACGGATCTTTGCCAGAGTCGGAGCTTTCTGCCCGGAGGGCCAACTCAGGCGGAGGTAACGGCCGCCCACCCGGGGCAGGACGATCTTGTTCTGATCGAGGCTGGAATCCTGATAGCTGAGCCTTCCCACGGCCACGCTGGTAAGCCTCTTCCAGGCGACCAGGTCGTGGCTGGTCGCCACCTGCACCTCCGCGAGAAAGGGGGCCGTCTCGTCCAGCCAGATCAGCTCAAGGGAATCGATGCGCCGCTTCAGGGCGCTGGCATCCAGCAGGTAGATACGCACCTGTGCGCCTTGCCGCCGGTGAAGTAGGAGACCAGGATATTCCACAGCTCGACCTGAAGTTTGGGGGCAGCCGCCCCTGCCGGAGGCTTGGGATGAAACGCGACCGGTGGGGTGCTGCCGCTCTGGGGCCGCCGAACAACAGACGTCGCTCCGACTCGAAAATAAAATCTTCGGCTTCGGGATCCTCAACCGAGGCCGCCCCGGGGGCAGCAACGAATTCATCCACCGCCTCCGCGGCAGGCTCTGCGCCCTGCCCTGCCTGGATCTGACGCTCCAGCAAGGCCACCTTCCTACTGAGGCTGCTCAGCTGCCGCCAGAACAGCACAGCGATTACACCAAAGATCGCACCCACCAGAAACTGGTTGCGGGTAGAAAACAACACCATGCCACCGATGGCCGCGAGAATTGCGAGGATCAGATTCATAGATTCTCCGTGCGGAAACTTGAGATCAGGGCGGGGCCAAAGCCACCAAAGGGCTGGGCGATTGAGGATTTGGCACGGACGGGCGGTCGCCATCATCAATGTCCCCTGCCAACGAAACCCCGCCAAGTTAACATAGGTGAACTTTCTTTGACATTCCAAAGAAGGGCAGAGCGCAGCGGCGAAGCCTGTCCCGCAGGGTCAAAGAGGGCTGTTTGTTTCAGGCAACGATGATGAACGCCGAGTTGACCCCGCACAGCTTTTCGGGTTAAAAAGACAGCTGTATTTCAACCATTCATATTCAAGAGGAGAATACCCATGGCCAAAGCCGAAGCCCGCCACATCCTGGTTCCTACCGAAGACGCATGCATCAAGCTGAAAGAAGAGATCGAAGGCGGAGTTGATTTCGCCGAAGTCGCAGCCAAGAACTCCCAGTGTCCTTCCGGAAAATCCGGCGGAGCTCTGGGCTCCTTCAGCCCCGGTCAGATGGTCAAGGAATTCGACGACGTGGTTTTCAGTGGCGAGGTGGGCAAAGTTCTGGGCCCGGTCAAGACCCAGTTCGGTTTCCACCTGATCGAAATCACCAGCCGCACCGCGTAACCGTATTTTCAAAATAAGATGTAAAAAGGGCCGCTTCAAGCGGCCCTTTTCTTTTTCATCTGCGCCCTGCAGGATTCCTGAAACTTTATAAAAATTGCCGTAAAAATGCCCTGAGCCAGATCGCTCTTGTCTCAATCAGCGATACAGGCACAACCACGGAAGCATTTCACTTTGAAAGCCAGTCCCGCTTGAGCATCACCCAAGAGCTGCTGAACAAAAAAGAGGATGAAAGGTTTTACTTTAACGATGAAATTCCTGGCCAACATCCCATACCTGCCATTGATTTTCGCCACCCTACTGCTGGGCCTTGCCCCCTTCAGTCCGGAACCGCACATCATCGAGAAGGTCAAGATGTTGCTGGCCGGCGCACTGAAGCGGCCCATCGACATCTTCGATTTGCTCTTTCATCTGGTCCCGTCGCTTCTTCTACTCTTGAAGTGGCTTAGCCAAAGAAAAGGCAGTGCCGCTCCCCCTTGATCCACCCCTCTCCCCATCCCTGATTCCTGCCCCTCAAAAGAAAATTATCTCCCCCACCGTACAATAAAATTAATGTCGCCCAACCACCCCGGTGCCATTGACTTCCCACGAAGTAGCAGTAAACATTCAACTGCATTAACACGACTGCACTCATTTGATTTGCCGTCTTTTTTTCTCTCACTCGTCGGCAGAGGATCAATGCTCTGTCGGTGCCCGGACGATTATTTAAGGAGTCTGGCCATGTCGAGTTACGTTATCAAACGCTTTCTGGTCACGATTCTGAGTGTCTGCGCTCTTGTGGGCTCCGTATCAGCAGGAATCTTCTATTCCCAGTTCAGCGCTGAGAAAAAAATTCTTCTTCAACATGAAGCCGACCATATTCGCGAAGGGGCCAGGGAGATCATTGACGACTTCCTGTTC
>JAAXQG010000138.1 GCA_012974445.1 Desulfuromonadales bacterium
TGGGCCTTGAAGTCGGGAGAGCGCAGCGCCTCGATGACGAAGGTCTGGGAGGGATGGGGGCAGTTGGAGATCGTGCCCCGGATGATCCCCAGAGTCTTCTTCTCCAGCGCGCTGAGCACCTCGTCGCTGCTGGTGCCGTCGGCGAAGGTGATAAACCCGGTGCGGAAGCCCCAGACGTACTCCTCCTTGGTGGCTCCGTCGAGCTTGATGGCGAGCACACGGGGGTGGAGGTTGGCGAGCTCGCCAAAAATGGATTCGGTCATGGAATCTTCGAAGAAGAGGCCGAAATAAGCATCATCGGTGACCGCAACGATATTGCAGCCCGCTTCGGCCTGCTCTTTTATCGCCGCAACAATGGCAGCGCCCTCGGCGACCGTGGGGGTATAGCCGCTAGGATTGTTCGGGAAGTTCAGGATCACAACGACCTTGCCCTTTTCGGTGGCCACGGCGGCCAGAGCCTGCTTGAAGGCCTTAACATTGAACCCGCCTTCGTCGGTGAAGGTCGGATATTTTTTGATGATGCCCCCGCAGCGAGTGGCGAAGGTCAGGTTGTAGTTGCCCCACATCATGTCAGGGGTCAGGATCACATCCCCCTTATCGATAAACAGGTCGGCAACGATGGACAGACCGTGGGTCAGGGCGTTGGTGACTACGGGGTTGCTGAAATGCTTACCCGCCATGGAGGGGTTCTCCTCCAGCATCTTCTCACGCCAGAGGGAGCGCAGCTCTGGCTTTCCCGCCGGGGGAGCGTAGGGAAAGATATCTTTAGGATCGAAGGCGGAGAGTTTGTCCTGAATGCAGCCAAGGTACATGGGGCCACCGTTTTCCGTGGCGATGCCGATGGTGGCATTGAACTTGTGGGCCTTTTCTTTGGCCTCGGCCGACTGGGTCAGAATCCCCTTGGGAAAAAAGAGATTCTTTCCGAGCTCGGAGAGCATCTCCAGCACATGGGCGTTGTTAGTCGAAAGCTTTTCGTTGAGCTCTGCAGCAAGTGGATTCATCGGTTAACTCCTGTACGATCCGTTATCAAAATGACTCAAACGAGGCGAAATTAAATCAGGACAGCCCGCGACTGTCAAAGGAAATATAAGACCAGGAAAAGATCAGAAAAGCGTCCCCATGATAACCCCCAGGCCGCTGATGGGCCCGGAATCGGAAAGACCATCTGCGGCCTTTTCAACCTTGTTGAAGGTACGCCTGGCATCACGATAAATGTCCTCATCGTTGACCAGACGCCCGACGGTACCCTGCCCTTCGTCGATCTTGGTGGCGATGGAACGAACGCGGGCCATGGTCTCCTTTGTATCCTCGTAGAGCTGCTCCTCGGTAAGGAGTTTGCCCAGAGTCCCCTCGCCGGCTTCGGCTCGGGTCACGATAGTGCGAAGTGAGGCCAGACTGTCGGCGGCGTCCTCAAAGGGCTTATCCTCCGTGAGCAGGCGACCCAGCGTCCCCTCCCCCCGCTCCAGGCGACCGGTAATGGTGCGAACCGAGGTGGCGGCCTGCTCCAGATCGTCGTAGATGCTGCTGTCGGTGAGCAGACGGCCGATGGTGCCCTCGCCATTTTCCAGTCGGGTCGAGAGGGAGTGGAGATTTTTCACCGTTCCCTGCAGGTCATGATAGAGGCTCGGGTCGTTGACCAACAGACCGATGGTCCCTTCCCCCTCGTCGATCTTTTGGGAGATGCTGTCAAGACGAGTCACCATGGAGTTGATTTTGGCGCGACTTTGTTCAACCAGATCACCGATGCTGCCCAGGGTTTTATTGAGGCTCTCATCCACGTTGTTGATGAGCTCGTCTATTTTGGTGTTTTCCTTGCTGGAAACCTCTGAACCCGGAGGAAGAAGCGCACTGGCAGGGGATCCGAATTCCAGCCCTAGAAAGACCCCGCCCAGCAGGTTGGTCTGACGAATAACAACGAAGGAGTCTTCACGAACCTCGACGCCATCCTTGACATGGAAATCGACCTGAACATGGCTGTTCTGTATGGAGATCATCTCCACCATGCCGATCTCCACCCCGGCCTGACGCACCGGATCTCCGATATTAAGACCGATGACGGATTTGAATCGGGCCGAATAAGAGTGGCGGACCTCAAAGGGATGCCAGTCTTCAACCATATCGACCATGATCCCCAGGGTCAGAAGGGCAGCGAGAAAAAACAGGCCGACTTTTTTTTCAGCGGAAAAGGACATCTCAATCTCCCTTGATCCCTTTGGTGGTGGTGTAGATAAAATCACGAACCAGCGGATTCTGGCTGGCCTTGATCTGGGCAGGTGTTCCGACTTCGACTATTTCTCCGTTATGAATCATGGCGACGCGGTCGGAGAGGTAAAGGGCGAAATTCAGATCATGACTGACGATGATAGAGGTCATGTTCATCGATTTGCGCAGGTCGATGATGACTCTCGCCAGCTCATCAGAGGTCACAGGGTCCAGCTCAGCCGTAGGCTCATCGTACAAAATCAGGTTGGGACTCATGGCCAGTGACCGGGCTATGGCCACACGCTTCTTCATCCCTCCGGAGAGTTCGTAAGTCATCATCGACTCGGTGCCTTCCAGGCCGACCATACGCAGCTTCTCGGCGATGATCTGCTTGATGCGGGACTCTTTGCAGATTCTGTTTTCCCGAAGCCAGAGCCCGACGTTTTCTCCCACCGTCAGAGAGTTGAAGAGTGCCGAGGTCTGAAAAACCATGCTGTAGCGGTAGTTCGTCGGTTCATCATTTGGGGGGGCATAGACATCCTGCCCACCGATGAGGATCTGCCCCTGATCCGGGTTAATTAGTTTGACGATATGCTTGAGCAGGACGCTCTTACCGGTCCCCGAGGGACCGATGATGGAGAAAGTCTCCCCGGGCTGGACCTCGAGATCAATCCCCTTGAGCACATGCTTGTCACCGAAGTATTTGTGCACGCCCTGGATACTGACGCCAACTCCCTGCGCATCGCCATAGCCGACAACGCATTCGAAACCGTCGAACAGATCGGCGGAAAAACCGTGCATCAGTTTATGAAAAAGTGTGCTCATGACTGAAGAATCCTACAACATGATGCGGGTCAGGAAATAATTCGCGATAAAGATCATCAAAAAAGCCATGACAACCGACCGGGTCGTGGCCTCGCCGATCCCCCTGGCCCCCCCGGAGGTGTTGAAGCCGACATAACAGCCCACCTGGGCAATGATGCCTCCAAAGACAAAGGCCTTAAAGAGCCCCTTAAAGATATCGACATAACTCAGGGCACGTCCCATATGATCGAAATAGACGGAAAAAGGCACGTTAATCACCGGATTAATATGGCTGACAATGCCGCCGCCAATGATCCCCACAACCATGGAGAAGATGACCAGCGCAGGCAGCCCCACCAGGCTGGCGATAAGCCTGGGCATGGCGAGATAGCGCACCGGGTCGATCTCCAGCGTATTGAGGGCATCGATCTCTTCGTAGACCTTCATGGCTCCGATCTCAGCCGCCATGGCTGAACCGATGCGTCCGGCAGCCAGCAGACTGGTCATGACCGGCCCCAGCTCCTTGACCATGGAGAGTCCGACAATGGCCCCGATAACTTCCTGGGTGCCGTACACGGCCAGTTCCATACCAGTCTGAAGGGCCAGGACCATGCCGACGAACAGGGCAGCCACGGCGGTAACTGGCAGAGTGTCGGCGCCGATAATAGAGAGCTGACGGAATATGGAGGAGATGTTTCTGGGTGCTTCACGGAAAGATACAAGGGTGCGCACCAAAAGGATGATCAGCTCTCCCGTCGTCTCCGATATTTTCAACACCAGATTTCCGAGTTTTTCAAGCATCGCTCAGAGGGTCCCTTTCCGTGGTCGGTCTTGACGCAGGCAGAGGTATACTCCAGGGAAGGAAAAAAAGTCGCAGGGAGCGTCCGCTCTGATCATTGCGGTAGCGAATCAGCCCTTTGAGCAGATCCAGCTGCCGGGACTGTCCATCCTCATTTTTGTATTGAAACAGGGGGAAGAGCTCCATAAAAAGGTCATTACCCCGGCGCTCCTTCCAGTAGAGGTTCCACAGCAGATTCTCGGCCATATTCCCCTGCTGGTCCCAGACTCTCTGGTAAAGACGCCAGAATGGAGACCAGTTTCGAACGATCTTCTCGTTGTCCGGGAAAAAGGGTTCGAGCAGCGACAGAGTGTAGAATCGGCTGACCCCATTTTTTTCTTCATAGCCCATCAGCGGCCAGAGGCTGACTCTCTTTTTTTCCGGTCCAGCAGTCTTGTCTACACCGTACTCTTCAAGATGATTGAAGAGAAAAAACAACAGTCTAAAATGTCGACTGCCGTAGTACTCAAAGGTCGATTTCTCATCACGGAAAAAAGGCCAAAGATACCAGGTTTTCTCAACCCCTCCGATCCTCTCCCTGGAGTAAAAGGGCAGCAACCGAATTCCGGATTTGTAACTCCCTTTCGAATGCCCCAGAAGCGGCCAGGGATAACTCCACTGCTCGTAATCCTTATTCCGGTCGACCACATGGCCGAAAAAAGGCCAGGGATAGTAGTGCTCCTGATACAGGGCGGAATTGCGCCGAGAGTAAAAGGGGTAAAGAGCCCTGAAGGTCTCGGGGTTATCGGTATTGAGTTTCAGGTCCTCGCTGAAATAAAAGGGCCAGAGGACAAAGAGTTTTCGGTATTCATCGGTCTTACTACTGCTGCCCCAGAGCGGCCAAGCCTTGAAACCGGACTCCTGGGGACCTTCGATAGATGCGAAAAATGGCCAGAGATAGTTCGAGGTCTGCCGCTGTCCCCTGTGGGTTTGGGAGTAAAGGGGAAAGAGCCGAAAACGAATCAGGTCACGACTGAACTTGTCCTTTATGGTTCCCCACAGCGGAAAAAATGCAAAATAATCATCTTGCTGATGATTGGTGCGCCAGAATAAAAAAGGGAAAAGCATGTGCTCATTTTCGCTGCCCTCCTCCCTCAGACCGGAGTCGCTGGTGAACAGCCCCAGAATCGTAGTGCTGCGGCGGCCATCCCCCTCTTCCTGGCTGGCCAGCGGATAAAGCCACTCTCTGAACCGACGTCCATCGTCAAGCTTGCTGGAGTAAAAGGGGCGCAGCGAAAAGGAGGAGTCCAGCGGAGCCCGATTAAACTCGAAAAGGGGGCCGATCAAACTGAAATTGCGATAATCGCCTTCGGCCGAGCTACGATAGTCGAGCAGCGGCCAGAGGGTCAGAACCCGATCCTGCGAGGCGCAAGCCTGGCTGCCTGCCCCGAAAATCACCAGCACAACGACAAAGCCGAGGATAAAAAAACGCATGAAATCAGCCGTTATCCTGAGAGGAATCGTCTTCAGCCTGGGAACGGAGCTGAAAATAATGGACCAGTTTCAGTATTGCGAAAATAAGCGCCAGCACCAGGCCGATAAAAAGACCGTCAGCGAAAGAAAATGCCATCAGTACACCTCATTGTGGATTCGTTCGATACCCTCGGCGGCTACCTCCGAGTCCTTATCCAGCTCCAGAGCCTCGAGGTAGGACTTCATCGCACCACTGAGATCATGGGTCTTCTCCCGCAGCAGTCCCAGCATTACATGGAGATCAGGAGAAGGAAGGCTGTGAAAGATAGTGCCCTGCTCTTCGAGCCTCTCCATGATCGAGAGCCCCTCCTGGTAATGACCGCAGCTGTAACAGCTCATGGCCTCTCCGACCTCTTCCATCTCGAGGATCATCGCCCCGTCAGGACTGACGACCGATTCGAGCTCTGCGATTTTTTCCAGAATGCTCTGCCCTGTTGCAGGGTGCTGCACGAGGGCATGCAGCTTCCGATAACAACGAACAGCGGAGGGGAAGTCACCCAGGTAGCTGTGTATCAGTGCCATGTAAGGCAGCGGCTCGGTGGATGCTTCATTCAACTCGCAGGATGAAGCCAGGTACCCGAGGGCGCTTTGAAAGTGGCGACGGGAATCAGCGAACTCGGTAAAGGAAGACCCCAGCTCGAAATACCCCAGCCCTATCTGGCAGCGCAAGGAGGCGTTCTGTGGCTCCAGTAGGGCAAAAATACGTAAATAATTGATTTTTCGCTTCAGGTAGGGTGGATCCACATCCTTGCCGCTGATCATGACAATTTGCGAAGCCATATCGGAGAGAAAATGTGGAAATCCCTCCCGCAGAAGCTGCGCCAGAGCCTCAGCTCCCGGGGCGTCGGGGAACTGGCGCAGGTAGGCACTGACGGACCGGCCCAGCAAGTCTGAATCAGGAACGCCACCGCAGTAGCCAGCCTTCTCCAAAGGAATGGGAATATCGGGAAGGCTCAGCATACGACCGGAATGAGCGACCTCGAGAAGCTGCCCCGGTTGCGGGCGCCATAGAACATATCCACTGTATTCTGAGATCAAAGCAAAGGGCCTCAATGATTTAAATATCAAGATGAAATAATGCTGGACAAGCTAACGGTGACAGGTGTTTTTGTCAAGGAAAGGACGTCCCTGGAGAGAATCAAAGAAATGAGACCGCCCTTAAACTTCCCTGGGGCCGGAAGCACCAATTTGCTCGGGATGGGAAAACACAAAGCTTGCGCCCCTGAACTGCTCCATCTCATGGCGAAGAGCCCCGAGACGCTCTTTATCTGCCGCCTCAATGCCCTGGCGAAGCCTTTGTGCCATTGCTTTCATCCACTGCGCCTCCTGGGCATACTTGCAGTGCGTATCCTCAAGCAGGTTCGACAGATCAGAAAATCCGGCTATCTCTGAGGATCGTTCCATCTCCTGCGCTCCAAGGCAACCGATTCTGCCAATGCCCTGCTGGACGAATAAAAACTTGCGATTCAGACTGGAGAAGATAGCGATGGAGAGCACCGATGTAGATAGAACCACAATCAGTGCCAGGCTTGCTGAAACCCGCATCAGAAGACTGGAAAGTAACTCCCCGGAGGTTTTTATGGCGATATGCGACGAATACAGGTGCTGCTCGACAGTCCTGTCGATGGCCAACGCCAGAAAGACGGCGACCCCGGCCATCGCCATGATGACAACCAGATAATAGCTCGCGAAGAAGCGGCCCTGAAAAATTCTGTTCACGATATAGATTCTGCGACGAATAATCATAGAACTGCCTTCCATCACTACTTCAGGTGACATTCAAGACAAAGAGCCGAGCGCCCCATTCCCATGACGAGCATCATATCCCGATGTGAATAGGGGCTATGGCAGGAGCCACAGCCGACCTTGCCACCATAAAGCGAAATATCGGGTGACAACTCCTCCAGAGAACGCAACTCGTTGTTTTTTGATACCGCCAGCGCATAATCGATGCCGATGGGATGGCTGCGCCCTGAGCCCGTATAACGATAAGCGCCGGAGTCGGCGATATTCAGATCACCAATGGGAGCAACCGAGTCACTGTGACAGGAGAGACAATCCAGTGAGACCGGATCAAGAAACTGATCAAGGCCCTGGGCCATGTCAGGAGTCCAGCCCCTGGTGTGAGCAATACTCCCCTCCCCTCGGTGCGTTCCCCGCTCAAAAAGATTGTCATGACAGCTCAGGCAAAAAGCCCTGCCTCTAAGACCGGTGCGCAACATGCCAGGATTGTCGTCGGAGGGGGTTGCATGGGGATCGTGACAACTCGAGCAGGTGATTCGACCCTGCCAGTCCAGAGGAAAAATTTCAGGAATCTCAATGGTTGGCAGTATTTCGCTGGGATGGGAATTCGAAAGAGACAGTTCATGGCAGGGAATGCAGAGCGCATCAACATCCTGAATAAAAATCCCCTTCTCACCCGGTTCGGGGTAGACGAGGTGACAGAGGTCACAACGGTTGGCAAAGTCATGGGTCCGTCCTGTCACGGAGCTGAAGATCGCCGAGCCTGTGGCAAGCAACACGCCGAGAAGGATCATCACCGTGACCCAGCGCCGTCGCCCGGGTTCAGTAAAAAGACTTTTCATGACGCTTAAGTTCTAACTCCAGCTCAGAAGGGGAAGATAACTCAGGCTGCTCCAGATAGAGCTCAAGACTGCGCTGAAGCGAATCAAAGCTCTGGTACCGCTGCCTGAGCTCTCCGGCTTTATGATTCAACTCCTGCTCCAGAGTCTTGAGCTGATCTTTTTTTCTTATCCGGATACAGCAGGACAGGTCGCCGGAAGAGAGCTTTGAGACAATTCGTTGAAGATGATAGAGAGGACCGGCTATACGATGACTGACCACATAGAGCGGCACGAAAGACGCCAGGAGAAACAGTATGAGCTGCAATGCGAAGATGCCCGCAATCAGGTAGTAGATAGAGCTGTCCAGCCGAAGCAGGATATCGATACTTTCGGCGTAATTGTCTGTCAGGGTGAAGTCAGTCAGAACAAGGAGCAGCCAGGTGGAAAAGGCAATACCCGCAAAGAGCAGCGAGCAGAACTTGACCTGAAAGACTAGAGAAAAGGCGGTGCGTATCGACCTGTGTCTCGTCAAAATTCCTCCTGGAGGGAATGAAGTGAGGTCACATTATAGCCGACATATATGAGGAGAGAGAAAAGGTGGGAGAAATAAAAAAAAGCAGGATCCGAAGATCCTGCTTTGTGCCACCCCTCAGGGAGGCTTTAAAATGGTGATCCCTACGAGAATCGAACTCGTGCTACCGCCGTGAAAGGGCGGTGTCCTAACCGCTAGACGAAGGGACCATTATAATTTATTTCTAGCTTCGTTCACCGGGAACGTCTGCGTGAGTGAGCTTATATCAAGTCGGCGAAGAACCTGTCAATACGAAAAAAAAGAATTATTCTTTTTTTTCGACAAATTCAATGGCGCCAAATGGACAGGCGGGAATGCAGATGCCGTCATAATCGCAGCGGCTTTTATCGATTACTGCAACCCCATCGATGAGGGTAATCGCTTCCTCGGGACAGCTCTTCATGCAGGGAGGCAGCCCGCTGTGGCCGGGACGACATTTAGTTGAATTTACCTGAATCAGCATATCTACTCCAGTCAGGGGAAATACCTGGGGACAACGAGTTCACCGTCCGGCTTTCAAAAAAAAGGAAATGTCTCCATTTCGTAAAAATACGCCATCTGCTGCTATCTGCTCAACGAAAAAATCGGGCGCAACCCGATCCCCGGACCGGGCAACCGTCCCGTTGATGCGTACCATGGAGCGTGACTGCTGGGCCGAGTAAAAGTGCATACTCATCGACAGCCCGGGATACTGGTCATAGGATTGTGCAGGTGGCAGGACCGCCGCGGAGGCAACTTCTGCTGAGAAATCAACTTCAGCCCCCTCCCCTTCCTGGCCCTCGTTGCCCGTTGAGATAACCGCAGGCTTCTGGTCTCTCGCAATGGGCCGGTAGTCTACCAGAGGAACTGGGGCAGCTACCGAAACCTGCCGAAGACTCTGCTGAGCTGGTCTGGATAGATAAAATACCGCCAAAGCCATCAGCACAGTCAGGTTCAGTACCAGCAAGGGCGCGACCCAACGCCTCCCCCTGAAAGCAACATCGGCTGCTGCCGGGGGTTGCGGGCTGTGAACGCCTGGTATTTCACCACGCTGCCTCTCCAGCTCAGCCTTTCGAAGAGCCTTGAGAATGTAAGACATAGGGTGACTCTCCTAAGGGGCTCTGGAAATTTGTGGCGAATCGGGGTAAAGCAGCGTATTGAGGGCAACAAGAGTTCTCCGACCGATCATGCCGTCGGCACGCAGGCCACTGTGTAGCTGAAACTGCCGCACCCGCTCGGCAAGCGCAGAAGAATAAAAGTCCGCCGGAGTCGCATCGACCCACTCAAGGCCCAAAACCTCGTTCAGGGCAGCATCTAGCCAGGGCACCAGGGGAGAATAAGCCCCTGGCGCCAGTGTAGCACTGTAAAGAGGGGGCTTGCGCCAAAGCAGCAGAAAGGAGCCATCCCAATGGCGTTCAAAGTCGGAGCGAGACAGGCTCAGGCTGGCTCCCTGCCCCTGCAGCCTGAGCAAATCACCATCCAGAGCGTCTAGCAATGCGTAACGGGGTGCATCGCCAGCCCCCAACAGCCTCACCACCGCAGGGCGATTGTAGCGTTCCAGGGTCCCGAGATTTCCAGAGCTTTCAAAGCAATGCAGCCCCCACTGCTTGAGCTCATCGCAAAAAGAAAGCTCTCCTTGAGGTTTTCGGGAAGTCCACTTCGACAGCAAAAGATGCTGAGCTCCCTGTGCCTGAGAAAAAGCTCTCTCCAGAGGGATCCCCTTCATATCCAGGGGAGCGTCATTCTGGGATCTGGTGAAACGAACTTCGTTCAGCGCCGCCGCTGGAAAAAACTGCCAGCCTAAAAATAAAAGCAAAACAAATACAGACGCAGCCAGCAGCAAGGAAACTCCTCGGCGACGAGGAAGCTCTTGAGCCGAAAATATCTCCTTTGCGGCGTTGCGAAGCACCGAGCCTGTAACCGCAGCCTTTCCTTCGGCGTAAGCGCCAAGCAGGGCCCGGTCACAGATCAGGTTGATAATTCGAGGAATTCCCGAAGAGAACTTCCACAGAGGACCTATCAAGGAAGCAGGGAAAATCTCTGGTCGCCCCCCCACAACACTGAGACGGTGACTGACGTACAGAGCCAGCTCTGCCTTGCTCAGGGGGGAAAGAACGAACCGGGCCGTGACCCGCTGCCCCAACTGCCTGAGCGCAGGAAGTGACAATTGGCGGTGCAGCTCGAGCTGTCCCAGCAAAAGCACCTGGAGCAGCTTTCTCTGGTTCGTCTCCAGATTGGTCAGAAGTCGAAGCTGCTCCAGAATCTCGACAGAGAGATTTTGGGCCTCATCAATGACCAGTACCACCTTCTGCCGGGCTCCATGACAGGCCAGCAAGAAAACATTGAGTGCATGCAGCAGCGTCGAGCTGTCCTGTCCCTGGGGATGGAGGTCAAATTCGCGGCAGAGCACAAGAAGCAGATCGGTGGGCGTTTGAGGTGGATTGATTATATAGGCGACGCGACTGTCTTCTGGGAGTTGTTCCAGAAGGCAACGACAGAGGGTGGTCTTGCCGGTCCCCACCTCCCCGGTGAGCAGAACGATGCCGCCATCGTTTTCGATGCCGTAGAGCAGATGGGCAAGGGCGTCACGATGCCCGTCACTCATGAAGAGAAAATGGGGGTCGGGAGAAATGGAGAAGGGAAAATCCCGGAATCCAAAATAATCGTTGTACATGAAGAACCTCATCTGGCAAAAGTGGAGCCAGACTACCAGATGCCCTGGTGGCAATGAAGAACAAAAAAAGAGTCGCAACATAAAGTTACGACTCTTTTATTTTGTTATGGTCGGGGCGAGAGGATTTGAACCTCCGACCACTTGACCCCCAGTCAAGTGCGCTACCAGGCTGCGCTACGCCCCGTCTTTCAACGAGGCGGATTATCTACGAAGCCCCCCTCCCTGTCAACACGAAAAAACAATTTTTTTATTTAACGCGATCGGCGGTCAATTACCCGGGTCGCCTTGCCCTCAAATCGGGGAATGGAGGAGGGCTCCACGAGCTTGACCCTAACTCCCACACCAAGACCGGTCGCCAGCTTTTTCTCGAGCTGCTGGATAAAGATGCGCTGAAGTTTCATCTCGTCAAAGAATATCTGGTCGTTGACTTCAACCTCCACCGTCAGGCTGTCCACATTGTCCTGACGATCGACAATAAGCTGATAATGAGGTTCGCAGCCTTCGGCTTGGAACAGAATCTCCTCGACCTGGGTCGGAAAGACGTTGACCCCTTTGATGATCAGCATGTCGTCGCTGCGCCCCCGAGTCTTTTCCATGCGTACGTGGGTGCGTCCGCAACGACAGGGCTCAGGATGAAGACGGGTGATATCGCGAGTGCGGTACCGGATCATCGGCAGAGCCTCCTTTGAGATGGTCGTCAGCACCAGCTCCCCCCACTCCCCAAAGGGAAGGGACTCAAGCGTCTCGGGATCGATGATCTCGGCGATGAAATGATCTTCGGCGATATGCATACCGCAGCGCTCAAGACAATCTCCGGCAACTCCCGGCCCCATGATTTCCGAAAGGCCATAGTTGTCCGTAGCCACAATACCCAGACGAGTCTCCAGCTCCCGGCGCATCTCCTCGCTCCAGGGCTCGGCCCCGAAAAGGCCGACCTTCAGCGCAAGGGTTGCCGGATCGATCCCCGTTTTCTCCATTCTGTCGGCAATGGTCAGGGCGTAGGAGGGCGTACAGACCAGGGCCGAAGAGCGGTAGTCCTGCATGATCATAATCTGCTTGTCGGTATTGCCGCTGGACATGGGAATGACCGAGGCTCCGATCCGTTCGGCCCCGTAATGCAAACCAAAGGCCCCCGTGAACAGCCCGTAACCGAAGGCGATATGAACGATATCCTCATCGGTGACCCCGGCTGCGGTCATGAAGCGTGAAACCAGCTGGGCCCATGACTCCAGATCCTTTTTGGTGTAACCGACAACCGTCGGCTTGCCCGTCGTCCCAGAAGAGGAATGAATCCTGACCACCTCTTTCATGGGAACGGCAAACATGCCGTAGGGATAGTTCAGGCGAAGATCTTCCTTGGTGGTAAAGGGAAAGCGGCGGAGGTCTTCAAGATTGCGGAAGTCCCCGGGACCGAGACCAAGCTCATCGAACTTGCTGCGGTAACAGGGAACATGATGGTAGGCCCGATCGATGGTTTCTCTCAGCCGCGTCAGCTGCAACTGTCGAAGGCTTACCCGGTCGAGGGTTTCTATGGAAGGATCCCAGATACGCATGAGAATCAGAGCTCGTAGACCTGCTCGCCCTTGAGGACATTGACTCCCCGGCCGAGCAGAGCTGCGATTGCCTCATCGACATTGTCAAATCGGAAGATGATGACGGCGTTGCCGGAACAGCGCTCCACGAAGGCATACATGTATTCCACGTTGATCTGAACATCGTCGAGAATTTGAAGAATCTCTGCCAACCCCGCAGGACGGTCGGGGACCTCAACAGCAACAACCTCCGTCTTGTTTACTGTAAAATTGTGCGCCTGAAGAACCTTGCGCGCCTCATCGGTGCGATCGACAATAAGCCTCAGGATACCGAAATCAGAGGTATCGGCCAGAGACAGGGCGCGAATATTCACCTTCGCCTCGCCTAGAACCCGGCTTACCTCGGCCAGACGACCGGACTTGTTTTCGATAAAGATGGAAATCTGTTCAACCTTCATCAGGCCCCTCCACTGTCTTGATTGCGCAGATCGACAACGCGCTGCGCCTTGCCTTCACTGCGGGCGATGCTTCGAGGCTCGACGAGCCGCACCTTGCAGGTCACCCCCAGCATGTCCTTGATTTCTTTCTGAATGCGCTTCGAGAGCTCCTGCAGAATCTTGATCTCGTCGGAAAAAGTCGCTTCGTTGACCTCAACCTGAACCTCCAGAATATCGAGGGTTCCTTCCCGGGAGACTAGGAGCTGATAATGGGGCTCAACCCCCTCGATGCCCACCAGTACGCTCTCAATCTGAGAGGGGAAAACATTGACCCCGCGGATAATAAGCATGTCATCGCTGCGACCGCTCATGCGCTGCAAGCGGCGGTGGGTCCTGCCGCAGATACAGGGCTCGTCGATGATCCGGGTGATATCGCGGGTGCGATACCGGATCATGGGAATCCCTTCCTTGGTGATGGTCGTGATGACCAGCTCCCCCAGCTCTCCGGCGGGAAGAACCTCTCCGGTCTTAGGATCGATGATCTCGGGGATGAAATGATCCTCCCAGATATGCAACCCGCTTTGAGCCTCGACACATTCGATAGCGACGCCGGGACCGAGTATCTCGGAGAGGCCGTAGATGTCCATGGCCTTGATGTTGAGGGTCTCCTCGATCTGCCCCCGGATCTCTTCGCTCCAAGGCTCAGCCCCGAAGATTCCCACCCGCAGGTTCAGATCCCGGATGTCGATCCCCTCTTCCCGAGCCGCTTCGGCCAGGAAAAGGCTGTAGGAGGGGGTACAGGTCAGGACCGTGGATCCGAAGTCCTTCATGATCATGATCTGCTTGCGGGTATTGCCCCCCGACATGGGGATGACCGAGGCGCCCAGCTTCTCGGCCCCATAATGAGCGCCCAGACCGCCGGTAAACAGGCCGTAGCCATAGGCGTTATGGATCACGTCACCCCGGTGGGCTCCGGCGGCAACGAAGCTTCGGGCCATCATCTCTGACCAGTTATCAATATCCCGTCGAGTGTAGCCCACGACGGTGGGCTTGCCCGTGGTGCCGGAGGAGGCGTGAATCCTCACGATCTGCTCCAGGGGCACCGAGAAGAGGCCGTAGGGGTAGTTATCCCGCATGTCCTGCTTCAGGGTAAAGGGAAGGCGCTGCAGATCCGCCAGAGTCCTGATATCCTCGGGGCGGACTCCGTGTCTGTCGAAATTTTCCTTATAAAACGGAACCATAGCGTAGACACGTTGAACCATCGCCTGAAGGCGCCCCAGCTGAAGTGACTCAAGCGCCTCGCGGGGAAGTGTTTCGAATTCGTCGTTCCAGATCACTTAAAAGACCCCTTTGCCGATCAGGCGTTTCTTCCGAGGGCGAAGGCCCTGAGATTGACCTCCAGAAACTTCTGAGGCACCAGGCGCTCCATGGCTTCGACCCAGAGGGCCTCATCGATTCCCAGCATGTTGGAGAGGGCACCGAGCAGCACCGTGTTGACCGTGCGATCATTGCCGGCTTCGATGGCCATGTTCATCCCGTCAATCACCTTGCTGCGCTCGAAAGAGGCAGCGATCTTGCCGGGAATATCGGCGGGATAGTCCAACTGCCCCAGAGCCACCCCGGGGGGGAGGATCTTGAGGGCATTGACCACGACAGCGCCCTCCTTCTTCAGCAGGGGCAGATACCTGTAGGTCTCGAGAAGTTCGAAACCGAAGAGGATATCGGCCTCCCCTTCAGGAATGATGGGGCTGTAGACCTTCTCGCCGAACCGGACATGAGAGACGACGCTTCCGCCCCTCTGAGCCATGCCGTGCACCTCGGCCTTCTTGACATCGTACCCAGCCATCATCAGGACCTCGGAGAGAACCTCACTGGCGAGAAGCGTGCCCTGCCCTCCGACTCCGGCCAAAAGAATATTCGTTACTTTACTCATGATCGCAGACTCCGAAGGCATCGAATTTACAGACCTGCTGGCAGACTTCGCATCCGACGCAGAGCATTTTATTGACACTGGCTTTCCCCTTGGCTCCATCCTGTTCCCAGACGATGGCCGGACAACCGAGCTTGAGGCAGGCCTTGCAGGCCGTGCACTTGTCGGCATCGACGAACAGCGGAGGACGACGCTCTGGGGTATCGCGCTTCATCAGCATGCAGGCACGACGGGTGATGATGACCGAGACCTCGGGGCGACCCATCTCTTCCTTGATCAGCTGACGGGTCAGATCCAGCTCGTAGGGGTCGATAACCCGGACATGCTGCACTCCGACGGAGCGACACAGGGCCTCAAGATCCACCTCGTAGGTGGCCTCACCCTGGAGGGTGTAGCCGGAAGCCGGGTTTTCCTGGCGCCCTGTCATGCCGGTGGTCCGGTTGTCGAGAATAATGACGGTGGCCTTGGAGCGATTGTAGACCATGTCTATCAGGCCATTGATTCCGGTGTGCAGGAAGGTGGAATCTCCGATGACCGCAACGACCTTCTTCGCTTCTTCCTCACCAAGCACCTTGGTCATGCCCGTGGCGTTGCCGATGCTGGCGCCCATGCAGACACAGGTATCCATGGCGCTAAGCGGAGGCATGAAGCCGAGGGTGTAGCAGCCGATATCGCCGGAGACAAAGGCCTTGAGACGATTCAGAGCAAGAAAGACGCCGCGATGCGGACAGCCTGGACACATGTTGGGAGGACGGGGCGGAAGCGTCTCGCTGTGCTCGAAAGAAACAGTCGGCTCCTTGTCAGCCATACCGGCCGA
>JAAXQG010000280.1 GCA_012974445.1 Desulfuromonadales bacterium
CCATGCGCCATGATGTTGAGCATGTCACGCTCCATCTGTTCGATCGATTTTCGAACCTGGACGGCATAGAGCACCCCGGCCTCGGTCAAGACAACCCTCTTCTTAACGCGATTGAAAAGCTTTATCCCCAACTCAGTTTCCAGCGCGGCTATCTGCCTCGAGATAGCACTCTCCGTAAGGGTCAGCTCGGCAGCAGCGCCGGTGAAACTCTGATATCTGGCCGCGGCCTCAAAGGCAATCAAGGCGCTACGACTCGGGATTGTCGGCCTCATGATATTAACTCCGGAAGTTTGGGGGTAGTGCCAATTCTTATGCTCACCACAGATCGTCTCCTGTGACTCTTCAACACCGGTCTTATGGGGGCTCAAGGAACCAGCAAAAAGAATAGTCGAGGGCAAGAGGATGTGCTCAGTTTCAGTTGAGACATTTAAAAAAGTCATCAACTGATGTTTTAATATCGTTTTACAGGGCTATATCCGAAGGCTAATCTCAGCGCCAAAAGGTGTGAAAGTAGCCACAACGAGGCAAAGACACGTGGCGATCCGCAGCCTTGAATAGAAAAAAATGGCCTGCCGTTGCCCGGAATAGATGAGGGGTTTGCTGCAGGTGGCACTTCAAACTTTCATCGAAATAAAATAACCGAACAGGAGCAGCGAAATGACCAGTCAGAATACTGCCGATCAGGTAATTCTCGACCAACCCGAACTCGAAAGCAAGTCTCATCTCGTATTTACCCAGCCTTCCCTTCAGGCGATGCTCGACAGATATCAGCTCAGCCCTGAAGCGCGCCAAATTGTCGAAACAGAGAAGTTGTTGCCGGTCGGCCTCCTGAGCCGCTTACATAACTCCTACCCAGAGCATTCCGGTTTAATGGAAACCAGGCCTTTTCTGTTCAAGGTCGGCACCAATTACTCCGGGCTCGAAGGCTTTCACCGGGTTTGTGAAATCCTCAAGGAGAACGGTATTGAGCTCAGCCACATCAAGGAACGTGAATTCTACATTAAAGTCTACCGCTTCCTGGCGACTAGTCACTCCCTGAACAGCATCAATTGGGATAACTACGCAACCGACTCGGTTTATCAGCTGGTTCTGCCCCAGCCCTCCATGATCGATCCAGAGGCGACCATGGCCTATGTCGAGGCCGAAACGGAGGAGGAGAGAACCAGGATCGTTGCTGACTACAGCGAGAAGACCAATCCTCATGACGGCAACCAGCAGCTCAACAAGCCCTGGTTTGAGAACGACCGAGGGGAAGTCGAGTTCCTTGAAGGCAGCCAGCATAAGTACCCGCAGTGCCAACTGGTGTTCGATACCACCACCCAGAACTGCTTCTCTTTCTGCACCTACTGCTTCCGCCATGCTCAGGTGAGAGGCGATGAAGACATGTTCCTGCAGAAGGATATTGACCAGCTGCACCGTTATCTAAAGCTGCATCCTGAAGTGACCGATGTGCTGATCACAGGTGGCGATGGCGGCTTCATGCCCGCCAGCCGCTTTGAGCAGTACATTCGGCCGATCATCGAGGATCCCGCGCTGACCCACATCCGCAATATCCGTCTCGGTACCCGCTCCCTGACCTTCCACCCGGAAATGATTTTGAGCAGCAAGTACGACGAGATGCTCGCGCTGTTTGATCTGCTCTATGAAAACGGTATCCAGATGGCCTGGATGGCGCACTTCTCTACACCGCGCGAGCTGCTCAATCCGCGGACCATAGCTGCCATTCGCCGCCTCAAGGCACATGGTGTCGTGGTGCGCAGCCAGAGTCCGATCATGAATCACATCAGCCTGTTCACCGACGCTGAGGGGACGGTCGATGTTGACAAATCGGCGCAGAACTGGATCGACCTGGCTAACATTCTGGCGATGCTGGGTGTCGGTTTTCACTCCATGTACGCCGCCCGCCCAACTGGAGAACACCATTATTTCACTGCGCCCCTGGCCGACATTGAGCGAGTTTTCAGTAAGATTTACAACTCCCTCTCTTCCATAAATCGCCCGTCACGACACATATCGATGACGATTTCGGCGGGCAAACTGGCGATTATGGGGACCTCGGTAATCAACGGCGAGAAGTGTTTTGCCCTGCAGTTTACCGAAGGGCGTAACATGGAGTGGATGAACCGGGTGTTCCACGCCAAATACGATGAGCAGAAGAATAAGGTCGATCTGCTGCTCCCCTTCGATACCGAGGAGTACTTCTTCAAGGCTGAACTCAAAGAGATCGAAGAGCGTCTGGCCGAAGCCCTGCAGAAGCGCCTGACCGGTTCGGACGCTCAATGAGTCTGCGTCCTGGCCCCTATTGAGCCCTGAGCAGTATCTAAACTTAAGAGCTGGAAGGTAATGACGATGATTGACAAGTCTTCAACTTCACTCGCCGAGGCGGTTGCTGACGTCTTCGATGGTGCCACGGTGATGGTCGGCGGCTTCGGTGAGGCGGGCAGTCCGATCGAACTGATTCATGCGCTGATCGACCAGGGGGCCAAAAACCTGACCGTTGTTAACAACAACACCGGCAGTGGTCATGTGGGCTTGGCCGCCCTGATTGAAAATGGCCAGGTAGCCAGGATGATCTGCTCCTATCCGCGTACCGTTGGTTCGAAGGTTTTCCCCGAGCTTTACCGCAGCGGCCGGATCGAACTTGAACTGGTTCCCCAGGGAACCCTGGCTGAACGGATCCGCGCCGGTGGGTCCGGCATCCCGGCGTTCTATACGGCTACCTCAGTGGATACCCCGCTCGCCGAGGGCAAAGAGTTGCGAACCTTCGAGGGGCGGGACTATGTCATGGAATACGCCCTGAAGGCGGACTTCGCCTTGATTAAATGTGAGCGTGCCGATCGCCATGGCAACCTGATCTACAACAAGACCGCGCGTAACTTTGCGCCAATCATGGCGATGGCGGCCAGGACGACTATTGTTCAGACCGGGGGCCTATTGGAAGTGGGCGCGATCGATCCGGAAGCGATTATCACCCCGGGAATTTTTGTCAATCGCATTGTCACCGTGGCAGAGCCTGCGCAGGAATCAAGGCTGGTTGCCGAAGGGAGGGTCTACCCATGACAACAGAAAATAAACAAGCCCTCGGCTGGAATCGTGAGGAGATGGCCAGGCGGGCCGCTCTCGACATACCTGACGGCTCTTATGTCAACCTGGGGATCGGTATCCCGGAGATGGTCGCCCAGTTTGTTCCTGAAGGGCGCGAGCTGATCTATCACACCGAGAATGGCCTGCTCGGCATGGGACCCGCGCCCGCGGCTGGCGAAGAGGACCCCGAACTGATCAATGCGGGCAAAAAGGCTGTCACGGCGGCCCCAGGGGCAGCCTACTTTCATCACGCAGACAGTTTTGCCATGATTCGCGGGCAGCATATTGATGTCTGCGTACTGGGTGCCATGCAGATCTCCGAACAGGGCGATCTGGCCAACTGGTCAACCGGCGAGCCCGACGCCATTCCGGCGGTAGGCGGCGCCATGGATCTGGTTGCCGGGGTCAAGACGATCTATGTCATCACCCAGCATTGCACAAAAAACGGCGAGCCGAAGTTGGTCGAATCCTGCAGCTACCC
>JAAXQG010000126.1 GCA_012974445.1 Desulfuromonadales bacterium
TCTTGCACCACAGAGCCTTGCAGAGTGGGCACCGCCCACCGCTTTGATCCGTCTTTGACCGTGTAGGGGCGCCGCTTGCTGCGCCCTGGTCTTGCCCTCCTCCCCTGCGTCGGTAACTACTGCAGGAAACAGGTTCCGGTGTTTTGCAGCTCATCGCGTTTGTGCCAAAAACAGGGCGCGGCAAGCAGCGCCCCTACAGGTGGCGTTGCTTTTCTCAGCTCTTCTCTGTGAACTCTGTGCCCTCTGTGGTGAAAAAAGACCTGGTGTTGGTCAAAACCTCTTGCACCACAGAGCCTTGCAGAGTGGGCACCGCCCACCGCTTTGATCCGTCTTTGACCGTGTAGGGGCGCCGCTTGCTGCGCCCTGGTCTGCCAACCTCCCCTGGGTCGATAACTACTGCAGGGAACAGGTTCCGGTGTTTTGCAGCTCATCGCGTTTGTGCCAAAAACAGGGCGCGGCAAGCAGCGCCCCTACAGGTGGCGGAAATGGTTAACCTCTACAAAAATCGAAATCTGCACAACGTGCTGAACAGTTACAAAAAGATAAGGCCACCCTCGATTTCCGGGTGGCCTTATCTTTTTCCATACTACGAATCAGCTCTCTTCACACCCTGGTCAGGGACGGTTCCTGCGGATGTCCCGAATTCGCAGCTGAAGGGACTGACGCCCCTTCCATTCATTGATCTCCGGGATACCCAGCAGATCAACGGTGCCGGAGAGCTGCTGTGCCCAGTCGGCTTTACCGAAGGCAATACAGCGTACACGCTGCTTCGCTCCGTCGATTTCAAAACTCAGGTGCTTTTCCCCCATTACCCGGATATTGAAGACCCGCACCGCTTCGAGCACAAAGAGGGGCTCAGGGTTCCCGGCGCCGAAGGGTGCCAGCCTGGAGAGATCGTCCAGTAGAGAGAGACTGAGGTCTCCGGACAGTAAAGGACCATCATGACGGATTTCCGGAAGTGCGGCCTGAGTGCCTAGCACCGAAAGGGCCTGTTTTTCGAATGCTTCCGAAAAGCTCCCCAGATCATTGGTCGAGAGACTGAGTCCGGCGGCGAAGGCATGGCCGCCGAAGCCCTGGAGAAATCCGGAGCAGGCCCTGAGGGCCTCGACGAGATGAAAGCCCTGAACGGATCGGCCAGAACCCTTGCCCAGTTCCCCTTCCAGGGCGATCAGCATGCAGGGGCGGTTATAACGCTCGACCATTCGGGACGCCACGATCCCTATGACACCGGGGTGCCAGCGCTCATCGGCCAGGACGATGCTGCGGGCAGAATCAGGCAGTTCGGTATCGACACGCTCTCTGGCCTGTGCGAGGACTTCCCTCTCGATTCTCTGGCGCTCGGAGTTGAAGCTGTCCAGCTCCGAGGCCATAGATCTGGCTCGTTGGGCATCGGGCTCCAGGAGCAGCTGAACGACCAAGGAAGCATCTTCGAGGCGTCCCGCGGCGTTGAGTCTCGGAGCCAGACGAAAGCCTACGGCGGAAGCCGTAATTACGTCGACACCGCTCACGAGCCTGAGCGCCTCGATGCCGGTACGCCGCCCCAGCTTCATCACCTCCAGCCCCTTTGAGGCCAGGATTCTGTTGACTCCAGTCAGGGGCACCACGTCTGCGATGGTCCCCAGGGCCACCAGATCCAGATACTGCCTCAGATCTGGCTCGGTGCGCGTTGCAAACCACCCTCTTTCCCGCAGGGCCTTGCGAAAGGCGATGAGCAGGAAGAAGGCGACGCCCACGCCGGAGAGTTCCTTGTAGGGAAAATCACAGTCCAGCTGATGGGGATTGACCACCGCGAAGGCCTCGGGAAGAACCGGCGGCACCTGATGGTGATCGGTGATGATCAGATCCAGCCCCAGCTCTCGGGCGATGCGAGCTTCTTCGACGGCCGAGACACCGCAGTCGACGGAGACAATGACGGAGAAGCCTTCGGCGGCGCTCTGCTGCAGGGCCTCGGCGCTGAGACCGTAGCCGTCCCTTAGGCGAAGGGGAATATGATAGCCAACGTTGACCCCGAGACTGGAAAAGCCCTCGGCCAGTAGAGCGGTGGCCGTCATGCCGTCCACATCGTAATCACCATGAATACAAACCGACTCCCCTCTGTCCACGGCTTCCATCAGCCGGGCCACGGCCTCAAACATCCCTCGCATGGCAAAGGGGTCGGGAAGTGCGGAGAGGTTGTCGGTAAGAAAGCAGGAAGCAGCTTCGGGCTCACTGATCCCTCGAAAAGCTAGAAGCCGGGCCAGAATCAAAGGGACTGCCAGATCGACGGAAAGGCTCTCTACCGCGCCGGGATCCTGTGCTGCTCGCAGCGTCCAACGATATTCATTTACTGCGTCCATGGCAAACCTTCCTTAGTAAAGGGCGCGTCAGATCGGGGGACGTATATGATTTTTCCGAGATAATCATCCAGCCGACCATCGTAAAAACTACGCTCGAGTTCTTCCGGCGCTGCCTGCCCCCAATAGTTTCCCCCCAGATTCACGTCATCCGGTACAAGCTCCCCCAGAATAACCTGATACTGTCGATTATCCAGGAAATCGTTCTCCATGATGCGGTAATCCCTGGGGTAGGAGGTGATGAAGAGCCCCTTGTCGTTATGCTCGATCCGATTATGGCAGATAACCGGGGCCCCCAGATGAAACCGTATCCCTACCTGATTACGCCTCAGCAGGTTATCTTCAATCAACATGGCAGAATTATTGAAGCGGATTCCCACCAGATTATCTTCGAACAGACAGCGCGATATTTCTACCTGCGCACTGCGGGCATGAATGGCGCTGTCCGCCTGTCGGAATTCAGAGTAACGGAAAAAACCCGTGGCCCCTTCCTCAAGGTTCACCCCTCCCCAGCTCCCGGCGACACTCTTTTTCGATGCGCTGCTAAAGACAATGGGGGCATCCATGGTGCCGGCAGCCTCTATGTGACCGAATACGATGAGTTCAGCACCGGGGAAATAAGGATGATCGTTGCGGTCAGAGGACGGATCTTCGTGGGGGTAAAAGAGGATCCGGGTTCCGGGGGCGATGATCAGGCGGGTTCCCTCGGAGATTTCAAAATCGGTACGGATTTCCACGATACCGGACCAATACAGGGTACGCATAGGGGATTGAGGCGAAATCAGGCTACAGCCCCAAAGCATGAAGGCCATGGAAATAGACGCGAGGGTGCGTAGATTCATAAAAAAAACGGGCCGGAGAGTATCCGGCCCGCATTTGCTGATCATAACTGAGGTTGAGACTTGAGGGACTCAAGCTCGGCACGAACCTGAGCGGCTCCTGGAGGCTCGGGGATGATCTGGAGATATTTCTCCCAGGCCTCGATAGCCTTGGGGAAATCCTGCAGATCATAGCGATAAACAATGCCCTGATTAAAAAGGCTCTGGTGATGATTGGGATTCATCGCGTTGGAATTTTTGAAATTTTCAATCGCCTTGTCGAACCAGCCGATGCGGCGAAACATGACGCCCTGATCGGTCAGCACGTTAGGATCGTTACCCTGAAGCTCCAGAGCCTTGTCATAGGCCTCTACGGACTTCATGGGCT
>JAAXQG010000131.1 GCA_012974445.1 Desulfuromonadales bacterium
GCCCTTTTTCTGCTTCGTCTTTTTGGGCAAGCAAAAAGATGAAGGCGCCTGGAGGGGCGAAACCCTCCGGTTTTAAGGGGTTTTGATTGGTGGTCAGTACTATGTTGGCTTAATCTGTGATCGATGACTGAGATTAGAAACTCCGTTTGTCAAGCTTGCCCCAGAGCTTTGTTTACAGCATCGCCTCAGGTTCCTCCGGTCCAAGGTGTGTGACGGAATGGATGATGACATCACAGGCCTGTTCCAGTTCGGCTATCAGTGGCACCTCGGCCGATGAATAGGGTCCGTCCAGAAGTTCTTCCAGTTCGGTTGCAAGCCGATACAGGTCGGTGGCGGCCAGATTCCCTGCTACCCCCTTCAGACCGTGCATGCGCCCACAGGCCTCGTCGCGCCGTCCTTCCCGAAGCAAGTGCGGAAGCTGCCGGGCCCTCGGGATGTCCCAATTGGCAAATTGGAAGATCATGGTCCGATAGAGGCTATGGTTATAGTTGAGCATATCCAGACCTTCATCCAGATCGAAACCTTCAAGAGTTTCCGGGAGATTTCCCTGGCATTCTCCGGCCACTGTCCATGCGTCTTCCCTGGGGACGGGGCGGTCGCCCGGCTTGATCCATCGGGACAGCAGACCATGGAACTGCGAGGGATCAACCGGTTTGCTCAGGTAATCGTTCATGCCTGCGGCCAGACACTCATCCCGCACGCCGCTCATGGCATGGGCTGTCATGGCAATAATCGGCAGGTCGGCGTAACGGTCGTTGGCGCGGATCAGGGCTGTGGCCTCATAGCCTCCCATGACCGGCATCTGGACATCCATGAACACCAGATCATAGTCACTGCTGGTCACTGCGGCAACCGCCTCCTGGCCATTGGCTGCAAAGTCGGGAACCAGCCCCGCTTCCATGAGGAATTCAGCTGCGACCTGTTGGTTTACTAGGTTGTCGTCCACCAGCAGCACACGTGCGCCACGGATACAATCGGGCCGCGCCCGTACGTCGGTAAGCTTGCGCTCCTTGCCGAAGGCACTGAATTTCTGCGTAATAGTGTCGAGCAATAGAGAGACGCTCACCGGCTTGATGAGAAGCGAATCGATACCGACCTTTTCAGCCTGGTTCATCACTTCCTCCCGGCCGAAGGCGCTCACCATGATGGTGACGGGAAGCTGGTCGAGCTTAAGGTCGCTGCGCATCCGTTTCACGGTTTCTATCCCGTCCATTTCTGGCATCTGCCAGTCCATCAGCACCAGATCGAAGGGTTCGTCCCACTGCGCCCGTTCCAGCATATCCAGGGCTGCCTGACCCGAATCAACCGCCAGAGCCTTGATCCTGAGACAGGCCAACTGATTGAGCAGCACCTGACGAGCCAATTCGTTATCGTCCACCACCAACACCTTGAGGCCCGAGAGGTCCGACGGAACGCTCTTCGAAGAGGAAGCGAGCTCCTTGTTGAGACGGAAACGGCAGGTAAAACTGAAGCTGCTCCCCTGCCCTGGACTGCTTTCCACATCGATCTGTCCCCCCATCATTTCCACAAGGTTCTTCGATATGGGCAGGCCCAGGCCGGTACCGCCAAATTGGCGAGTCACCGAAGTATCGGCCTGATCGAAGGCGCCAAATATGCGCGACAGCTCCTCGTCGCTCATACCGATGCCGGTGTCCTTGACGGTAAAGCGCACCCGGCAGCAGGAGGCATCCTGTTCCACAAGCTCGATTCTGATCAGAATGCTTCCGGTATGGGTGAATTTCACGGCGTTGCTCGTCAGATTGCTCAGGGCCTGTCCGAGACGAAGAGGGTCCCCCATCAGGTTGAGGGGAATGGCCGGATCGATGGAAGTTACCAGCTCAAGCCTCTTCTCGGCGGCCTGGATGCTAACCATGCCGGCGATGTTGTTGACGACCTCCTCCAGCCTGAAGTCGATCTGCTCCATACTCAACTTGCCCGCCTCGATTTTCGAGAAATCGAGGATGTCGTCGATAATGCCCAACAGAGAGATCGACGCCGAATCGATGTGAGAGAGATAGCTTCGTTGTTTTTCGTCCAGTTCGCTCATCTGGAAAAGTGAGGTAAAACCGATGATGGCGTTCATCGGGGTTCTGATTTCATGGCTCATGTTGGCGAGAAATTCGCTTTTTGATCTGGTGGCGGCTTCTGCCTGACTCCGCGCCTGCTCAAGGTCGTCGTTCTGCTCCATGATTTTGCGCAGGGCGATGGATCGGTTGTGGTTAAAAGTGAGGGAGATAAAAAACAGGATCATCACCAGCCCGGCGATGCAGATGGTGTAAAAAAAGTGGAGATATTCGAGCTGGTACAGTTCGGGAAAAGTGAACCCGTGTGAATCGGCAACGCCATAGACGATGGAGACTCCGAAGCAGAACAGGAACCAGTACAGTGTCGACCGACAGCAGCCGAGCAGCAAAACGCCGGTAACAGGAATGAGCGTAAACCAGGGAAAGACCATGGAATGCAGACCACCGGAAAACGCGCTGCAGCCGAGCACCGCCACGATACAGCAGCAGGCAAGATAGAGGTTGGCACTCAGGTGGTATCGGCCTGTGGCTCTGAACTGAAAGAGTATGGCGTAGAGCAGGACGAAACAGCTGAACATCAGCCAGGCGCCGACCTGAAAGTCGATGACCAGGGACACGCCGGCATAGAGAAGGGAAAACAGAGAGGTTATGAGGCAGATGGAAACCAGCAGCCGGTCCAACGTCAACCGCTGTTCATCAGCTTCGGCATGACTTGGGATGAACAGATTGACAACCCTGTCGTAGAGATGGGTGAGGTTGTCAATAAAGACACTAATCATGCAACACTCCTGATTTCGTAGCATTCGGTTCGGTTGCCATAGAATAGCTGTTTTCTTGCTGCTGTTCGATACTTATTGAGAATCCAATAAAAATCTTCTTGAAGTTCTTGCGGTAGCTACGGGTTGGGGTGAGGGGGACGCTTCTGAATGGAGGTGCGGTTTTGGGGTACTCAGGGATGGCTCTGCTAAAGGCTCGCAGCAGACTGCTGAATTGTGGCTTTTGGTTTCGCCCCGCTCGGGCGACTCACTTTTTTCTACAGCGAAAAATGTAAGCAAAAACGCCGCCCCCCTGTGGTTGCTCTCGAATGCCCCGCGCGACGGCACCCGCCAGCGGGGTTTTTCGGATGGGGCTCCTGCCCCACGAAAAAGCTCGACATCCCTGTCTCGCCCCCTGCGGGGCCTGTTTCCGCTGACGGATACCGCCGCACGGCGAGAGCAAAGAGGGGGATATTTTGCTCGCCCTCTACGAGGGCGAGTGATTTAAATGCAGTGATTTTCCCCATCTGTCGCCGCCGGAGAGAAGGTTGCTGGTTCCGATCAGGCCCGCAGGGGCGAGGCATGGATGTCCCGTCTGTCAGCCCGGAAGCAGCGGCCGTGGCGCAGGGAACCTGCCACAGGCAGGCAAGACAGAGGGGCGCCCTTTTTCTGCTTCGTCTTTTTGGGCAAGCAAAAAGATGAAGGCGCCTGGAGGGGCGAAACCCTCCGGTTTTAAGGGGTTTTGATTGGTGGTCAGTA
>JAAXQG010000137.1 GCA_012974445.1 Desulfuromonadales bacterium
AGATGTGTATAAGAGACAGCCGCACCGGTGAGCAGTACGAAGAAGATCAGCCCCAGCTTCACCAGAATAAGTATGAGATCGATAGCCAGCTCAGTCATGGCTCCCCCTTTGGATGCGGCACCAGAGATCCCCCCCTCCGGGGACGAAATCTCCCAGCGCCGTGTCCCGCAGTCGCGGCAGGACGAGGATTTTCCTTGCCATGTCGGGGGCGAAACGCACAGGCAGCTCCAGATGCCCCAAAGCCGTGGTAACCCGGCAGCGCTCCCCCTCCACCAGCAACATAGCTGCGCCTTCGTCCGGATGAATCCATGCTTCGGGTTCAGGGCGAGCCCCCTCCTGCTGACTGGAAAAACTGGCCAGCAGCTCGGTGCCCAGAGCCAGCTCCACCGGCAGCAGCTGCAGCGCCCCGGCGGGAATGCAGGAAGGAGCCTCCGGGAGTCTCAAAGGCAGAGGCGTGCTTCCCCCGGATGCTCGCACCCCCTGGGGACAGTCGTCGATCCGCGCAAGGGGGGCCAGTCGAGGGTCCTGCCCTGCGATCTGAAGCCGCAGCTCCCGAAGGCTCATCGTCTCACCTGCCAGCTCACCGAGAATCTCCCAGGCGGCCCGGGGGGCGCTTCCCGACACGACAGCCTCGAAACGGCGGGGAGGATGATCGCCCTCCCCCGTCACGCGCAGGGGAAGCCCGGGAGAGAAGACGGGTGCAAAGGGGAGCATCCGCCCCTCGTTATTGACGAAAGTGCCTCCGGTCTCGGCCGCCCCGCGGGTGGGCAGCAGCAGGTCGGCGTTGCGAGCGGCAACGCCCGGCAGATAGTCAAGCACCACCAGAGAATCGAGCTTTTCAAGGGCCGCCTGCACCCGCCCCGGATCGGGGGTCTCCAGATAGGGATCGGCCTCCAGGCAGACCAGCGCCCGGATTTTGCCCTGATGAATGCCGTCGAGCAGATCATCGAAATCTTCCTCGGCGCTCATCAGAGCCCCGGCGAAGCTCCCCGGTCCCCCCAGAGGGATGAACATCCGGCAGTTCTGACCGGCAGATCGGAGCCGGGTCGCCAGACGCTCAAGGCGAAGGACTCCCTGCTCGGTGAGCAGATCCATCCCTCCGACAATCAAGGGGCGCTTCGCCCCGGCCAGATGCTGCCTTGCCTGACGCACGAAATCGGCGGCGCCGGGCTCAAGTCCGTCAATCTGCCCCGTCTCCAGCGCTTCAATGAGCTCGGGCAGGGCCTGAGGCAGCAGAGAAAGTCGCTTTGCCTCGAAGGGCAGCTCCAGGGGGCGGGGATCGGCGATAAAAACCTCCCCCCCGGCGCGTACCGACTGCCGCAGAGCCAGTGCCAGCATGGGCGCCTCCCCCGAAGGATCACTACCCAGCAGCAGCGCAAAATCGCTGCAGCGCACATCCTCCAGACTGGCCAGAAGCGAAGGGCTCAGGGAAGCGACCCGCCTAGCCACCCGGTCTCGCCCCGCATGGGAATCGAAGGCGATGCGGGCCCCCGGATAACTCTTTGCGACCCGGCGCAGCATCCAGAGCGATTCGAGACTGGCTCGGCTGGAGCCCACAAAGGCCAGGGCCTCCCCTCCATGCCGGGCGACGATATCCGAGAGTTGCCGCTGCAGGCTTTCCATGGCCTCGGGCCAGCCCACAGCCTTACCCTTCCATCGGGGCTCTCGGGGGCGCTCCGGATGATTGACATAGGCGCCGCCGAAGCGCCCCCGGTCGCAGATGAAAAAGCCGTTGGTATGCGGATTGATTCCGGCCACCGTGCGAAGCAGTTCATGGTAGCGGGCTCCGGGCACCGTGGCGCAGCCCAGAGAGCAGTGAGGGCAGACCGAAGGGGCCTCCTCCAGATCCCAGAGCCGGGCCTTGAATCGGAAGGTTTTGTCGGTAAAGACCCCCGTAGGGCAGACATCCGCCAGATTCCCGCTGAAGGGGCTCTGAAGCGCTCCATCCCTGAAGCGACCGAAGAAGAGGCGCTGGCGTGAGCCCATGACTCCGAAATCGGTGCCCCCGCAGTAATCCTGATAGGTGCGTACGCAGCGGTAGCACTGGATGCAGCGGTTCATCTCCTGCTCGATAAAGGGCCCCAGATCCTGATTGTTCCAGGTGCGCTTGGGCCCCCGGTAACGGCGCATGGAGTGGCCGCCCGCAATAGTCATGTCCTGCAACTGGCACTGTCCCCCCTCGTCACACACGGGGCAGTCGTGGGGGTGATTTATCATCATCCACTCTATGACGCTCTTGCGAAGCTCTACCGCCCTGGAATCGAGGGTGGAGACGACCATGCCGTCCTTTGCCTGCACCATGCAGGACATCTGCACCCCTTTGACCGGCCCCTCCAGAAAGCTCATGGCGCAGAGACGGCAGGCACCCACGGCCCCGAGAGCCTCGTGGTAGCAGAAATGGGGGATGACAATGCCCAGCACTTTTGCAGCCTCGAGCACGCTCCCCCCCTCGTCCACCGTCACGGTTCGGTCGTCGATTTTCAGAGTCGGCATCAGTGATCTCCCAGAGGACAGCGCCCTTTTCGGATGTGATCCAGCACCTCTTCCTCGAAATGCTCCAGCAGGCTTGCAGCCGGCCCCATGGCACCCATGGCCAGGGCGCAGAAGCTGTTGCCGTTGATGTTGCGCAGCTGATCGCGCAGCACCTCCAGATCCTCCATCGTCCCCTGCCCGATTTCCATGCGCTCCAGCAGATGGCCCACAAAGGGCAGGCCGTCGCGACAGGGAGTGCACCAGCCACAGCTCTCCCGGGCGAAGAACCGGATAAGATTGAGGGTGACGGCGACCATGCAGGTGCGATCATCGAAGACCGTGACCCCTCCGGTTCCCAGGCGGCTGCCCACCTGCTCCAGCGCATCAAAATCAAGAGACACCTGCAGATGCGCAGCCGTAAGATAGGGGGTAGAGGCCCCGCCAGGGAGACACGCCTTGAATTTTCGCCCCTTCCAGAGACCGCCTCCGTACTCGTCGATGAGCTCCCCAAGGCTGATCCCCAGGGGCAGCTCATGACAGCAGGTGCGCTCCAGATGCCCCGAGAGGCCGTAGAGTTTCATCCCCGCCCCGGCTTCCGTATGCGCAAGGGACTGAAACCAGTCCGCCCCCCCGGTGATGATGTGGGGGATGTTGGCCAGGGTCTCCACGTTGTTCACCGTGGTCGGTCGGCCAAAAAGCCCCTTCACCGCTGGGAAGGGTGGCTTGGATCTGGGGTTGGGGCGGCGCCCTTCCAGGCCGTTGAGCAGCGCCGTCTCCTCCCCCAGGATGTACCGACCGGCGCTGCGGTGCAGATGAAGCTCAAAGGAGAAGCCGCTGCCCAGAATGTTTCGCCCCAGGTACCCCGCGTCCTTCGCCTCGGCCAGGGCCCGCTCCAGATTGCGAGCGCAGTCCTCGTAAGCGTAGCGAATGAAAATGTACCCGGTGGAGCTCTGCAGGGCGTAGGCCGAGAGAATCTGTCTCTTATACACATCT
>JAAXQG010000308.1 GCA_012974445.1 Desulfuromonadales bacterium
CTCAAATCTTCCGCACCCACCCGTGCGTATCCTCTTCCGTCCCGTACTGAATCCCAGTCAGGCGATTGTAAAGCCGCAGAGTGGTCTCGCCCACCTTGTTGCCGCTGATCTGAACGGTACGGTCCTTATAGGTGAACTGCCCCACCGGGGAGACCACGGCGGCGGTGCCGGTGCCGAAGGCTTCCTGGAGCTTGCCGCTCTCCGCGCCGTCCAGTACCTCGGCGATGGTCAGGGCCCGTTCCTCGATCTCGAAGCCCATCTCCTTGAGCAGCGCGAAGGCCGACTTGCGGGTGATGCCGTCGAGAATGGTTCCTGACAGGGGAGAGGTGACGATCTTGCCGTCGTAGAGGAAGAACATGTTCATGCTGCCCACTTCCTCGACGTACTTGTGCTCCTCGGCATCGAGCCAGAGCACCTGATCGTAGCCCTTCTGGGCGGCCAGGGTGGAGGCGAAGAGGCTGGCAGCGTAGTTGCCCCCCGTCTTGGCCTCGCCGGTGCCGCCATGGGCTGCGCGCACATAGTCGTCGCTGATCCAGATTTTCACGGGCTCGAAGCCGCGCGCGTAGTAGGGGCCCACCGGGGTGAGGATGATGTAGAAAAGGTACTTGTCGGAGGGCTTGACGCCCAGTACCGGTTCGGTGGCGATCATGGTGGGGCGGATGTAGAGGCTGGTGCCGGGGCTGGAAGGTACCCAGTCGGCCTCCAGGCGAACGAGCTCCTTGAGGGCTTCGAGAACGAAATCGGTATCGAGCTCGGGCATGCACATGCGGCGGGCGCTGCGGTTGAAGCGCTCGATGTTCTCCTCGGGGCGGAAGAGGCCGATGCTGCCGTCGGGGTGACGGTAGGCCTTGAGGCCCTCGAAGATCTCCTGCGCGTAATGAAAGACCAGGGCGGCAGGGTCCAGGGAAAAGGGCTGATAGGGCTGGATGCGAGCGCTGTGCCAGCCTCTGCCGCGATCGTACTCGACGACCATCATCCGGTCGGTGAAGTATTTTCCAAAGCCGAGTTTCGACTCGTCGGTGATCTTTTCTTTCTGGTTCTCAAGCGGCAGGATCTGCAAGTCCATGGCGGTCCCTTTCCCCGGGGTCATGACATCCCTCTATTGGGATTAAAAGAGAACTTTTATCACAGGGAGAAATCTCCCCGCAAGGAGACTTTGCGGGGCGGGTGCGCAGAGGCGAGGGCAAGTGCAGCCTCAAGCCGGTACAGTTACGAAACCGCGCCTCGGGAACCGGGTTTGAGAAAGGCCAAAGTGGCTAGCGTTTGTAGATTGGTAGGGAAGTGGATGGGCAGTAAGTGTCGGAGGAGCCCAGGGATGGGCGACCAGAATCATTGTTTTTAAATGATTTTGTGAGGTTCCCGAAACCGCGCTTCGGGAACCGGGTTTGAGAAAGGCCAAGGAGGGCCTTTCTCAACAACTAATCCTCCAGCCTCAGGAAATTCAGCGTCGAGGCCAGGGTCCGGTTGACGATCTGGTTCGGGGAGACCCCTGCCTCAAACAGTACTCGAAGGGCGTTACGAAAGGCGCCGACTCCCTGGGCGATGTGAGCGTCACTGCTGACCACGACCGGGGCCTTGTGCTCGGCGCAGAGGCGGGCGAGGTCTTGACAGTTAGGCTTGCTGCCGCGGCGGCTGGTGGCGAAGGAGGAGTTGTTGAACTCCAGGGCGGTGTTCGTCTCAACGGCGCAGCGCACCACGGCTTCGGCGTCTATGGGATAGCGGGGGTTGCCGGGGTGTGAGATGACATTGACCTGGCTGTTATGCATGACCTGAAGCAGGGTCTCGGTATGGTTTTGCCTGGTGGTGCCGCTGTAGCCGCAGTGTTCGTGAAAGCCTGCGAGCACCAGGTCGAGTTTGCGAAGCTGGGGCTGGGGCAGGTCGAGTTTGCCACCGTCCTGAATGTTGGCCTCGACTCCTCGTAGGATGCGGATTCCGTTGATTTGTTTGGGGATAAAGCGCATCGCCATAAAGTGATAGGCATGGGGGGCTCCCGGCATGGCGGGGCCGTGGTCGGTCATGCCGATTGCGGCAAGGCCCTTGCGGGCGGCCTCGATGGCGATTTCATTGATAGTGCTGTAGGCGTGACCCGAGGCGATACTGTGTACATGGAGGTCGGCGGCCGGTGGGATTCGGTGGGGCATCGTTCATTCCTTAAGGCTTCGACTGCAGCTCAAGCATAGATGTTGTATACGATAGCTCTTAAGCATAGTTCGAAAGGGTACTCCATGCCAAGTGCGAAGAAGGGCGGGAAAAGACTTGGGCCGCAGGGAGGCTCCGTGATATTGTTACCGTGGATGTCCAGTTTGCTCTGGCTTTTCCTGATGTCTACGAGGTGGGGATGAGTCACATCGGTTTCGCCATCCTCTATAATATTCTCAACTCCTGCGAGGGGGTGGCGGCGCAGCGGGTCTACTCTCCCTGGCCCGATATGGAGCAGGAACTCAGAGAAAGCGGAGCCTCTCTTTGCTCGCTGGAGGAGGGGCGCAATCTCAAGGATTTCGATATTGTGGGGCTGACCCTCCAATATGAACTCTCCTATACCAATGTTCTCAATATGCTGGAGCTGGGGAAGATTCCCCTGCGAAGCTGTGATCGGAGCAACAGCGATCCGCTGATCCTTGTGGGAGGGCCCTGCGCGTTTAATCCCGAGCCGCTGGCCGATTTTGTCGACTGCGTGCTCATCGGAGACGGCGAAGAGGCGGTGGTGGAGCTCTGTGAGGCGCTTCGGGCTTCCCGGGCTGCCGGGGAGGATCGAAAGGCCCTGCTGGTGCGCCTGAGTGCGATCGAAGGGATCTATGTCCCCTCCTTTTACCAGGTGAGTTACAAAGAGGACGGCTCTGTGGCCTCCATCGAGCCGCAGGATGGCGCTCCTGCTTCTGTGCGGCGTCGTTTCGTCAAAAATCTGGACACGGCACCCTATCCCGAGGCCCCCATCGTTCCTTTCATGCAGACGGTGCATAACCGTGTGGCCATGGAGATCGCCCGGGGTTGCACACGGGGGTGCCGTTTTTGTCAGGCCGGTTTTATCTACCGTCCGGTGCGCGAGCGCAGCCCTGAGAACGTTGCGAGGATCATCGACAAGGCCCTCGACTACAGCGGCTTCGACGAGGTTTCGCTGCTATCCCTGTCTACCGGGGATTACGGCTGTATTGAGCCGCTGCTCAAGGCTCTGATGGCGCGCTACGCCGAAGAGAAGGTGGCGGTCTCCTTCCCCAGTCTGCGGGTGGGGAGTCTGACCCCGGAGCTGATGGAGGAGGTCCGCAAGGTCCGCAAAACTGGTTTCACTCTGGCCCCCGAGGCCGGAACCCAGCGGCTGCGCGAGGTGATCAACAAGGGGATTCTCGCTGAGGACCTGGTTGAGGCCTCCACCAGCGCCTATTCGCTGGGCTGGCGCCTGATCAAGCTCTATTTCATGATGGGGCTTCCCACCGAGACCACCGAGGACCTGGACGGCATTGTCGAGCTCGCGACGCAGGTCAAGCGCTCTGGGAAGGGGACGCAAGGGGGGGCCGATGTCAACGTTTCCGTCTCGACCTTTGTGCCCAAGGCCCACACCCCCTTCCAGTGGGAGGCGCAGATCGGTATCGAGGAGACGGTGACCCGTCAGCGCTATTTGCGGGGCGCTCTGACGAAGAAGAAGCTGCGCCTGAAGTGGCACGAGGCCACCATGTCTTTTCTCGAAGGGGTCTTTGCCCGGGGAGATCGTCGTCTTGGCGTGGTGCTGGAGGAAGCCCTGAAGGCCGGCTGTCGTTTTGACGGCTGGGGGGAACATTTCAATTTCGAGCGCTGGGAGCAGGTTTTCGCCAGCTGTGGTGTCGATCCCGAGTGGTATCTGCGCGAGCGACTTGAGTCTGAGGTTTTGCCCTGGGATCATCTCGACTGCGGCGTACCCAAGAGCTTTTTTCAGCAGGAGCGCCATAAGGCTCTGGAGCTGACCCCCACCCCGGATTGCCGCGGCGGAAGCTGTCATGGCTGCGGCGTCTGTGATTTCGAGGAGCTCAGCATGCGCCTCCATGATCGCTCGGAGCTGGATCTGCCTCAGCCCCCACCGGTTGTGTCCGCAAGTTCCAGTGAGCGTTTCAAGGTTCGTATTCGGCTTCGCAAGGATGGTCGCGCCCGCTTCGTCGGTCATCTGGAGTTCATGACCTTCTTTCATCGGGCCTGTCGCCGCGCGAAGCTTCCCCTGCGCTTCAGTGAAGGGTTCCACCCTCACCCCAAGGCTTCTTTTCCCGATGCGCTGCCCACGGGAGTCGAAAGCGATGCGGAGATTATCGATCTGGAGCTCTTTGCGCCCCTGTCGGGGCAGGAGATGGAGGATCGCCTGAATGCCCAGTTCCCCGAGGGGTTCCGGGTGATGGAGGCGGTGCGTATTCCCGTCAAGTCGCCCTCTCCGGCGACCTCGATCCTGGAGACCCTCTATGCCGTGGTGCTGCCCGAAGAGTCGCCAGAGGATCTTCCTGCCCGCATCGAAGCGGCTCTTGCTGCGCAGGAGATCCCGGTAGAGCGCATGCGCAAGGGCAGCGTTCAGGTGCAGGACTTGCGCGCCAACCTTCTCGGGCTCGAGCTTTCTGGAGGGCGGTTGCAGTTGACCCTGGCCAAGGGAAGCCCCTTGCCTCTTGCGGGGTATCTGCTGGGATTGGACGCTGATGGCCTGCGAGCTCTGCGTATCCGAAAGCTTTCGGTTAAGCTCAGTTAGTTCGTCTTTGCGCGGCGGCCGGCGGTCGCCGCGCTTACAGAATTTAATGGTTGTGGGCATAGCGCCAAGCTCCCCCTCTTTTTCGGGGTTGAGCTCTTCGGTCAGCTGTGCCTGTGACTAGAGATTTTTTGATTTTACCTTACTAACTTTTGGCGAAATAGAGGAATCAGTATGACCAAGGAGCTGGTGATCAACACCACCTCCCACGAGACCCGTATTGCACTTCTGGAGAACGGTCACATTGCCGAACTCTACATCGAGCGCAACCGGGATCGCGGGATCGTGGGCAATATCTACATGGGGCGAGTCGTCCGGGTGCTTCCTGGGATGCAGGCGGCCTTCGTCGATATCGGGCTGGAAAAGGCGGCTTTTCTTTATGTGGCCGATGTGCTCGACGAGATGGAGTCGGTGGAGCAGTTCGTCGACGGTGAAGGTGAGTTGCTCGACGTGCTCGAAGGGGAGCAGGTTGTTCCCGCACCGCTGCCCCACATCGAAGAGCTGCTGAAGGAAGGGCAGGAGATTCTGGTTCAGGTCGCCAAGGAGCCGCTGGGCACCAAGGGGGCAAGGATCACGGCTCACATCTCTTTGCCTGGACGTCATCTTGTCTACATGCCCACGGTGGATCATATCGGGATCTCCAGGCGTATCGAGGATGAAGAGGAAAAAGAGCGGCTTCGATCTGTTATCGAGGCCATCCGCCCCGAGGGGACTGGGTTTATTGTGCGCACCGTCTCTGAAGGTAAGAGCGAAGAAGATCTGCGTTCTGATATGGAGTTTTTGGCCGGGCAATGGCGTCAGGTTCTCCGTCAGCAGGAAAACAAAGGGGCTCCCAGCCTTATTCACTCCGATCTGGATGTGACATGCAAGGTGCTGCGGGATATTCTCACCGAGGATATCGGTCGGATTGTAGTGGACGAAGCTCAGGAGCACGATAAGATCGTGACCTTCCTTGAGACTTTCATGCCTAACCTGCGTTATCAGATCAAGCTGCATCAGGGCAACACCCCCATCTTTGATGCCTTCGGTCTCGAAATAGAGATTTCTCGGGCCTTGGGGCGAAAGGTCTGGCTCAAGAGTGGCGGCTATATCATCATCGAGCAGACTGAAGCCCTGACCACGGTAGATGTCAATACGGGCCGCTTTGTCGGTAAGCGCAATCTGGAAGACACCATTCTCAAGACCAATCTCGAGGCGGTCAAAGAGATCGCCTTTCAGCTGCGCCTGCGTAATATCGGTGGGATCATCGTCATCGATTTCATCGATATGGAGAAGGATGCCCACAAGGAACAGGTGGAGTTGACTCTGGAGGAGGCGCTGCGCAGCGACAAGAGCAAGACCAATGTCCTGAAGATCTCGGAGCTGGGACTTGTTCAGATGACCCGCAAGCGGGTGCGCGAGAGCATCGGCCGCACCCTGTGTCGCCCCTGTCCCTACTGTGAGGGCAAGGGGGTGGTCAAGAGCCGCGCCACCATGGTGTACGAGATTTTCCGTGAGTTGCATCGCGAGATGCAGATTCTCCCTGGCCCCCGGGTGGCCCTCTCGGTCAGTTCCGAGGTGGCGGTGCTGCTCTACGACGAGGAGCGCAGTGGCATCGAAGAGCTCGAGCGCAAGTTCGACAAGGAGATTGTCATCAAGGTCCGCCCCTCGTTCCATCTGGAGCAGTTTGAGATTCTGCAGGGGTGAATTTTTGTTGCGACCAGGCCATCCTTGGCCTGTCGCAAATACGGTCCCGAAAACGTGGTTTTCGGGACCTCACATTTTCAGTTTCTGAAAATGGTCGCTCGTCCTTGGGCTCCGGGGTGGGGGCGATGAGGCTGTCCCGGGGCCTGTCGCAAATACGGTCCCGAAAACGCGGTTTTCGAGACCTCACATTTTCAGTTTCTGAAAATGGTCGCCCATCCTTGGGCTCCGGGATGTTGCCCCCTTTGGGGGTAAGTTGGATAGTCGGGATTTTTCCCTTGACAGGTCGGGGTAACTTCGCTTAGTTTCCCGAGTTCTGTAAAGTCAAAATATCTAAGTGGAAGCGAGGTGAATGTCTATGTACGCGGTTGTCAAGACCGGAGGGAAGCAATACAAAGTCTCCGAAGGTAACATGTTGAAAGTCGAAAAACTCGAGGGCGCAGTCGGTGATACCATCGAGCTCGTCGAGGTCCTCATGGTCGGCGGGGAAGAGGTCAGGATCGGGACACCTCTACTGCCTGGTGCGAAAGTTAAGGCGCAAATCGTTCAGCAGGACAAGGATAAGAAAATCATTGTCTTCAAGTCGAAGCGTCGTAAAGGCTATCGTAAGAAGTATGGACACCGTCAGCCCATCACCCGGCTGAAAATTACGGGCATTGAGGCATAAGGAGGTCGAACTATGGCTCACAAGAAAGCAGGCGGCAGTTCCAGAAACGGTCGCGACAGTGCTGGTAAGCGCCTCGGCGTTAAACGTTTTGGTGGTCAGGTAGTTACTGCCGGCTCCATTATCGTTCGTCAGCGCGGAACCACTATCCACCCTGGTAACAATGTCGGCGTCGGCAAGGACTACACCCTCTACTCTCTGGTAGACGGCGTTGTCACGTTCGAGCGCAAAGACAAGACTCGCAAGAAGGTCAGTGTTTACCCTGCTTGATGAGGGGCGACCGGATTTTCATGCAAAGTATCAAGGCCCGGAGTTTTTGAACTCCGGGCTTTTTTCATGATCGGGATGTAAAAAAATGAAGTTTGTCGACGAGGTCAGGATTCACGTCAAGCCAGGTAATGGAGGTCGCGGCTGCTCCTCTTTCCACAGGGAAAAGTTTATCCCCTTGGGAGGGCCCGACGGTGGAGATGGCGGTCATGGAGGGTCGATCTCCTTTCGGGCGGAAGACTCTCTCACCACGCTGCTGGATCTGCGCTACCAGGCGCACACCAAGGCCGGAAACGGAATGCCCGGGATGGGAAGAAACCGTCACGGCAAGAACGGTGCGTCTTTGATTATTCCGGTTCCGCTGGGGACGATGATCTTCGATCGGGATAGCGACGAACTGCTGGCGGAACTGACCGAACAGAATCAGGAAGTGCTTCTTCTCAAGGGTGGGATGGGGGGCCGGGGTAATGCCCGCTTTTCGACCTCCACCAACCGGGCGCCTCGACATTGTCAGCCGGGCACCGAAGAGGAGGGCATGTGGCTGCGCCTGGAGCTCAAGCTCATGGCCGATGTAGGGCTGCTCGGGTTTCCCAATGCAGGAAAATCGACCCTGATCACTTCTGTTTCGGCGGCGCGACCCAAGGTGGCGGACTACCCCTTTACTACCCTGGTGCCAAATCTCGGGGTGGTGTCTTACGGGGACTTTAGTTCCTTCGTCATGGCCGATATCCCCGGATTGATCGAGGGAGCCAGCGAAGGGCATGGCCTGGGTACCAGATTTCTCAAGCATGTGGAGCGCACGAGGCTCTTTCTGCACCTGGTGGATGCCTCTGGAATGCAGGAGGGCGGTCCCATCGAACAGTTCGACCGCATCAATGAGGAGCTGCGTCGTTTCAATCCGGCCCTGGTAGACAACCCTCAGATCGTGGTGCTGAGCAAGCTGGATGTGACCGAGGTTCGGGAGCTTGAGCCGGAGTTGCGGGCCCATTTTGAGGCCCAGGGTTACCCTGTCTTTGCGGTTTCGGCTATTACCTCCGAAGGGCTCAAGCCTCTGGTCACGGAGGTTGGACGGCGTCTGGAGGAGATAAGGGCATCGGAGCAGGATGACAGCTCGCTTGACAGCCCTTTCGAGCCGGAGATAAAGTAATCTTTTTTTCTGAAAAATACTGCTTTCTCGCGAGGTCCTGAACCTATTCATGCGTAGCGCTCTTTTTTCCCATGTTAAACGGATTGTGGTCAAGGTCGGAAGCAGTGTGATCTCTGATTCCAGCGGCATTGTCCCCGAAGTGATAGACGGGATTTCCCGCGGGCTCTGTGAACTCTCCGATAAGGGCTATGAGGTCATTCTCGTGACCTCGGGAGCTGTTTCGGCCGGGAAGGGAGCCCTGGGTATAGAGGGTCGCCCGAAAACCATTCCTCTGCAGCAGGCCGCAGCAGCCATTGGTCAGAGCAGGCTGATGAAGGCCTACAAGGAATGCTTCATCCCGCGCGGCCACCAGGTGGCTCAGATTCTGCTGACCCGGGATGATCTGGCCAACCGACGTCGCTATCTCAACGCCCGCAACACCCTGATGACTCTGCTGGAGTTCGGAGTTGTTCCCATCATCAACGAGAACGATACGGTGGTGGTCGATGAGATCCGCTTCGGGGATAACGATAATCTTTCGGCCCTGGTCGCCAATCTGCTTGAGGCCGATCTGCTGATTATTCTCTCCGACGTGGATGGGCTCTATGACAGGGACCCCAATCGCAGTTCCCAGGCGAAGCTGATCCCCGAGGTGGAGCGTATTACCCCCCAACTCGAAGCGATGGCTGGCGGGGCGAGCAGTAATCTGGGCACCGGAGGCATGCTTACCAAGCTCAAGGCGGCCAAGAAAGCCGCGCTGTCTGGGATCGGGACGGTTGTTGTTAACGGTCGAACTCCCGATGTGCTCTCGCGTCTGGTGGCTGGCGACGATCTTGGGACCTATTTTCTTCCCGAGTGCAATCGTATGGCGGCCAAGAAGCACTGGATCGCCTTTACCAAAAAGCCCCGGGGCAAGCTTTTTCTGGATGCCGGGGCCCTGCTTGCCGTGAACGAGGGGGGCAAGAGCCTCCTGCCTTCAGGGGTCAGAGGGGTTGAGGGCAGCTTCGACCGGGGCGATGCGGTTCGTCTGTGTGACATGGAGGGGCGTGAGTTTGCCACCGGGGTCGTCAATTATGGCCTGCAGGAGCTGTTGCGCATCCTGGGCAAGCGAAGCGGCGAAATCGAGAAAGTTCTCGGTTACAAGTATGGTGATGAAGTGGTGCACCGCGATAATCTGGTGCTTAAGAAATAAAAGGAGCGGCAAAATGACCCTGAGTATCGCCCAGCAGATGAAATCTATCGCCCTGGCCGCCAAGGCCGCTTCGGTGCCGCTGGCCAGTCTTTCATCCTCTGCCAAGGATGAACTGCTCGGTCGCATGGCGGATGCTCTGGAGGTCGGCTGCTCCGAGCTGGTCGAGCGCAACGCGCTGGACCTGGAGAATGCCAGGAAAAAGGGACTCTCCGAGGCGATGATCGACCGGCTCGCCCTTGACGAGGCGCGGGTATCTTCTATGGCCCAGGGGCTTCGCGAAGTGGCTGCACTGCCTGACCCCGTGGGGGAAATATCGAACATGAAGCGGCGGCCCAACGGGATTTCAGTCGGGCGCATGCGTATTCCTTTGGGGGTCATCGGTATCGTCTTCGAATCTCGCCCCAATGTCACCGCCGATGCCGCCGGGCTTTGCCTCAAGAGCGGCAATGCGGTCATTCTGCGCGGTGGATCCGAGGCTTTCCACTCCAATATGGCGATTGCAGCCATTCTCGGCCGGGAGCTTGAGACCAGCGGTCTGCCCGCCGCAGCAGTTCAGGTCGTGGCCACCACGGATCGCGAGGCGATTCTGGAGCTGCTGAAACTGGAGGATGAGATCGATCTTATTATTCCCCGCGGCGGCGAGGGGCTGATCCGTTTTGTCTCTGAGCATTCACGCATCCCGGTGATCAAGCACTATAAGGGGGTTTGTCATACCTTTGTCGATGACAGCGCTCGCTATGAGATGGCCGAAGAAATCTGCCTCAATGCCAAGGTGCAGCGCCCCGGCGTCTGCAATTCCATGGAGACGCTGCTGGTGCACCGCGCCATCGCAACCGACTATCTGCCCAGGCTTGCTGCCAGCCTCCAGGGCAAGGGAGTGGAGCTGCGGGGCTGTGCCGAGACCTGCGCCCTGGTGCCCGGAGTCCTTGCTGCGACCGATGAGGATTGGGACGCCGAATATCTCGATCTGATTCTGGCGGTGCGGGTGGTGGATGACCTCTCGCAGGCCATGGAGCACATCCGTCGTCATACCTCGCTGCACACCGAGGTGATTGTCACGGAAAGTTACAGCAACGCCCAGCGTTTTTTGCGCGAAGTGAACTCCAGCGTGGTCATGGTCAATGCTTCATCCCGTTTCTCGGATGGAGGGCAGTTTGGGCTGGGAGCCGAAATCGGTATCTCGACCACCAAACTGCATTCTTTCGGCCCCATGGGGATCGAGGATCTGACTACCCGCAAGTTCATCGTGATGGGTGACGGGCAGATCCGCGGCTGAAACAGGAGGGGGGACACAGGTGCGCATTGGGATTCTCGGTGGGACATTCAATCCTGTTCATTGTGCCCATCTTCAGGTGGCCACCGATGCTCTGGGTGGCTGTGATCTGGACCGGGTTCTCTTTATCCCCACCAACTCTCCCCCCCACAAGGAGCTGGCCGGGGATGTGTCTTTTACCCACCGTTACGCCATGGTCGAGGCGGCACTTGCCGTTTATCCGGCCTTTGAGGCCTGCGACCTGGAGGGGCGGCGCGGCGGCATAAGCTTTTCGGTGCATACCCTTGAGCAGCTCCAGCAGGAGCGTCCCGGCGATGAGCTCTATTTCATCATGGGGATGGACTCCTTTGTTGAGCTCTCCCTCTGGCGCAGCTACAGGCGTCTCTTCGAGTTGGCTCACCTGGTGGTGCTGGTTCGACCGGGGGCCGAAATCGACGATCCCCTTGCTCGGGTGCCGATTGCCATGGCAGGGGAGTTCTGTTATGCTGTCGCCCCTAAGGGCTTGAAAACGTTGCAACATTCGAACGGTAATAAGGTTTTTTTCATCGAGGAACATCGCCTCGATATTTCATCGACCCAGATCAGGCGCCGGGTCAACGCCGGGGACCCCATCGGGGAGCTGGTTCCCGATGCTGTTCATGACTACATTGCTCGACACCGGCTGTACAGCCCCCAGGAAAGGTAAGGACTTACTTTGGAATCGAAACAACTGGCTCTTCTCTGTGCCGATTACGCTTTAGATAAAAAGGCATTTAACCTCCGCATTCTCGAGGTTCGTGAGAAATCCTCCCTCACCGATTTTTTGATTATCGCCTCCGGAGGCTCGAATCGTCAGGTTCAGGCGATCTCCGAATCGATCCGTCTCGGATTGAAAAAAAATCAGGACCTCCATCCTCTGGCTCAGGAGGGTGCTGACGAGGGACGCTGGGTTCTGCTGGACTATGGTGACGTGATGGTCCATGTCTTTCAGGAGCCGGTCCGACTCTATTACGATCTTGACGGCCTCTGGGACGGAGTGCCTGAACTTGAGGTGCCTGAAGGCGGCGGGACCCGCGCGTGAAGCTGATGCTGCTGACTGTGGGAAAAATCAGTCAGCGCCCCATGCAACAGTTGGTGGAAGATTATGCCGGAAGGTTGGGACGCTACCTGCCTCTGGAAATTGTAGAGCTCAAGGAAGAAAAGGGGGGAGGCAAAAAGCCTGACCCCCGATTCATCCGAGAGAAGGAGGGGGAGCGGGTGCTGGCCCGCATTCCCGACGATGCTTTTGTTCTGCTTCTCGATGAACGGGGCAAGGGGGTTGGCTCCGAGGAGTTGGCTTCTAGGCTTGAGGCACATATGATCGACGGAACCCGCACTCTGTGTTTTGTCATCGGCGGCGCCTATGGCCTGAGTGAGCCCCTTAAAGCCAGGGCCGATCTCCTTTTGTCCCTCTCCAGCATGACCCTGACTCATCAGATGGCCCGGATGCTTTTGCTGGAGCAACTCTATCGGGCCATGACCATCATTCGCAACGAGCCTTATCACAACAGTTGATGGCGTAGGCGCGATTTTAATCTGTAAAGGAGTTCCGGCATGGATCAGGACAAGTTTAGCAGCGCCCGGGAGCAGCTGCTGCGTATGCGGCGTGATATTACCCTGGAGATGAAGAACTCCTCCGAAGCCAGTCGTGAATTGGGACAGGATGGAGTTCCTGATATCGGTGATATGGCTTTTACCAGCTATCATCGGGATGTGCTGATGAATTTTTCAGAAAATCAGCGTCAAAAAATCCGGGACATTGATGTTGCTCTGGAGCGCATCAGTTCGGGCGAGTATGGCATCTGTATCGAATGCGAAGAGGAAATTGCTTCCAAGCGCATGGAGGTGCGCCCCTTTTCACGCTATTGTGTTGAATGCAAGTCCGACGTGGAAAAATACGGCGAATAGTCCGGGCACATTGCCCGCGGGAGGGAAGCGATGACCCTGATAGCAGTTCTTCTTCTTTTTATCCTGTTTCTGGCATTTTTCATTTACTTCAACAGCCTTAATCTCGAGGTCATCACCGTGGTTTTCAGTGCCGGTGAAAGCTTCGAGACGTCCCTCGCTATTCTGGTGGTGGGCGCAGTGCTGGCGGGTTTTATTCTCGGGCTGGTGCTGCACCTCTACAGCGTTGCGACCGGCCGCTTTCAGAATATGCGCCGTAACCGCCGGGACAAGAAACAGCGTGAAGACGCGGCGCTGTATCGCGAAGGGGTTGGGCGCTTTCTCTCCGGAGATCTTAAGCGCGCCGGAGTGCTTCTGCAGAAGGTGCTGGAGCATGAGCCAGAGCGCATTGAGTGTTACATTGCTCTGGCCGGGGTTCGTGAGCAGGAGGGACAGCCCCTCGAATCCATTAAAATGCTGACCAAGGCCCGGAGCCTTGCACCCAAAAATCTCGAAGTCCTCTTCAAGCTGGCCTCGATCTACGACGGCATGGCGCAGCAGGATGAGTATCGCAAGGTGCTCGAAGAGATTCTGACCATCGATCGGGATAACAGCAAGGCCCTGTGCGGCCTGCGCGATCTGGATATCCAATCAAAGCTCTGGAGCGAGGCCCTCGACATTCAGCGTCGCTTGCTCAAGACCCTCAAGGCTGGAGCGCAGCTGGAGGAAGAGAAACAGAGCCTGATCTATCTGCGGTATGAAGTTGCCGTGCTGGCCCTGGAGAAAGAAGATTTCAAACAGGCCGAATCCGAATTTCGAGATATCGTCGGCAAGGCTCCCGAATTCGTTCCCGCCCGCGTCTCTCTGGGCGATCTCTATCGCAGAAAAGGCGATATTGATGGCGCGGCCCGCATCTGGCAGGAGGGCTACGGTCGCCTGAAAAAGGCGATCTTTCTTGCCCGCCTCGAGGAGGCCTGCCTGGCCGCCGAGGATCCCACCCGACTGCTCAATTACTACCGGACCACCTTGCTTGAGAACGATGGCGATCTGATGCTGAGGCTTTTCTTCGGTAAACTCTGCCTGCGTCTTGAAATCGTGGACGAGGCTCTTGAGCAGCTCTATGCCGTGGAGAGCTCGGGCGCCGATTTCCCTTCTCTGCATCTGCTTCTGGCCGAGGCCCATCGCCGCCGCAACCGTATCGACGATGCGGTCAAAGCTTACAAAAAAGCGCTGGGCGCCGAGAGTCAGCTTTCTCTGGGTTTTCTCTGTGAGCAGTGCGGTGCCGAGCAGCCCAACTGGCTGAGCCGCTGCGATAGTTGTGGCACCTGGGGGCAGTTCGGTATGCCCGGGCGCAAGAGTCTTCAGAGCGCCCGTCTCCTGGAGCTAAAGGCCATTCCCCACGGAGGTGTCGCGCCTTGAGTCTGTCAAAAAACAGCCCCGTGGCCCTGGTGATTCTCGATGGGTGGGGGGAGAGCTCTCTTTGTGAAAACAATGCTGTGTGCAGCGCCCGAACTCCGGTGCTGGACGATTTGCGTGAGCGCTATCCCCATGCCCGTCTTCAGACTTCCGGCGTGGCCGTCGGCCTACCCGAGGGCCAGATGGGCAACTCGGAGGTGGGGCACCAGAATCTCGGCGCCGGCCGTGTCATCTATCAAAACCTGACGCGCATCGACAAGAGTATCGCCGACGGCGATTTCTTCGAGAATTCGGTGCTGGTTCAGGCGGTGGATGCCGCCAAGGCTTCCGGAGGAACGCTCCATCTCATGGGGCTGCTCTCCGATGGCGGGGTGCATTCCCACAATACACATCTCTATGCCCTGGTCCGGATGGCTAAAGAGCGGGGCCTGACCGATCTCTCTGTGCACGCCATTCTGGATGGCCGGGACACCGCACCCCAGAGTGCTAAGCTCTATCTCAGTGAGCTCGAGGCCGAACTTGCACGAATCGGGCTGGGGCGGGTTGCGAGTCTGACCGGGCGCTATTGGGCCATGGATCGCGATAACCGCTGGGATCGGGTCGAGAAGGCCTACCGCAGCATGGTTGAAGGCATCGGCAACAGAGCCTCCAGCTGCTGCGAAGCCATCGCTCAAGCCTATGCAGCCGGGACCACTGATGAGTTTGTGGAGCCCACCCGCATAGGCACCCCTGGAGCCCCTGCCGGAGTCAGTGATGGGGATGCTTTTATCTTTTTCAATTTCCGTGCTGATCGCGCCCGGGAGATAACCCGCGCTCTGAACGAGAGTATTTTTGCAGGATTTGACAGGGGAGAAGCTCTGAAGCTTTCCTCCTTTGTCTGCATGACCGAGTACGATGAATCCTTCGGTCTGCCCGTGGCCTTCAGTCCTGAGAGCTATCAGGCAATACTCGGCGAAGTGATCTCCAAGGCTGGGGGGCGTCAGCTGCGCATTGCCGAGACGGAAAAATACGCACATGTCACCTTCTTCTTCAACAGTGGCATTGAAGAGCCCTTTGCCGGCGAAGATCGCGCGCTCATCCCATCGCCCAAGGACGTGGCAACCTACGATCAAAAGCCGGCGATGAGTGCTCCGGAGGTAACAGCCGAAGCTCTCCGGCGCATCCAGGAGCAGGATTACGATCTGATCGTTCTCAACTACGCCAACCCCGACATGGTGGGCCATACCGGAGTTCTAAGCGCCGCGGTGTTGGCCATGGAGGAGGTGGACGCCTGTGTGGGGCAGCTGGTGGACGCAGTCCTGGCTGCCGGGGGCAGACTCCTGATTACGGCTGATCACGGAAACTGCGAAAAGATGGTGGACGCTTCCGGCGGCCCCCATACGGCCCATACCAGCAATCCGGTGCCTGTTATTCTGGTCGATCCACTTCGCGAGGGGGAGGTGCTTCGCGATGGTGGTCTCTGCGATATAGCCCCGACCCTGCTGTCGCTGTTAGGTCTTCCGGTCCCGCAACAGATGACCGGTACCCCCCTGATCTGATCATGATGCCCTTCTTCCGGACGATGCTTCAGGCCGGGCGGGAGATGGGGCGCCAGCTTTTGCCGCCAGCTTGTTTATACTGCGGGGCCTACCGGGTCTCCCCATCCCATTTCAGACTCTGTCCCGGCTGTCGGCGGGGCATCGAGAAACTTCCCCCAGGGCGCTGCATTTGCTGCGCCCTTCCTTTTGCCGCCGGTTCGTCCCGCCACCTCTGTCAGAGCTGCCTTGCGGATCCGCCCCCCTTTGACCGCGTGTATGCGTCAGGGTTGTACCTGGGACTGCTTCGGGAGATGATTCAACGGTTCAAGTACGATGGGGCCGTGGGGCTGGATCTGCCACTGGGGCGCATGTTGTCCCATGCCCTTCGCCCGGAGGCCCATCGGTTTGACCTGCTGATGCCGGTGCCCCTGTGCCGCAAGAGATTGCGTCTGCGCGGATACAATCAGGCGCTGTTGCTGGCCAGGATGGTCGGGAGGGAATTGGACATGAGGGTCGTTGTCCGGGGGATCCAGCGGGTCAGGGAGACTGTCGCCCTCGAAGGGTTAGGGGTCAAAGACCGACGCCGAAGCCTCAGCAAGGCCTTTCGGGTCGTTACTTCGGTGGAGGGCAGGCGGATTCTGCTGGTGGACGATGTTATGACCAGTGGGGCTACGGCTCGGGAGATCGGCTGGACTCTCAAGCAGGCCGGAGCACTGGAGGTCTGCCTGGCGGTGGTTGCTCGAACTCCGCGCCATGACTTTGGCGCATCAGGAGTTGCATTGCCAAAGCCCAGCGCAGTTAGTCCAGTTGTTCCTTGAATTTTTCCAACCATTTCTGAAGTTCTTTTTCCTGTTTTTCGAGTTCAAAAGCGTTGATGAGCCCTCGTTTCAAGGCGACGGTAATGGCCCGGTTGCGCAGATTGATGGTGTCGCCGGTCTCTTTGCTGTGAAATTGCTCCTGATCGAGCCCGAGTTTGGTGTAGAGGGAGTTGAGGCGGCTTTGCACCCCTCTGCGGGAGAGGTAGCGTCGCTTGGCAATAACATTGTCCGTGAGTCCCAGTGAGATATCGAGCAGGGCTTCATATTCGATGTCCGACAGGGCTGTCTGTTTCGTTCCTGCCAGTCCCTGGACTTTTCGGACTTCCGGATCGATCCAGCACTGTTCTTCGAGCAGTACGGTCCGGATGGCCAGGGAAATGCGGTCCTTAGGGTTGCTCTTGAGCACGTAACCGTACACCGTGTCGGCAGGAACGATTTTGGCCAGGGTGCGAACATACATCTCATCTTTGAACTGGCTCCAGAACACGATGCGGGCCTTGGGGCATTTTTCCCAGAGAGCCCGGGCGAAATCGATGCCGTTGAGCACCGGCATCTGGATGTCGCTGACAACCAGGGGGACTTCGTGCTGCAGCGCCATTTCCAAGGCGACCTGGCCGTTGACGGCCCGTTCGATATTAAAGAGGCTCTGTGTCCCTCCGCCGAACATCTGAAGCAGGAATTCGAAATCTTTCGGATTATCTTCTGCGATAATGATGGTGGTCAGGTCCATGATGAATCCTATTCGTCTAATTTCAGAGGCAGTTTCAGTTCGAAGCGGATTCCTGTAGAGAAGCGGGAGGGACCCCAGTGGGGCGTTGCTCCAATGGCTCGCGCTCTTTCTTCCATGTTGTTCATGCCGCGGCCCCGGGTGATGCTCTCCAGATCCATTCCTTTGCCGTTGTCTTCTACGGCCGCTATGAGTTGACCGTCGCGCACATCCAGCCCGATCTCTACGCGGGACGAACTGGCATGCTTGAGTACATTATGACAGGCTTCGGTGATGATGCGAAAGAGGGTGATCTTCTGGAGCCT
>JAAXQG010000152.1 GCA_012974445.1 Desulfuromonadales bacterium
CGTTCATGTCGGGCTGAAGGGTATGAGGAGGATGGCCGTAGAGCATCCGCCAGGCGGTGGCGTGAACCAGCGTGTAGCAGCCGGCCTCTTCCCATGTGAGGTTGGCGGGTTTGGGTAGCAACTGCTGGGCCTGGACCTTAGTAAATTGGGCGAAGCTCCCATAGGCCGATTCATAGCCCCAGATCTTCTGTTCGCGGCAGAACATAGGGTCACCGCCATTACAATAGGGACACTGGCCGCAGGTTTGCCCGCAGTGGACCAAAACCTCATCCCCAACCTTCCAGGGATACACGGAGCTCTTGACGGCGCTCCCCAGCTTCCAGATCACCCCCGCAGCATCGCTCCCCGCGATGTGGAATGGATGTTTATGGAACCGGGTCGGCGAAGCCGGTTGTCCCAGTGACGCCCAGACTCCGTTGAAATTGACTCCCGCCGTCATCACCTGAACCAACACTTCGTTGGGGCCGATTTCGGGGAGATCCACGACTTCGGATTTCATGGCTTGAAGAGGCGGGCCATGATGCTCGGGATGGATCACGTAGGCGTGCATTTTTTTGGGTACAAATCCCAGGGGGGGAATTTCGCCGATGTTGTAGAGCTCTTTTTCAGCCATGGCCTGTCCTCCTCATAGTGGCTGTATAACTTCCGTTGATCTGGACAGATGGGAGAGGCTATCGCGGAGTTCTAAGCTGTAGAGACACGAAGCGCTCAAGGCTACCATAAGGGTATGTCGGATTGCAAGGTTCCTTCCCCCAGGGAGCCTACGCTGGAGGGGACCGACCGGGTATGATGGGGTCTGCCGATGACACTTGATAAATGGCTTCGACCATGATAATGTCCGGTGACTGTTGCGACTTGCTACACTCATCAAGGCTTTCCGGGAGGGCCATCTCTGCGGTGAATCGATCCGCGACATCGGGGAGGATCCGCCACGGTTCAGCATTATCCCCCGCATCACGACTCAACGCCTTGCAAGTAATAACTGTGAACGTGCGCATCGAATTATCAAGCGAATAGGGGTATGCAGAACGGCGCTGCAGGAACAAGTATTGCATACACTCTCCACTCTCTAGTATGGAGATATAATGATGGATCCAGTGCCGGCAACGTCTAACTCCGCATCGCAACAGGCCTCCTGGCAGCAGGTGGTGGCGAAATATCAACATCCCGATCTGCGGCGCAGCGTATGGCAGATGGTCAACACCCTCATCCCATATTGCCTACTGTGGTATATGATGTATCGCAGCCTGGAGGTCTCGTATTGGATGACGCTGGCCCTGGCCGTGCCCACGGCCGGATTTATGGTCCGCATCTTTATTATTTTTCATGACTGTGGTCATGGCGCCTTTTTCAAATCGCAGCGCGCCAACAACTTTTGGGGATTTGTGACCGGCGTGTTGACGCTGACGCCCTACTATGGCTGGCGCCACGAACATGCGATACACCATGCGACCGCGGGCGATCTGGACCGCCGCGGGGTTGGGGATATCAAGACGTTAACGGTGAAGGAATATCTGGCCTTGCCCCCCCCGAAGCGGCTTAGATACCGGCTGTACCGGAATCCGCTGGTATTGTTTATTTTTGGGCCCCTGTTCCTTTTCGTGATTCAGCAACGCTTTGTGCCACGCGGTGCCCGCAAGCGCGAACGTTACAGTGTGTATTGGACCAATCTGGCGCTCGGGGGAATTGCGGCTGTGATGAGTCTCACCATTGGACTGAATGCTCTTGTCTTGGTGCAGTTGCCGATCATCATGATTGCCAGCGGGGCGGGGATATGGCTATTTTATGTGCAGCATCAGTATGAAGGGGTGTACTGGGAGCGGCACGACAATTGGAATTATGTGGCCGTTGCCATACAAGGCAGTTCCTTTTATAAATTGCCCAAGGTGTTGCAGTGGTTCACGGGAAACATCGGGTTCCATCATGTTCATCATCTCAGCCCGCGGATTCCCAATTATTACCTGGAACGGTGCCACAATTCGGATCCGATGTTCCAGGAAGTGAAGGCAATTACATTATGGCCGAGCTTCAAATCGCTTTCCTTCCGTCTGTGGGATGAAGACCACCACCAGCTAGTCGGGTTCGGCTACCTCAAAACCCTTCAGACAGAGCAGGCGTCGACTTCTCACCGCTAAACCCTCCTTCCTTTTCTGTTATCCAAACCGCCCACGGTGTCTGGTATCGTCGGGTCGGACTCCACTACTGAGACCGGAAAAAGGTTGTGGTTCCTCGCTTGGTACTAAAAATGCGGGGGCAGGGTGCGTTTCACGAGGAGCGGAAATGAGTAAGAAGGCACTTTTGGGGTTGGCCGTACTCGCGCTGCTTGGGTCCGGGGGGACCGGACGTGCGGAGCAAGCGTACACCTGGGTCCAAGTGGTTGAGCATGGGATGCCCGATTTTAACAGTCGGGAGGTGGCCCAAGAGGCTTTCATAGAAAATACTCCTCTCAGCCTGTCCTTTCCGTCCGGGATAGACGTGGTGTTCGCATTCGTAAAGCATGAGGGACAGGCATACGGGGTATATCACGAGCGTAAAACGTCGGACGTGGTCGGCATTGCTCGGCTCGAATGGGATTATTCTTGGCCGCAGGGGCTGCGCTTCTACGAGTTCTACGTTGATTCCGGGCTGCTGAGAGGAGATGCGCTCACCGGGGAATTTCTGCACATCACGGGGAGTAATCGCATCTTCGCCGGACTGTGCCGCATCGCGGATTTGTCGAAGGAAGCGCGCCCGCACGCTGACTGTTCAAAGGGCGCATGATACGCTCGGTCTCGTGACAGGCCTGGACTCCAGTCACCACCCTTGCATTGCCTGGGCACATCCTCTTATCTGAAATTCTCCGCTTTCGCCCTCGGGGGAGATTGGTCCTTACGAGCCAGCCGCTCTAGGCTTTCCGGTCTTGAGACAATTTGCCCGATCGGCCGTCCTATACCTGGCAAGGTTTCCGTGGCGTGTGTCTTGGAGGGAATGGTCTGACCAAGGGGGTGGTGACCCCAGCGGGATTCGAACCCGCGTTGCCGCCTTGAAAGAGCGGTGTCCTAGGCCAGGCTAGACGATGGGGTCCATGTCGGCTGTCATAAAGTTCGATCACAGATAGCACATCTGTCTTGGAATCGCAAGTCGGAAGGGCTCCGGGGATGGGCATGCATAGGCGTGTTCAGCATCACTGTTGTCTGTGGAAAAAGGACGTTGACAGAGCGGAACGAAACACGAGAAGATAATTGGGGTTGTTTCCTGTGGATTCTTTGAGGACGTAGAGGGAACGGAGATGAGGGTAGGTTCCTTGAGAGGGCACGTGGTGGTTTTTTCTGTGATCGTTGGGCTGGTCGCGGGGATGCCCGCCCGTACTCTCGCCCAAGTCGAACCCCAGGAACAGTCTCAAGGGTCCGCGGAGCAGAAACAGGCCAAGGGCACCCCGTCAGGAGAATCTGGGGTCGAGGGTGCAGCCCTAAAGGCGACCAGCGTGCTCGTGAGTGCTGGCCAAGTTCCGCTCCGTGCGGCGACCTGTGGGGCTACTTTC
>JAAXQG010000318.1 GCA_012974445.1 Desulfuromonadales bacterium
GCGCGTATCTCTACGCGCGGCTGAACATCTGGTGGCACGGGGGCGGGGCCGAGGTCCGGTTCCAGAACTTCATGCACGTGGACCTCTCGGACGCGGACGTCATTTACTGCTATCAAGCCTCGGGGGCAATCCAGCAGCTCCGGGACAAATTCAACCGTGAACTGAGACCCGGCACCATCGTGATCAGTAACACGTATACCATCGAGCGCTGGCTGACACCGTCGGTGGTGACGTTAGGGCACGGCATCACCGTGCGGAACATCTACCTCTACGAGGTTCCCGCTCTCCATGCGACCGTTCCACCCTCGCCAGCAGCACCCCTGCCCCAGGCGGCGGCAGCGCCGATCCGGGAAGAGGTACGAGGTCACTCATGATGGACACCACGAAGGCAACGGGCGACGCACAGTCCCTGACGAGCTGGACCCGGATCCGGATGTGGATCTTGCACGTTCTGGAGCTCAGTGTGATCGAGGTTTCTGAGGGGACCTATGTCGGGTCGATATGATAATCTCTTCGTCCCCCGGGCGGGGGACAGAGTAGTTGACCGACGACCGATGGCCGGTGACCGTAAAGAACCAAAAGCATTTTCCGGTGGTCGGTAGTCGGTCGTCGGAGCGGACAGCTGATTGCTGACTGCTACTTAGAAGAGGGGCCAGTCCCGATCAAAAAAGTTGATCATCGGGAAGCCAAACATGGATTGCGCCACACGCTTGTGGCACACGGAACAGACCATGCCACTGGGTGATCCCGACTTCCACTGATGGAGTCCACACCGGGCCTCCAGCAGCCGGCGGCGATCCAGCCGGTGCAGCTGCAATAAAATTGCACTGTAGGCGAGAATCTCGAGGCTATAAAGCAGAATCATCGTTGCCGCATCCACCGTAATCATAGTAGATCTCCCCTAGGAAGACTATGAAGGCGATGGAGGGCAGTGCAATTTCTGGGCCAGCGTCGGTTACGGTACTATCCGGCTGTCTTCGGCCACCGCAGTAGCTTCTGGGGCGAGCCCGAGACGGCACCAAATGGCCTGATAGCCGTCCAGATCAGCCTGCACGGTCTCTGATACAGTCTCCGCGCCCGCGGAGAAAATCAGACATCAGGTCAAGATCGGACGTTGGCAGATGAGTTGCCACAGTTTGGACACCATCGTTACCCTCCTTCGTACACATTCGACGTTTCATGGGTTCCACATATTCTCAACACATATAGCATGAACGTTATTCCACCTTCAATCCGCTGACCCGCTTCTTTTTTGGCGAGAGGAAAGACCGCTCCTATTCTAGGCCTTGACATATCTCGCCGCTCAAGCGTACGCTCAGAATGTGTGTTGCGCTGATGCGGGTCGAGAGGCTTTTCGCGATCATCGATGGCCATAGCGACGCTCATGAAGGCAAGCACCGAAGCCTGGAGGAATCCTGGAGAAACTGGGGCGATCTGCCTGCGGGGCTAGGATAGAGCAGGTGTCAGCAGTCAGCGATCAGCTATTAGCCCCAGGATTTCACGACTGACGGCGGACGGCTGATTGCTGATGGCTAATATTGACCGGAGTATCCCATGTGGACTGTGCTGCTGGTAGTTGGCCTCCTTTTGCTCTACGCCTATGGCATGACCCGGGGGACGGCCTGGCTCGATCAGTGTTCGGATGATGATTTTCGACTGTTCATCTGGGAGACCGAGCCGCACCGGCCGGCCGACGCCGTCGGCACGCTCATAGCTCACGTACTCGTCATCCACGTATGGGCGACCGACCCCGGACGCGTGTGGCTACGGATCGAAGGCTGGATCTTCTTCCCCTGGGCTCGCAGGCTAGAGCGGACCTGCCGGAAGTACCTGGCTGAGTCTGAGCTTACGCTTGACTTCAGCCGGGTCAGATGGATCAGTCCTGGGGGGCGTCGTTTGCTCCGGCGCCTGGATGACCCCAAGCTGCACATACAACGCTGGCCGCGCCACCTTCGGCCTCTCTATCCGGCTGCAGGCAGCCCCTAGGGGCGTGCCCTAATCGTAAACGACCTTTTTCCCTTTTTCGTGTGCCTCCCCCATGCTAAAAATCAATGAAGGGTGACGGAACCACCACGTTGAGCGGGATGAACCGAATGGGTCTGACACACGACGAGTGCCATGCGCCGGTTTCGAGAAGGCTGGAACCGGTCTTTGAGGAGTATGCCAAGGCCTTGGGGATTCCGATGCGTGTCCATGTCCCGGTGAACCATTTCTCCCCTCCCTGGTGGGGCGGTGGTCTGCATCTCCACGTCTTTGCCCTGCCGGCCCGACCCCACTGGTTTAGCCTCTGGCCGATCACCCCAAGCGTCGAGATGCGCGCCGTCTTTTCTCTGGCGTTGGCCGACAAGACGAACAATCCACTGGATCCTCGGCAGCTCTTCTCGCAGGGCGCCTTGAAATACGATCAGCAGGGGCATGCGGTCGCCGGAATTCTGGGAGAGAACATCTACGTCCTCTTCGATCTCCTGGGGCAACCCGAGGAGTTGGTGCCGCTCATGCTGCGCAGGATCCTCGACCTGTGTCTCGAGGGCTTGACAGAGTCGCTGTCCCACTGGACCGGGAGACTCCCTCATCAGCTCGAGATCACCCTCCATCGTCTGAGTCACTCGACCACGCTGGCCAGCCTGGACCACTCCGTTTCCCCGGAGGACTCCGGAACCCAAGACCCCCCACCTCGAGTGGCGGGGGACCCTGTGGATGTGTTCAATGGACGGATGGCGGCCGTGGAAGAGAATCTCAAAGAGCTCTCACGCCAAATGGGGTCGCAAACCCGCCTGCTGAGGAACTGCCGGGAGCGACTTGGCACACTCAAGCAGGCCGAGCAATCCACAGAGCTGCTTGAGCGAGAGCTGGATGGGTTGCTTAGTATTCCCGAAATACGAGAAGTACAGGTCTTGGAGGATCGCCTGCGCGTCTTCACGGATACCGTTGATACCGTCGTCGCCAGCAAGCGGTACCGGTTGGGACGCTTTCGCCTCGATATCCGCTTCAATGGCGACGTGGACATCAAGAACCTGACCCGGGCATACGGCTACTATGACCATCCGCACGTCTGGAATGCCAAACCCTGCCTGGGCAACATCCATCAGAGTGTCCTGAAACTGGTCAGCGAATTCCAGTGGGTTGCCACTGCTGAACTGCTCCTCGAGTATCTGAAGACCGTGAATCCGAACGGGTGGTACACGCCCATCGACCACTGGGAGGAGCTTCAGGCGTGAACTGGTCCGGCAACACCCCGCCCGAGATCCTGATTACCCCGCAGGCTTTTCAAAAGCTGCGACTGTACATCGACCTCTGCCCGATGGAGATTGGCGGACTCGGCGAAGTGGAGCGGGACGGCCACCGTTTCTTGATTACCGATCTCTTCATTCTCCCGCAAAAAGTTTCCCCGGCGGAGACGGAGCTTGACCCGGCGGCCATGCTCGAAATCCTTGAATGCTGCGTTGCCGAGGGGCGGAATCCTGCATCCCTGTGTCTGTGGTGGCACAGCCACGCAGAGATGGACCTGGAGT
>JAAXQG010000001.1 GCA_012974445.1 Desulfuromonadales bacterium
CAGCGCAAGGTTCGCTGGGAAGCCCGGACTCTCGACATCGACCTGCTGCTTTACGACGATCTCCAGCAATCCAACCCTGAGCTCACACTGCCTCATCCCCGCATGCATCTGCGTCGTTTCGTGTTGCAGCCCCTGTGCGATCTCGATCCCGGCCTCAGCATTCCCGGTCTGCGGGGCAGCGTCTCGGATCTGCTCGCGGGACTCGGAGAGGCCGATGCCCTGCAATTTTACAAAACCGATTGGATGCCTATCCCATGATCAAGCTTCTGCTGCTGGCTCTTGTTTTCTTCCTCGGCTACAGTCTGCTCAGTTCAATCTTCCGCTCTCTTGGGGCGCCCCGTCCCCGGGGGCAGACCCCCGGAGCCCCAGACGAGGGCGAGTCCATGGTGAAGGATCCTGTCTGCGGAACCTTTGTTCCCCGCCGCGACGCGTTGAAGCTCGGCTCCGGTGCGCAGACCCGCTACTTCTGCAGCACTGAATGTCGTGAGCGTTTCAAAAAAGGCGATTTCAAGGACCCGTAGCATTGCTTCAATGACCGGCAGCCGCTGCTGCCCCAGGGAGGAAAAATGAAGTTCTTTATCGACACCGCAGAAATTTCCGAGATCCGTGCAGCCGCCGAGCTGGGGCTGGTCGACGGCGTGACCACAAACCCCTCACTCATTGCCAAAAGCGGCCGTGACTTCTACGAGGTCATTCGTGAGATTGCCGGGCTCGTCGATGGCCCGGTGAGCGCCGAGGTTATTGCCCTGGACGCCGAGGGGATGGTCGCCGAAGGGCGGGAGCTGGCGAAGATAAGCCCCAAAAACATCGTCATCAAGGTGCCCATGACCGAAGAGGGGCTCAAGGCCACCCGGATCTTCGCCGCCGAGGGAATTCGCACCAACGTGACCCTGGTGTTCAGCCCCCTGCAGGCGCTGTTGGCCGCCAAGGCCGGTGCGAGCTATATTTCTCCCTTTGTGGGGCGTCTCGATGATGTGGGGCATACGGGCATGGACGGCATCGAGCAGATCCGTACCATTCTGGATAACTACGGCTATCAGAGCGAGATCATCGTCGCTTCTGTGCGCGGTCCCATCCATGTGCTCGATTCGGCCCTCATCGGCGCCGATATCTGCACCATCCCTTTCAGCGTCATCAAACAGCTGGCCCGGCATCCGCTCACCGATATCGGGATCGAGAAATTCATGGCCGACTGGGAAAAAACCCGGGGCTGAGCACTAGGAGTGTGTCGGACTATGCGGGCTGAAGCGAAAATCTGGATCTTTGAGGGCAGCTTTTAGCTCTTTGGAAGGTACATAGCCGTCGCTATGGGCCGAAAACGAGCTGAATGATGAACCCAAGAGCTGGATTTGCAGCCAGCTCATGGATAGTCCGACAGGCTCCTGGGAGGGGAAGTTGCCAGGCAGCTTCCCCTTTGCTTTTGAAGCGATATGCTGATGGACAGGAAGATCTTCTGCGGAGGCATCGATTATTCCTCCCCCCCCACGGGGGGAGGGAGTTTCCCAGTTTTCCAGGTTGACCCGTTTCTTTTGCGCTGACGAGGAGTCCCATGAATATTCATGAGTATCAGGCCAAGGAAATTCTCCGGAAGTACAAGGTGCCCGTTCCGGCGGGGCACGTTATCTACAACGGCAATTCGGCCAGAGACTGGGCCAAGCGTCTGGGCGGAGGCGTCTGTGTGGTCAAGGCCCAGATTCACGCGGGCGGGCGAGGCAAGGGTGGCGGGGTCAGGATCGCCAAAAACCCCGATGAGGCCAAGGAGCATGCCATGGACATGCTGGGGATGCGGCTTGTGACTCCCCAGACCGGCCCCGAAGGCAAGGTGGTCAAGCGACTTCTGGTCGAGGAGGGGTGCAATATCGACCGGGAATTCTACTTCAGCCTGCTGGTGGACCGCGCCAGCTCCAGGGTGACCATGATGGCCTCGGCCGCAGGCGGCATGAATATCGAAGAGGTGGCTGCAACCACCCCCGAAAAGATCATATTCGAGTCCATCGACCCCATCTGCGGTCTCATGCCGTACCAGGCCCGCAAGGTCGCCTTTGCTCTGGGGCTCGGCGCTGCAGAGGTGAAGCAGGCCGTGCCTCTGTTCCAGAATATCTACAAGGCCTTCGTCGAGTCGGACTGCTCGCTTCTGGAGATCAATCCTCTGGTCGTCACCCGGGAAGGCAAGCTGCTTTGCCTGGATGCCAAGCTCAATATCGACGACAACGCCCTCTTTCGCCACCGCAACATCCGGGATCTGAGGGACTACGACGAGGAGGATCCCAACGAGATCGAGGCTTCACATTATGACCTCTCCTATATCGCACTGGACGGCAACATCGGCTGCCTGGTCAACGGAGCGGGGCTGGCCATGGCCACTATGGATATCATCATGCATTACGGGGCGCAGCCTGCCAACTTTCTGGACGTAGGTGGCGGAGCCACCATTGAGCGGGTCACCGAAGCCTTCAAGATCATCCTCTCCGACAAGAAGGTGAAAGGAGTCCTGGTGAACATCTTCGGCGGCATCATGAAGTGCGATGTCATCGCCACGGGGATCGTCACAGCGGCCCGTCAGGTGGGTATCCAGGTTCCCCTGGTGGTGCGCCTTGAAGGCACGAACGTGGAGCTGGGAGACCGGATCCTGGCCGAGAGCGGGCTGGACATCATTACCGCTGAAGGGATGGCCGAGGCCGCCGAGAAGATCGTCAGGGCCGTATCAGGCAAGGGGGCGTAAGCAATGAGCATTCTGGTCGATAAGAATACGAGAGTCATCACCCAGGGGATTACCGGCGAGACGGGACTTTTTCACGCAAGGGCAGCCAGAGACTACGGCACCCTCATGGTCGGCGGAGTCACCCCCGGCAAAGGTGGGATGCAGGTCGAGGGTTTCCCCGTGTTCGACACGGTTCGGGAGGCTGTGGAGCGCACCGGTGCCACCGCCTCGGTGATCTACGTGCCCCCCGCAGGCGCCGCCGACGCCATCATGGAAGCCGTCGATGCCGGGCTGGATCTGGTGTGCTGCATCACCGAAGGGGTTCCTGTTCTGGACATGGTCAAGGTCAAGGCGTACATGCAGGGAAAGAGAACCCGGCTGGTGGGGCCCAACTGCCCCGGTGTCATCAGCCCGGGGCAGTGCAAGATCGGCATCATGCCCGGCTATATCCACAAGCCCGGCAAGATCGGCATCGTTTCGCGCAGCGGCACTCTGACCTACGAGGCGGTCTGGCAGATCTCGCAGATGGGGTTGGGGCAATCCACTTGCGTGGGTATCGGAGGTGACCCGATCAACGGTACCGACTTCGTTGACGTACTGCGTCTCTTTCAGGAAGATCCGGGTACCGAAGCCGTGATCATGATCGGGGAGATCGGCGGAACTGCAGAGGAAGAGGCTTCCGCTTTCGTGAAGGATCATATGGACAAGCCTGTCGCCGCCTTTATCGCCGGCCGCACGGCGCCGGCGGGAAAACGCATGGGGCATGCCGGTGCGATCATCTCCGGTGGCAAGGG
>JAAXQG010000170.1 GCA_012974445.1 Desulfuromonadales bacterium
CCACCCTCTGCTGTTGCCCGCCGGAGAGCTCGGAGGGGTAGCGATCGCGATAAAGAGACGGGTCGAGGTTGACCATATCGAGCAGTTCTTCAACTCGCCCGGCGATCCGCCGCTTGTCCCATCCGAGCATCCTGGGGACCACCGCGATGTTCTCGGCGATACTCTTGTTGGGGAAAAGACCGATGTTCTGGATGACGTAGCCCATCGACTGCCGCAGCTTCACCGGGTTGAGTTCGGCGATATCCTGACCGTTGACGTAAATGGCTCCTCGGGTCAGTTTCTCGAGGCGATTGGTGAGGCGCAGCGTCGACGTCTTGCCGCAACCAGAGGGGCCGAGAAAGACGACTACCTCGCCTTTTTCCACGGTAAAGCTGACGTTGTTCAGGGCGGTGATTGAGTTGTTTTCCGTGCCGTAGATTTTGCTGATGGAATCGTAAGTAATCATCGTTTCCTGGATTCTGGTTTTCGGGATTTTTGTAGTCTCTGACCTCTGATGGACCACCTGTTCGAAGCTGAGGCCTGGAGTGCCTAGCGCCCTTATTCTTTGGATTTCAAGTGATCTTCTGGTCGATTTTAATTTGTCATCATGTCAGGTTTTAACCATAAAGGCTACAAGTGGTCAGGCATTGTGCTTTAAGGCTAATCAGAAAGGGAAGCAATGGTGGTCTCTTGGGACAAACAAAGTATGGGCCTTCGCAAATAATAAAAACGCCTCCGGACCGTACAGGTTCCGGAGGCGTTCTATTTGGCTTTGCTGGCTCGCAGGGTCGGGAGGCGAAGCTGATGAAGCGTAAGGATGAAAATGGTCGGGGCGAGAAGATTCGAACTTCCGACCCCCTGCTCCCGAAGCAGGTGCGCTACCAGGCTGCGCTACGCCCCGACGTTTCATTCCTTTGAGTCAGGTCGATTTTCTAGCATGTGCCACGTCTTTAATGCAAGGGGGTTTTGCGTTTGCCCTCTGGGCTTTTGCTATGACTTTCCGCTTTCGGCCTCCTTGATCGACAGGGCGATGCGCTTTCGTGCGCTGTCGACGCTGAGCACCTTGACCCTGACTATATCCCCCACCCGGACCACCTCGGCGGGGTCTTTGACGAAGCGGTTGGCCAGGTGGCTGATGTGCACCAGCCCGTCCTGATGGACGCCGATATCCACGAAGGCGCCGAAGGCGGCAACGTTGCTCACCGCGCCCTGAAGCACCATCCCCTCTTTGAGATCCGAGATCGTCTGGACGTCGTCCCGGAAGCGCACCGCCTCGAACTGGGCCCGGGGATCGCGTCCGGGTTTTTTCAGCTCGGCGGCGATATCCTTCAGGGTGGGCAGCCCCACGGCATCGGTGCGGTAGCGTGACAGGTCGATGCGCTCGACCAGCGCCGGATCGGAGACGAGCCTCTCCAGGCTGACGCCCAGATCTTTGGCCATGGTCTCCACCAGCTTGTAGCGCTCGGGGTGGACGGCGCTGTTGTCCAGCGGATGTTTTGCGCCGGAGATGCGCAGAAAACCGGCGGCCTGCTCGAAGCCTTTGGCCCCGAAGCGTGGCACCTTCATCAGCTCCTTGCGGCTCTTGAAGCTGCCCTGCTCATCGCGGAAGGTGACGATGGAAGCGGCCAGGGCCGGGCCGATTCCCGCCACAAAGGAGAGCAGGGGTTTGGAGGCGGTGTTGAGATCGACGCCGACGAAGTTGACGCAGCTCTCCACCACGGCATCCAGCGCCTTCTTGAGCGCGCCCTGGTTCACGTCATGCTGGTACTGCCCCACGCCGATGCTCTTGGCGTCGAGCTTGACCAGCTCGGCCAGCGGATCCTGCAGGCGCCGGGCGATGGAGATGGCGCCGCGCACCGTGAGGTCCAGATCGGGGAATTCCTCCCGGGCGATGTCGGAGGCGGAGTAGATGCTGGCTCCGGCCTCGCTCACCATGACCACCTGGATGTCGAGCCCAGCTTCCTTGAGGGTCTCGCGCAGAAACTGGTCCATCTCCCGGCTGGCGGTGCCGTTGCCCAGTGCGATCATCTCGGTGCCATGCTCCCTGATCAGGGCGAGCAGGTCGCGCTTCGCCTCGGGGAGCCGCCCCTTGCCCGTGTGGGGATAGATGGTGCAATGGGCGACGAAACGCCCCGTTTCGCTGACGGCTGCGAGTTTGGAGCCGGTGCGCAGCCCTGGGTCGACGCCCAGCACCCGCTTGCCCCCTGCGGGGGCGGACAGCAGCAGGTTGCGCAGGTTGTCGGCGAAGACGGCGATGGCCGCCTGGTCTGCGCGCTCCTTGGCTTCGGCCCGCAGTTCCGTCTCGATGGAGGGGGCGATGAGGCGATCATAGGCGTCTTCGGCAACGCTTCTTAGAAAATTGAAGAAGGGATGCCCCTTGGGGATGGAGGATCGTTCCAGAGTCTGCAGGATCTCGCCCTGCGGGGCGTCGATGCCCAGGCGCAGCACTCCTTCGGCCTCCCCCCGCAGCATGGCAAGCACCCGGTGGGAAGGGGCCTTGGTCAGCGGCTCGTCGTGATCGTAGTACATCTCGAACTTGGTCGGCTCGGCGCTCTTGCCCGGAGCCACCCGCGCGCAGAGCCGCCCCTTGCGTCGGCTCAGCTCGCGGACCCCCGCGCGCAGCTGCGCCTCTTCGCTGAGGCGCTCGGCCAGGATGTGCCCGGCCCCGGCCAGGGCGCTGTCGGCATCGGGAATCTCGGCGTTTTTCCCGACGAAGGCAGCGGCCAGAGATTCGAGGGCTCCGGCCCGGCCCTGCGCCTGCAGGATGCGCTCGGCCAGCGGCTCCAGCCCTCGCTCCCGGGCCATGGTCGCCTTGGTGCGGCGCTTCTTCTTGAAGGGGAGGTAGAGATCTTCGAGCTCGTTTTTCTTCCGGCAGCTCTCGACGGCCTGCGCCAGCTCCGGGACAAGTTTCCCCTGCTCCTCGATGGCAGACAGCACCGTTTTTCGCCGAGTCTCCAGCTCGTCATAGTACGCAAGACGCTCCTCGATGGTACGGATCTGCACCTCGTCCAGCTCGCCGGTCTGTTCCTTGCGGTAGCGGGCGATGAAGGGAACGGTGGCGCCTTCGCCCAGAAGCGTCGCGGCGCCGCGCAACTTCTGGGGGGCGATGGAGGTGTCTTCCTGGATCCAGTGGAGAATCTTGTGCAGCAGCTGGTCGGTGATGGCCATGAAGGGGTCCTTTATCTGGCAGGGGATCAAGGGCGCATCATAGCCATTTGCGCCGGGGAAGGCCAGATCGGTCTCGCATTGCGGCCACAGGGGGCACTAATCGGTTCCCTTTCATTTCTGTTCATCATTTTTGCACAATTAGGTACTATTCTCCCCATCGCTCGTCCCTTAATATTTGAAAGCTCCCCTGCGAATCACGAGGTTTCCTTGAATCCCATCAGACGGTTTTTTTCTAGAACGCGCATCACAGCTCCCCATCGGGGGATCGCTGCCGTTTTCGCTCTGTTTCTGATTTCGGCCTGCGCTCCCGTTGCGCCCCCAGAGCTGTCCCTGTCTCTT
>JAAXQG010000328.1 GCA_012974445.1 Desulfuromonadales bacterium
TCAGCCCGGAGGCGACATGCGCGCTCTGGGTCTTCTGGGCTGGGCCATGCTGCTGGTGGCCATAGGGTTCAAGATCTCCCTGGTCCCCTTTCATCTCTGGACCCCCGATGTCTATCAGGGCTCTCCCGCTCCCGTGACCGGACTGCTCTCCACCGGCTCCAAGGGGGCCGTGCTTGCTGCCCTGCTTCCGTTGCTGCTCATGTTGGGGGGAGTGGGGGAGCTCGGACCAGTCCTCTGGGCCATGAGTCTTCTATCCATGCTGGTGGGGACCTTCTGCGCCCTGCGACAGGACAACCTCAAGCGCATTCTGGCTTACTCTTCCGTGGTGCACATGGGCTATGCGGTCCTGGCGCTGCTCGCCGGGGAGTCGGGCGCATCGGCGCTTGTTTTCTATCTGGTGGTCTATTCTTTGGCCAATCTGGGCTGCTTCGGCGTACTCGGAGCGATCTCCGGTGCTGAGCAGGAAATTCAGACCCTCGATCAGCTCAACGGTCTGGGGCGCCGCCGTCCTCTGCCAGCGGCGGCCCTGTCGATCTGTCTCCTTTCTCTTGCGGGGATTCCGCCGGCAGCGGGGTTTATCGGCAAGTTCGGCATTTTTTACGCCGCCCTCAAGGCCGAGCTGCTGGTGCTGGCCCTGGTGGGGGTGTTGACCTCCCTGGTTTCCCTCTACTTCTACCTGGGCCCTATCCTGCGCATGTACATGGGGAAGGAAGTCTCGGATGAGCCCAGAGCCCTTGCGCTTCCCGAGGCGCTGGCCCTAAGCCTGTGCTGCGCAGGGCTTTTGATTCTGGGGGTGTTTCCCTCAGAACTGCTCGATCTGATCGGACGGATGTTCTAGGAGATGGGTGGGGCTTTGAAGGGTGAATTCGCGATCTAGGTAAGGATTCTTTGTTCGTGGAACGCCAGCTTCTAGGTTCAGGCCGCTGCTTGCGGTACTCGCATCGGGCTGTCCGGTGAATCTTCTTGCGGATAGCAACTTCCAGAGTCATCGGAGCAGGGGTTGTGCTATTGATGCCCCAAGAGGCTCAGGGCTTCCATCGCTTTACTGTGGTGCAGTCCGCAGGAGGGACTGGTTCGGACCAGTCGCCCAGTGTATTCGTCCATGTCGTCCCGGTTGTCCAGGATGACCATCTCTTCCACAGGTTTGCCGAAATCGGAAATCCAGGCCCTGATTTCGCTTCCCCGACTTTCCCCTTCCAGATAGGGGGTCCTGCCGATGACCCGACGTCCGACATGGGCGCCGTTCTCCAGCAGAAGCTCCTCGAGCTCTTCCTGGGTCGCGCCGATCCGCCACATCGAGGTGATTACGATGCCCAGGTCCGTTTGGTCGAGTAGGTGGTTCAGGGCGTCGATGTTTTCTCTTTCGAACAGCCGCCCACTCTCCAAGGTCTGACTGGTATTGAGAACATCGTCAAAGTCTAGAAACAGAACCGAAGAGAAGCGCATGGCGGAGTCCTTTCTTTATTGTCCTATTTGGGAAAATATTCCCAAATCATCCTGTTACAAGTTTAGTTCAGAGTTGATGGCTGTCAATGGTTTCGCCCTGGTCAAGATGACAAAAGGCCGGCTACCTTTATCGGTAGCCGGCCTTTTGTCATCTTGCATGAAAACTCTGTTTAGAGACCGCAGGCACCTGCGAGAACATCCGTGATCGGATCGTTGCCGGGATCAAAAACCCCTGTATTGCCGGCATTGAACAGGTTGAAAATATTATCATTCTGAATGCTGAAGCCGTCGCTGCTGTTGTTGGTCAGTTCGAGGCAAACCGTAGCACCGGCTGCGGAGATCGTTTCGAAGGCAGCAACGTCTCCGCCGTTTTCGGTCAGGATGTTGCCGTCTGCGATAGCGTTCAGGATGGTAGCCGCTGGGGTGTTGGCCTGGAGGTGGATTCCTTCAAGCGCGCTGCCTGTGACAGAGTTGCCGGTCAGAGTCAGGTCGACTCTTGCGGTAGCCAGAGCGTCAATGTTGATACCTTGTTCGGTAGAATTATTCAGGATGTTGTCCGCAACCATGGCGGTCAATGTTGCTCCATCATGGGCCTGAATATCCATGCCGTCGGTGCCAGCATTGTTGATCGTATTGCTTGTGATCGTCAGGTTCATGGTACTGGTACCCAGGGCTGTTTCACTCAGTTCGATATGGATCCCCTGCTGATCTGGACTCGTAATCCTGTTGCCACTGATAGTCAGGGTGCTGTTCAGATCTACGATCGTTGTACCGACATCAAGGCCCTGATTGATGATCAGGATACTTTCTCTGAGCGCTCCGCTCATTTCGTTGTTGGTGATGATGCCGGTTCCGGCGCCAGCGAAAATGAAGATGTCCTCCCGTTGGTTGGTGTTTCCAGGGGCGGACTCATCGAAGATGTTGTCATGGATGTTGAAGCCGGTAATCCCCGCCGGAGCGCCGACGCCAACCGGGTCGCCGCCCATGATTTTTTCTTCCACGCTGTCCTGGATGTTGATCCCGGCGACTTCATTTCCGTTAGCCAGCTCAACCGGGGCTCCAGTGATCACCCCTCCTCCGGGAGGGTTGTTGTTGGTGACGACGGGATGGGAACTGGCTGGCAGAATGGTTCTGCCACCGTAGTTAAAGGCGATTCCCTGACCGAGGAGTTTCTGGTTGTCCTTCAGGAAAATCCCCGCATCCATACCGGTAGGGGTGGCGTTGCCACTCTTGACCACGATGAACTCACCGGCGAGTGACACTGACTCAGCGGCCTTCAGGGTCGTAAAGGGGGCGTCGTCGCTTCCGTCCGCTGTGCCGGTGAAGCTGTTATCTACGTACCAGGCCAGATCGTTGACGGCGATGCTGACAGTGATAGGTTCTGGTGCCGCGACTCCGTCAAATACATTGTACGTGAAGGTGTCAGGTCCCGGGACTGCCGATGCATCATAGGTGAAGCTGCCATCGGGGTTGAGGGTAACCTGGCGACCAGCGGCCGAGTTGATAGTAATCGGCGCTGCGATGGGCACGCCCCCGCTGGTGATGGTGGCCCCGATACCGTCGTTGATCAGTACGCTTTCGGCAACCGGCACGTTCAGGATCGTATTGCCGATCCAGGTGAAGCTTTCGGCCTGAGGGGCGAAGTCGCAGGCATCCCCGATGCCGTCGCCATCGGTATCCGCTTGGGCTGGGTTGGCAACCATGACGCAGTTGTCATTAACGTCCAGGACGCCATCAGCATCGGTATCCGCTGCAGGGTCGGCGACTTCGCAGGCATCACCGATGCCGTCTCCGTCGGTGTCAAGCTGGTCGGCGTTGGGAACCTGGGAGCAATTGTCGAGATCGTTGAGAATGCCGTCCAAGTCAAAGTCCTCAAAAGCCACAAGGGGCGGATCGGGCGGGGGACTGCCTCCACTGCTACCGCCACAGCCCTGCAGCCCCAAGGGCAGTGCAAGGGCCAGTATCAGAACAACGAGCTTCTTTTTTGACGAAATCATGAAACGCCTCCTTTTGTTGACGAAATCCGTACAGATAGATTTCGAGTAAAACAGAGATCCAAGCAATGTCAAATGATGGCAGTGTAATTATGGGCAGGGATTTTTCGCTCAGTATTTGTGGTCATGCATGTTGCGCCAGAGGGAGCTTTTTGTTACTGTTTGATAGAGAAATTTAATTGTTATTTTTTTCAGGAGGTTTGACATGAAACTGGCAAGTTCCCTTTGTATCGGCGCTGTTTTTCTGGCCTTGGGTTTGCTTAAGCCGCCGTTGACCCAGGCCAACGATTTTCACGAATTGGTCAAGAGTGCCCGGTCGGGAACGCTGGAAGCGCAGCTGCACCTGGGCAGTTCCTATTATCATGGTCAGGGCGCCCCAAGGGACTACGAAAAGTCGGCACTCTGGTATCGGAGGGCTGCTGAGCAGGGGGCGGTATCCGCCCAGTATCACCTGGGTATGATGTTTGCTGAAGGCAAGGGGGTTCCTCAAAGTTTTGTCGAGGGCTATGGTTGGATTGTTCTGGCCTCGGAGCAGGGTGAGTCAAAAGCTGCCCAGGTGCTTGGGGACTTAAGGAACAAAATGAAAAAGGACGATTTGATTCTGGCCGAGGAGAAGGCCGTAAGATTAAAGGGGCGTCTTATTTTCTGATAAACGAATATTTTTAAACAATTGAAAAAGGGAGAGTCCGTGCCGGGCCTCCCTTTTTTTGCGCCTTTTTCAATTATGAGAAGAGTGCTTATTGAACAAACATCGTTTTCTGTGAAGGCCTAGAAAAATATCGGGAAAAATTATGTGTTGAGTTTCTATGGAATGTTTGCATAGAATGATGTTTTATTATGATTTTGTGTAGGGAGGGTTTGTGAGAGTTGCCGATTCGGATGATAGCGCTGTTTCCTCGACAAGTTTTCGCCCTGCCCCTTTGTCTCATCCGTCCTGTGCCTATTGTGGCCTTCTCGAAAAGATTGACCTGGGTGTTCTGGTGCTGGATCGCAAGAAAAAAGCGGTTAATTACCACAATGTGCTCCTGGTGAAGATTCTGAGAGATGAGAGGCTCTGCAGCAGTTTTATTGATCTCTCCAGGTTGTTTTCCAGGGAGCGTGCAACGGAATCTGATGGCCTCTGGAGGGTTCAGTATGAAGGGCGCTTGCTGGGCTTCCATGTCGATACTCTGAGTGATTCGCTTGATTGTGTTTTCGTTCGGGATGTCACGGAAAAAGCACGCATGGAGTCCATCGCCCAGGCTGTAAATACCATGGACAATATCGGATACGTTTTTTCCGGAATCCGCCATGAGATCGTCAATCCGCTTAATTCGGTCAAGATGACTATGAGCGTATTGAAAAAAAACCTCGGGTCATTCTCTCTTGAGACCATGACCGAGTATGTGGATCGCACTTTGGCGGATCTGGCTCGTGTGGAATATTTGCTCAAATCTCTTCGAAATTTCAGTATGTATGAGCTTGCAGAGCTCAGCGACATGTCTTTGCGAGAGTTTATGGAGAAATTTCTACCACTGGTGACCCATGATTTTAATAACCGGGGGATTACCATCGAAATTGAGCCCTGTCTGGACCCCTGGATGGTGAAGGTCGATCAACGGGCCCTTCATCAGGTGATGCTCAATCTTTTAGCCAATGCAGCCGATGCGCTTGAAAACAGGGCTGAGCCCACCATTCGTATCGGCGGACGCCGCGGGGAAGACCTGGTCTGGCTCTGGATTGAAGATAATGGCTGCGGTATGTCGCCGGATCAGCGTCGGCATCTTTTCCAGCCCTTTTGTACCAGCAAGCCGGGTGGAAACGGTCTGGGTCTGGTGATTACCCAGAAGTTGCTGGCTCAGATGAGCAGCACCATTGCAGTCCTGAGCAAGGAGAAAGAGGGAACTCGGGTGACTCTTGGCTTTCCTGTGGCACGGGGCAGTGCTTCGGATCAGAAAGAGAAGTTTTGAAATCCGTTCTGATTGTCGATGATGAGAAATCGTTCCTGCTCTCCTTGCAGGATGGGTTAAGCCCCCATGGGGATAATTTCGAGGTTCTGGTTGCCGCTGATGGTCGGGAGGCGATAGACATCCTTCGGAGTCGAAAGATTGATCTTCTCGTCACCGATCTCAAATTACCTGTTCTGGATGGTTTTGAGGTCCTTGCCTGGGTAAGTCGTCATTGTCAGAAGATGGCGGTCATCGTAATGACTGCTTTTGGCACGCCGGAGATTGAATCGAGACTGGCCCGGATGGACAGTTTTCAATATCTGGAAAAACCTCTTGATCTGGACATGCTTGAGCAAAGTATCTTTTCAGCGCTGAGCGCAGGGAGCAAGAGCTATATCCGGGGCATTACGCTGGCGACCTTTTTACAGCTGGTTCGGGTCGAACAAAAGAACTGCACCATCAAGGTCTCCTGTGAGGACCGTGTGGGTTACATCTATTTGCGCCGAGGTGAGCTTCTGGATGCGGAAACCGGCGATCTGCAGGGGGAAGGTGCGGCCTATGAGATCTTCAGCTGGGAAGATGCAGAAATTGAAATGGACGCCATCTGTCGCAAGCAGCATGCGAGCATTGATAGCACCCTTGAGCATGTTCTTATGGAGGCTTTTCGTCTTAAGGACGAGCGTAATCATCGCATCAGGCAAAAGCACGCCCAAGAGGGGGTCGATGCAGAATCCCCCCTCCCAGCTGCTGATCAAGGCACTTTGACCAGGGAGCCTCCTGTCTCCTCTGAGCGGGTGCGTCGTCAGCAGCTTTTGCATTTTCTTAATCATTCCAGGGATGTCATGGAATATGCAATTTTCGATGTAAAGGGGTTTCTGGAGAGGAAAAGTTCGGGAAAAAATTCCATGCTAAAGATCGATCCGGAGCATTATTTGGGGCCTCTCGAAGAACTTGGGAAATTGTTTGTCTTGGGTGATTTTAGCCATTTCTGTATCAATACCAAGAGTCGGACCCGATATTTGCTTTTCAGTCGCACCAGAAATCGGGTGTTCGTCCGTTTGCGGCCAGGTATTCGTCCTGCGGAGGTGAGGAAAAACATTCAGCGTTTCGTTAAATGTTGAGAGGCTCAGAAATGAATCAGGTTATTGACGAACTCAAGGAAATACAGGGAGTGATAGGTTCTGTGCTCTACAGCGCCAAGCAGGGGGTGATCGCAACCAACCTCCCTTCTCTCTTTAAGGTTGAGCGGCTGGCCGAAATGGGGAAGGTCCTCGTTAAAATCTTCTCCACCGGGAGGATGCATTTCTCGGATACGAATGAAGTCTCACTTCATTACGATGAGTCAGTCGTAGTCGTACGAGAAGTGGGAAATAAACTTTATCTTTTTGTTATCTGTGATCCTTCTTTTAATCTCAGTCTCCTCACCATGTCGCTTAACCTGATTGAAGGGGAGCTCCGTGATATGGGGGATGACGCAGGGACTGTTACCCTCATGGATAATCCCATGACGACGTCACCCCAACCGTTGCAGACGGTGGATCAGATGATGTCGGGCCCCTTGGCGGATCTTTTGGGAGAGATGCAACGTGATCTTGCCAGGATTGTGGGACCTATGGCCCGCATCATTTTTGAAGAATCCCTGGAGAGGTGGGGGCAAGCCGTTAACCCCGGAAAGAAAACATTACCTCCTCTACTTGAATTTTTGGGAGAGGCGATAGGGGACAGCGAGAAGTCGACGGAATACTCGAAACTTATCGCACCGGTGCTAGAGCGCGCCGGGGTTCAGGGAGTCTGAGCGTGGCCAGCGCAAAGGAGTTTGTCGCCTGCCTGCTTGGGATCGAGGGGGTTCAGAGTTGCATGCTGATGCGTAAAGATGGTCAACTTCTACATCATAATTTCGAAGATCCAGATACCGTCAGTTCATTGATGATTATCGCTGCCATGGGCGCTGAAGGGATTAAGGACAAGGCTGGCTTGAGCTACTTCCGTCACTTGGTGTTTGCCCGAGCTGGCCGGAATAACCTGTTTGTTTTTCCCCTCGGGCGCTACTTTTTGGGAATAGTCCAGCAGCCGGACGCCAGCTCGAAGGCCTTGACGGAGTCCCTTATGGCTTTTCTGGCCGGAGTCTCTACGGATAATTCGTCTGCCTGAGTTGGCGGTGGCTGGTGCAATGAATGGGGGAGGGGAAAATGAAGAAAGCGCTACGAGCCGTCTGTCTGCTGGTCTTTGGAGTCTTGCTTTTAGGTATTCCGTTTCAGGCCATGGGCGCCTCTTCAGAATTGTCTTCTTTTGATCTGAAGGTAAAAAAATGGGCACAAGACTGCAGGGATCAAACGATTGAACAGTTGGAGCTGCTGCTGACTTCCGGGCAGCTGAGCATGGGGCAGGTGTTCGATACCTTTTATGTCCCTATCCCGGGAACTGAACCGCAGAAATTTAATACCCAGTATGACCTGTTTACCGATGGGTCTGTTCAGTTCGTTCTTGATAGTTTCCTGGAGAATGATGAACGCCTGTCCTTTGTTGTAATCGTAGATCGTAACGGTTATCTTCCCACGCATAATTCAAAATATTCTCGACCTCTGACTGGCGACAGAGATGTCGACACCCAATGGAATCGAACCAAACGCATTTTTAACGATCGTACGGGCCTTTCGGCGGCGCGCAGCCGCGACCCCTACCTGCTGCAACGCTACAGTCGGGATACGGGAGAGGTCATGTCGGACTTTTCCCTGCCTCTGATTCTTAGAGGGCGACACTGGGGGGCCGTGCGTATCGGTTATCAGTAGTCGGTCTTTAGACTTAAGATTTAATTTATCCTGGTGCCCCTTAAGGGCAGGTAGGGAGGTTTTCTATGTTTCTTAAAATCGGTGTCAAGGTTGCTTTGAAGGTCAATCTGGTGCTGTTGCTCATTGTCGCCGCTGGAACTTTTTATCTCGTCAGGCAGCAAAGCGAAAGCCTCGAAGCTCAATTGCTTGAACGGGGGAAGATCGAGTCCATCTTGGGCGCTAAAATGATGGGCAAGATCATTGACGAGGCGATCGACAATGGAGTTTTCACAGTTACCGACGCCTTCGATACGGATTATGAGCCTATCGCGGGATTCAGTCCGGCCAAATATCACACCAAATATGATTTTTATCTGGATAAGTCAATCCTGTCGATCCTCGATGAATTTCTACGGGATGACAGCGTCGTTTTCGCGGTGGCGGTAGATCGTAACGGATACCTGCCGACCCATAATACCCGCTTCCAGCAACCCATTTCAGGAGACCGGGAAAAAGATCTGCTCGGCAACCGGACTAAGCGTATTTTCAATGATCCCATAGGTCTCAAGGCGGCCCTGAACACAGGGGAGGCCTTTCGCCAGGTTTATGTGCGCGATACGGGAGAGACCATGTGGGATATTTCTACCCCCATCTACGTCAAGGGCAAACACTGGGGGGGCTTTCGGGTCGGGTTTTCGCTGGAGAAAACAGAGCTGGCAAAGTCAGCTCTCCAATGGACTCTTTACGCCATCATGGGGGGGATTTTTATTTTTTCTCTCTTCCTGGTGTTTGTAGTGGTCAATGGTACCTTGCAGCCCCTGGCCCGCCTTACCCGCATTGCCTCTGAGCTGGCTGATGGGAAAATAGACCGCAAATTTGAGCCCGCAGGCAAGGACGAAATCGGCCAGTTGTCCGATGTGCTTGAGCGCCTTCGGGTGAGCCTCAAGGCTGCCATGGAGCGTCTGAGTCGCCGCTGATTTATGATCTGTGCATGATAAACGAAAGAGGGGACATCATTTACATTCTGATGTCCCCTCTTTCTGTTCGCAGTGCCCGGTTCAGGCTCTAACACCTACTTCTCCTTATTTTGCGCTTCATCGGTCCCATAAAAGCCGAGGCCTGAACCACGCCTGCCGTGGCAGGCAGCAGTGCTGCTGAAGCAACAAAATCCGGGCACATTTACACTCTGAACAGCCTTTTCTCCCGAAACAGCAAGCGGTGCCAAATTCTCAAGCCCCTGTAGCTCTTTTCTGTTTCCCGCCGTCGAACCGAGATGTTGATTTCATCCGGTGGCGGGGCAGAAAAGAACGCCCCTTGTCTCAGGACGGTCTATCCAGAGTCAGTAATCAAAGAACTAAGTTCATTCTATCACAACTCTGGAATTAGCTCTGCTGAGTTCCCGAGATCCCATTACTGCTCCCTTCTCTGAGTACTCCTTGGATATTGGGCGGAAATGATTTAGTATTTCAAACATCTTGCATCTGTTACAGAAATGGGGGATGAGCGTGGAAAATGAAATTGAACGGTTTCTTACGTCCGATCTTTTTGCCGTGGCCGGGGCATCGCAAAACAGGGAGAAGTATGGCAACAAGGTACTGCGATGCTACATGCAAAAGGGGCGCAGAGTTATACCAGTGAACCCTCGGCAGAGCTGCATTGAGGGGCTTGACTCTGTTGCCTCTGTTGGGGATCTTCCTCCAGAGGTCAAAAGCCTTTCCATCATCACTGCCCCTGCTGTGACCGAAGTCATAGTTGCTGAGGCCATTGAGCAAGGGATCGAAAATATCTGGATGCAACCTGGGGCTCAAAGTGAAAAAGCTATTAAGATGTGCCGTGATGCCGGCGTTAATATCATTGCCGACGGAAGCTGCCTGCTAGTCGTTCTCGGGTACAGAGAAATCTGATACACGATCCGGAAAAGTGCCACTGAGCCCGAGGATTTCAACTCTTGCGACTGCTTTTACAATTTTTCTCTGCCCTGCTCTTTTCTGTTCTGATCCCCGGGATACTTCTGCCCGGTCTTGCTGCTGTTGGCACGCCTTCGCTGGAAAGCCCCCAGGTGCTGGTACTGCATTCCTATGACCCACAGCACCCCTGGACCAGGGATGTCATGGAGGGGATGCTGGAAGTTCTTTCCCAGGGCGAGCCCAAGGTATCGTTGCATGTGGAGTATTTCGATACCAACAGGTACCACTCTTCTGAATACCTCGATAAATTCCTCGTTGAAACCATGCAGCACAAGCTTGAAAATGCCGATTTTGATCTGATTCTTCTCTCTGACAATGACGCTCTTGAGTTTATTTTGACTCACCGCGACGAACTAATCCCCGAGGTTCCAGTAGTATTCTGCGGCATTAACGGTTTTGATTCATATACCCTGGAAGATCAGGAGGCAATTACGGGAGTCCTTGAGGCCCCTGACTTTGAGCAGAATATCGCGACTGCTGTACGGCTGCACCCGCAAGCCGAAGAAATCATCGTAATCGGGGCTACGGATAATCTCACCGATCTACTCAATGATGCTCAGCTTCGTGAGGCTTTGCAGTCGATGGAGTCGATCATTCCCTACCGTATCTGGAATGATCTTCCTCTCGAAGAGCTTACCGTCCGATTCTCCTCCCTGGAGTCGAATCATCTTATTTTAGTCGGTGCAACGACTTTTCATGACGAGTCGGGGCGCTCCGTCCAGGTTTCGGACGCAATGGATGCTCTGCGGGCAGCGGCTAGAAGGCCTATGTACGGGTTCTGGGATTTCTATCTCGGCAAGGGTATTGTCGGGGGAAGCCTAGTCAGTGGCAGGGAGCAGGGCAGGCAGGCTGCGCTGATGGGGCGCCGGATCCTATCCGGGGAATCTCCGGAATCCATTCCCGTGATGCGCAGTGGCGCAAACCGTCGGCTGTTCGACTGGAATGAATTGGGCCGACTTGGAATTCAGGTAGAGGATTTGCCCCCAGCCTCTCATCTGATCAACAATCCTTCGGACTTCTACGAGCTGCACTCCAGTACTTTCTGGGGAGGGTTGATTCTGCTGGTGGCGTTGGGTGCGCTGGTGCTGTTGCTCCTGCGCAACAGCCTGTCGAGAAGCCGGGCGCAGAGAACTCTTCAAGAGCAGACCCTGTTTTTGTCTGAAGTACTCGACGCTATTCCCATCCCTTTTTATTACAAAGACGGGCAGGGTCGATATCTGGGGACCAATCGCGCAAGTGAGGAGTTCTTCGGTATTGCCGCCAGTTCTTTTGTGGGGCGCAGTGTTGAAGATCTGTTCCCTCCGGATTATGCCGAATTTGTTGCCGCATCGGATGATGAGCTGATGAGGCGAGGCGGAGTTCAGAGTTTTTCGACCCGTCTTCGTGACGGGCAAGGCCAGATGCGCAACGTGCTGTTTCATAAGACGGCTTTTAAGGATTCCTCTGGAGCACTTGCCGGGTTGGTCGGGACCATGGTCGATTTTACTGAACTTAAGCAGGTGCAGGAAGAGCTCACAAAACGCGAACGCAAATACGGCGCTCTTTTTGACACCAGTCTGGATGGCATTGCAATTGTCAATCGGGCGGGGCGCTTTGAGGACGCGAACAGGGCCTTTCTGGAAATGGTCGGTTACCAGTCTTCGGAGCTGATGGAAAAGAACTGGAAATTCCTGATTGTCGACAGGGACAGAGAGCGAATTGCAGAGCTTTTCTCCCGCCCTCTGGCCCGTCGTGGCTTTACTGATGAAATTGAACTGGAGCTTATGCGGCGCGATGGAAGCAGTTTCCCCGGGCGTCTGAGGACCTGGGTCGATGAGGAGCAGCGGGGGCGCCCCCGGCGGTTTTTGACTATTATCCGCGATGTTACCGAGTCAAGAAAGTTGGATCAGCTCAAGGAAGAGATGCTTTCTATGGTAAGCCATGAGATGCGCACGCCGCTCACGGCAATGATGGGCTATACCGAATTCCTCCTTGAAAACCAGAGTCTTGACCTTGAGCAACGGCAGGGAAGTCTTCGTACCATCCGTAATGAGACGTTGAGGCTTAAGGATCTGATCGACAATCTGCTTGATCTGCAAAGTATTCGTTCCGGGAGGGTGAGTTACAGGATTGAGCCGATGTATCTTTCTCCTATGCTAATGGAGTCGGCTCGACTCTTTGACAAGGCCTCGGCCAATCACCAGGTGGAGTTGGAGCTGCCTGCTGAGTTTCCACAGGTTCCGGTAGACGAAGCCAAGATAAGGCAGGTGGTCAACAATTTGCTCTCCAATGCCATTAAATATTCACCGGCCGGAGGTCAGGTCACACTGGGAGCCTGCGTAGAGCAACGCGGGGTGAGAATCTGGGTCAAGGATCAAGGGGTGGGAATAGAGCCTGACGCCATGCCTCAGATTTTCGATTCTTTCTACCGAATCGATAACAGTGACAGGCGCAGAATCGGGGGAACGGGATTGGGGCTTGCCTTGGTACGAGAAGTGGTCAAGGCCCACGGTGGAGAGGTACTGGTGGAGAGCACTCCGGGGCAGGGGAGCGTTTTCAGCGTTGTTCTGCCTTTGTAGACAGGCAGAGTCAGCAAGGGTCAGCTTCCGAGATCAAGTCTGGGCACCTTCATGAAGAGCCGGGTGTACTCGCTGCTCAGATGGTGGTAGTGGCGAAGGGTATCGCGGGCATTGTCGGCGAAGATTTTTTTTAATGCCGGGCTGCGGGTTTTCTGCAGGGTTTTTCTGATGGCTTGTTCCATGGAAAGTTCAATGTGAAGTGCTCGTTCCAGAATCTGCTCTTCAGTCATTTCTTTGAGTTCTACCCGATCATTCATCTGGTTAAAGAGCGTATCCAGGGCAGGCAACCCCACGAGCAGGCAGTGCAGGGAGCGAGCGTGCTCCTCCTCTTCTTTTTCAAGCCTTCGGAAGGTATCTCGTAGTCCCTCTTCGCTTACCAGGGGCTGCGCGCAGCGATAGAAATGCATGGCGAGCAGTTCGAGTCGTACGGCTTTTTCCAGAATTTCCAGCTCCTGCTCACTCATTGGGCTCTCCTTTTTCCGTATCTTAACGAAAATATATTTTCTTCGAAAGCTCGTAACGCCTCGGTGTACGAGAGATGGGGCACCGGTATCCACTGGTGCCCCATCTCTCGTTGGTTTTTGAATGTTGCTTTTAAAAGAAAGCCTTCTTTAGATCTGTGGTCAGCCAGAGAGCTAATGCCAGGCGCGCCTGGGTGTAAAGGTCTTTTTCATGGGGACTTGCCGATTGGGATGGATCATCATCCAGGCCCCTAAGGTTGTGTCCCCGAAGCGCTTCTACCGACCTCAAAAAGGGATCACGAACCTGTTCCGAAGAGGGAAGCTCAAATGTATATACTTCTGAGATCTTATCTCCTTTCATCTGAAGGGCCAGACGCCAGGACTCATTTTCGCTTTTCCCGTTTAGATAAAAAAAGACGCCTTTTCCAGGGCTTTTAGGAGCCCTGCCAGTCCAACCGGAAATGACCGTATAGGAGAATCGATTGTCGCTCAATGGCGCCTGGAGGCCCAGGAGCGCTTCGACATCCCGGAGTTCAGCCTCGGTCAGGGTGCCAACATGTTCCCTCGCCCGGTATTTTTTCCCTGCTTTAAAAGAAAAGTCCCCATTTTTGTATCCGGCACCGAACATCCCCTGCCTGGGAGCCGAACAGCCGGAAGCCAGCAGGTATATAGCCAGGGCGAGCATCAGCAAGATGCTTCGCATTTTTTGAACTCCTACTTTTGTATGGTTGGGAGCTAACAGCTTCATGGCTCCGGTTTCAGGTCGCATTGTGCCCCCTTTCTCCGGTACTGATTCGCACGGCCTGTTGAATATCGAAAACGTAGATTTTCCCGTCTCCGCGTAACCCGGTGTGCGCTTCACGTTCGATGGTTGAGATGACCTCATCGACCCATTCATCCTGGCAGCAGAGCTCTATTCTCACTCCGGGGGCACTTTCAAGGGGATCATTGAAAAGGGAGTCCTCACGCCCCACGGCCTTTCCTCGTCCGAACCCCCAAATCTCTGAGAGAGTCAGGCCTGTCATCCCCTCGATTTTGCGCAGCGCAAGCACGACATTCTGAAGTTTGTGTTTCTTGATGTACGCTTTGATCTCTTTCATCATTGGCTCCTTTGGCTCAAGTCTGCAGGGGTGTCACGTTCGACCTGGGGGGCGAACCATTTATAGAGACCGGGAATGACGAGCAGGGTCAGAATGGTCGAGGTCACCAGCCCTCCAACCACCACGGTGGCCAGAGGTCGCTGTACCTCGCTTCCGGTCCCCGTGGAGAAAAGCAGGGGAATCAGTCCCAGGGCCGTGGTAATTGCCGTCATCAGAACCGGGCGAAGCCTCAGGGAGGCGCCTCGGATGGAAGCTTCGCTGATCTCCACCCCGTCGCGCACCAGTTGGTTGAGGTAGGTCACCAGAACCATGGCGTTTTCCAGCGCGATTCCGAACAGGGCGATAAAGCCGACGGAGGCGGGTACGGAGAGATTCTGTCCGCTCAGCCAGAGGGCGACGACTCCGCCCACCAGGGCCAGGGGGATGTTGAGAACGATGAGCAGCGAGCTTTTGAGTGATTTGAAGTTAAAAAAGAGAAGTAAAAAAACAATGAGCAAGGTGGCCGGAACGACCAGCGCAAGGCGCTTGTTGGCCTCCTGTTGCAGCTCGAACTGTCCGCCCCACTGTACGAGATAGCCCGGCGGAAGCTCTACCCTCTCGTCGATGGCCGCCTGGGCCTCGGCAACGAATCCGCCCATATCCCGCCCGCGCACGTTGCACTGCACGGTGATGAAGCGCTGGTTGTTCTCCCGGGTAATCTGGCGCGGTCCGACAACTTCCTCGATGCTGGCCAGCATATTCAGGGGGATTTTTTCTCCCGCCGGTCCGGTAATCAGGATGTTGTTGATGGCTTCTTCACTGTCTCTGAAGGCCGAGGCGAAGCGGACCTGAATGTCGAAGCGGCGAATGCCCTCGAAGATCTGTCCGGCCTCCTGCCCTCCCACGGCGGTACGAATCACGCCCTGCACGTCCGCCACGTTGATGCCGTAGTGGATGCGCAGTTGCGGGGTGCCGCTGACCTGGTCCTTCTGGACATCGGCAGCGCCCTGAATCTCTCGAATCACTTCTTCTATTTCGGCGGATTTCTCCTTGAGCACCTCCATATCGTCGCCGAAGAGCTTGATGGCCAGCTCCGCCTTGGTTCCGGTAAGCAGCTCGTCCACAGCAGCTGCGATGGGTTGAGTGAAGTTGAACTGAACTCCCGGAAAACTCTCGAAGGCTTCACTCATTTTAGCGTAGAGCTCTTCGGCTGTTTCGGCGCTGGTCCATTCAGTTTTTGCCTTGAGAGCTACAAAGGCCTCGGCGCTGTTGACGGGATCGGCGTGGGCTCCGACCTCGCCACGCCCGACCCTTGTGACCACCCGCTGCACCTCGGGGAATTGCTGCATGAGCTTGCGCTCGAAGCGCAGCATGGTGTCGCGGGACTCCTCCATGGAGATCGATGGTGCCATAGTGGCCCGAACCAGAAGGTCCCCTTCATCCAGGCGGGGTACAAATTCCGATCCCAGGCGCGGAAAGATGATCGCTCCGCAGATCAGCATGGCCAGGCCTAAGCCTACAGAAAGCGAGCGATAGCGCACAAAGAGAGTGACCAGCGGGCGGTAGGGCACAAGCAGCATCCGCACAACCAGGGACTCCTTGTCCGCCGGATTATCTCCCTTGGGGCGCCGCATCAGCAGGTGTGATGCCACCGGGGCCAGAAAAATCGCGAAAATCAGAGAACCGAGCATGGCCAGCGAGACGGTGTAGGCCAGGGGCTTGAAGGTTTTGCCCTCTACTCCCTGCAGAGTGAAGAGAGGCAGAAAGACGATGATAATGATGGCGATGGCGAAAAGGATGGGGCGGCCCACCTCGGCGCAGGCTCTGGCCACCACCTGCAGGCGAGATTCCTCG
>JAAXQG010000151.1 GCA_012974445.1 Desulfuromonadales bacterium
CGGCGATACGCTGACGCAGATCCTCGAGGCTGAGTTCCTTATCTTTCATGGTGCGACTGGAATCGCTCTCGGGTTGTTGATCCATGTTAAGATTGACATCGTAGCGGTCGAAGCCGATGGTCTGGTAGGTTTGGGACATCTGTCCCTCCGGGGTGCGGTGGATGGATCCTTCTTCCAGCCGCAGGTTCAGAGTGCGGCTCTCGGGGTCGGATAGCAGCCTGCCGCGGCGGGCCAGAATGATCGAAGGCTGGTCGGCAACCCGCCCATCCTGAATGAAGACGCCTTCCATGGATCCGCTGCGCTCATCCAGGTTGTTGGTATAGAGAACCAGGCCCTTGAATTCATCGATAAACACCCGCTCCTGAAGGCCCACATGGGCTCGACTGTTGAGAATATTGAAGACCTGGTTTCGAAAGGCGTGATAGCTAAGGGGTTGGAGATAGAGTGACATCATTGCGGTCAGGAGGCACACGGGGATCGAGAGCATGATCGTGGGCGCAATAAGGTTCGTGGCGCTGAATCCCGTGGCTTTCAGGGCGATGATTTCTCCGTCGGAGGAGAGCCGTCCATAGGCAAGGATAATGCCGAGCAAAAAGGCGAGGGGCAGGCACAGGGTCAGAAAAGACGGGATGAGGTAGAGGAAGAGCTTTGCCGTCTCTGACGCAGGAACACCCTTGTTGATGACCATCTCTATAAGGCGAAGCATGCGCCCCAGGAGTAGGACGGCCGTAAGGACGCAAAGCCCCAATGCAAAGGGGGTAAGCGTTTCGCGTATAATATAGATGTATAAGCGCCATGATCTCATATCGCGCGGATACTAGCGATTTTATGGAGGCTTGTAAACCGCTCTGCGAGACTGTTTTTTGCCTTGTCAGAGCAGGGGCTGCGTGTTATAGACAGTCGTTGCAAAAACCACACGCTCACCGGACCCGGGCAAGCAGGTGGCCGAATCGTTCGGCTTCTTGTCTCGGGGTGGAAGGGGGCGGAGGAAACCAACCAAACCAAGGAGAAAACAATGGCCACAGTATCAATGAAGCAACTTCTGGAGTCCGGAGTCCATTTCGGTCACCAGACCAAGCGTTGGAACCCCAAGATGAAGCCCTATATTTTCGGGGCTCGTAACGGGATTTACATTATCGACCTTCAGAAGACCGTTCGTTATTTCAAGACGGCTCAGAACTTCCTGAAGGATGTCGCCGAAAGAGGCGAGAAGGTTCTCTTTGTCGGTACCAAGCGTCAGGCTCAGGAGGCGATTGCAGAGGAAGCTCTCCGTGCCGGTCAGTATTTCGTAAACAGCCGCTGGCTCGGCGGTATGCTGACTAACTTTTCCACCATCAAGAAAAGCATCGATCGTCTCAAGAAGATCGAGGCTATGGCCGAAGATGGAACCTACGATCTGATCACCAAGAAAGAGGCGCTTCAGCTTGAGAAGGAGCGCGTCAAGCTTGAGAGGACTCTGGGCGGAATTAAGCACATGGGCAAGATCCCCGCCGCGATTTTCGTTATCGACCCCAAGAAAGAAACCATCGCCGTCAAGGAAGCCCGCAAGCTCGGCATTCCCGTTGTGGCCGTTGTCGATACGAACTGTGATCCCGACGATATTGATTACCTGATCCCCGGTAACGATGATGCGATTCGTGCGATTCGTCTCTTCTGTTCTTCCATGGCTGAGTCCTGCATTGAGGGCACCCAGGCCCGCAACGAGAAGCTTCAGGCCGATACCGAAGGCGACGAAGTCGTTGCCGCACCAGAGACAGCCCCTGTTGTTGCCGCACCAGAGACAGCCCCTGTTGCTGCTGCACCAGAGACAGCCCCTGTTGCTGTTGCTCCTGCTACAGATGCTGCTGTTGCTCCCGAGGCTCCCTCGGTCGAGGCGTAATTTGTCTCTGTTCTAGTCAGTCAATGGCGACCCCTTGAAGGGGGTCGCCATTTTTGAATTCAAAAAAGCGGGAGATTTCTCCCCGAAAACATAGGTTGGAGGTCAGTGATCGTGTCTATTACCGCAAAGATGGTTTCAGAGCTGCGCACTAAAACAGGTGCCGGAATGATGGATTGTAAAAAAGCTCTTACCCAGACCGCAGGAGACATGGAGGCGGCGGTAGACTTTCTTCGTCAGAAGGGCCTTTCTGCCGCTGCGAAGAAGTCCGACCGTGTTGCTGCTGAGGGTATGGTTGTTGCTGCGGGCACTGGCAATGTGGGAACGATTCTCGAGGTAAACTCCGAGACCGACTTCGTCGCAAAAAACGATGCTTTCCAGACATTTGTCAACACTGTCGCTCAGGTTGTTGTGGATAAGGCTCCTGCTGATCTTGAGGCTCTCAAGGCCCTGCCGTACCCCGGTAGCGATCGTGACGTGGTTGCCGAATTGAACCATCAGATCTCCACTATCGGCGAGAACATGAACCTGCGTCGCTTTGAGCGTTTTGAAGTGGCTGAGGGCCTGGTCAGCTCCTACGTTCACGCTGGCGGCAAGATTGGTGTTCTGATTGAGCTCAGCACTGCAAAGGCCGATGACGAGCGTGTGGCAGCCGTAGGCCGCCAGCTCGCCATGCATGTTGCGGCAGCGTTCCCCCAGTTCCTTAAGCGTGAAGAAGTGCCCGCCGAAATTGTCGAGCGCGAGAAGGACGTATTGCGCAGCAAGGCCAAGGATAGCGGCAAGCCCGACGAAATTATCGAAAAAATTCTGCTTGGGCAGATCAACAAGTTCTACGGCGAAATCTGTCTTCTCGAGCAGGCCTATGTTATCGACCCTGATCTGAAGGTTGCCAAGGTCGTTGAAGCTCTGGCCAAGGAGATCGGTGCCGAAGTGACCCTGAGCCGCTTTGGACGTTTTCAGCTGGGTGAGGGCATCGAGAAGAAGGAAGACGATTTTGCCGCAGAGGTAGCTGCTCTGAGCAAGTAAGGAGCGAATCGATGGCGCAAAGCAATTTAAAATACAAGCGGGTACTTCTCAAACTCAGTGGTGAGGCTCTTGCGGGCAATCAGGGCTTTGGTATTGATCCCGATGTGATTGTCGGAATCGCCAACCAGGTGCGGGAAGTGTCGGAGCTGGGTGTCGAAGTTGCCCTGGTCATTGGCGGCGGTAATATTTTCCGTGGCCTTGCCGCTTCATCGAAGGGGATGGATCGTGCTTCGGCTGACTACATGGGGATGTTGGCGACTCTTATGAACAGCCTCGCCATGCAGGATGCTCTTGAGAAAGCCGGCGTTGACACTCGTGTTCAATCCGCCATCGAGATGCATGAAATTGCCGAATCCTACATTCGACGTCGTGCGATGCGCCACCTGGAAAAGGGAAGAGTCGTTATTTTCGGAGCCGGTACCGGTAATCCCTATTTCACCACCGATACGGCAGCGAGTCTCAGAGCCATGGAAATCGGCGCTGAAGTCATTTTGAAGGCAACCAAGGTTGACGGGGTTTACAGCTCTGATCCCGCCATTGACAAAGATGCCGTCAAATACGACACTCTGACTCATTTGGATGTTCTTAAGCTTGGACTTCAGGTGATGGATGCCACGGCAACTTCCCTTTGCATGGATAATAACCTGCCCATTATTGTGTTCGATCTGACTCAGGACGGCAATATCAAGAAGGCTGTCATGGGTGAGTCCATCGGGACGATTGTTGAAGGAGATTGATTACCATGTACAAGTCGATTATTTCTTCCGCCTCGGAGCGGATGGACAAAACTCTGGAGTCTTTGAAAAAAGATTTTGCCAGGGTTCGTACCGGGCGCGCTTCCACCACTTTGCTTGATCCGGTGATGGTCAATTATTACGGAAACCCCACACCTTTGAGTCAGGTTGGAACCCTGTCTGTTCCCGAGGCCAGGCTGATTACTGTCACGCCCTGGGAAAAGAACCTGATTCCTGAAATTGAAAAGGCTATTCTCAAGTCGGATCTGGGCCTCAATCCCTCTTCTGACGGGGTGATTATTCGTATTCCCCTGCCCTCCTTGACCGAGGATCGCCGCAAGGAACTCTGCAAGAACGTCAAACGTCTTGGAGAGGATGCCAAGGTCAGTGTCCGTGCCATACGTCGTGACGGCAACGATGAGCTCAAGAAGCTCGAAAAGTCCAAGGATATTTCCGAGGACGACCTCAAGCGTGGCGAGAAGGATATTCAGGATATCACCGACCAGCATGTCAAGAAAATCGACGATCTGGTTGTTCATAAAGAAAAGGATGTGATGGAAATCTGATCCATCACCGTATAACAACCCAAAAAAGAGGAGAGAAATCATGGCTTATAAAATCAACGATGACTGTCTTAACTGTGCTGCCTGTGTAGATTCCTGCCCTGTTGGCGCTATCGTCGAAGGCGACAGCAAGTACGACATCAACGCGGATTGTGTTGAGTGTGGCGCTTGTGTTGATACCTGCCCCGTCAGCGCTATCATCAACGAGTAGTCTCTTGATGGGGCGCCTTCGGGCGCCCCTTCTTTTATCTGCCTTCGCTTCTTCTTGTCTCTTCCCCCGATTTCATGTTAATTACACAACCTCTTGGTCAGGCATTATCCTGAGTCTGCAGAGGTTGTTTTCTTATGCACATCCCTAAACATCTTGCGATTATCATGGACGGCAATGGCCGATGGGCACGAAACCGTCAACTCCCCCGTCTTGCAGGACATGCTCGTGGTGTAGAGACGGTCCGTACCGTGGTGCAGGAGTGCGCACGTCTTGGCGTGGAGTATCTCACCCTCTATGCTTTTAGTTCCGAAAACTGGCGTCGTCCCGGTGACGAGGTTTCGGGACTGATGAGCCTGCTTGCTGCCTTTCTGCGTTCGGAGCTCGCCAGCATGCAGGAATATGGTATCCGATTGTCTGCCATTGGCGATCTTGCTTTGCTTCCTGAGCAGTCCAGAAGGGTTCTGCAGGAGACCATGGAGGCAACGGCAAGCAACGACAAGATGGTTCTTAATCTGGCGCTTTCTTATGGCGGTCGTGATGAAATCATCCGAGCCATGGCTTCGATCGGAAAAAAAATTGAAACTGCGCAGCTCAGTTCCTTGCAGATTGACGAGGCGCTGATCTGCGATCATCTTGATACTCGTTCGCTTCCTGATCCTGACTTGCTCATTCGTACCAGTGGAGAGATGCGTATCAGTAATTTTCTGCTTTGGCAGATCGCCTATTCGGAACTCGTATTTACCGATGTGCTCTGGCCCGATTTTGGGGTGGAGGAACTTCACCGGGCCATCGAGGAATTCTCCCTGCGGGAGAGAAGATTCGGGTTGACGGGCGATCAGCTCCAGACGCCTGAGACCTGACTTCGGAGGATCCTATTAAACAGCGCATTCTAACCGCCCTTATTGCCCTGCCTTTACTGATTCTTTTTCTCAACTATTCAGGAAAAAGTCTTTTTCTACTTTTCTCGGTGCTTGTCTGCGCCCTGGCCCTGCAGGAATTTTTCGTCATGGCCCTGCCGAATCAGAGCCTGCTGGAGCGTAGGGTTCTCATTGGCCTTGGTTCCGGCTGGATATGTCTTTTCGGTTTCGGAACATTCGGTTCGCTTTTCGCCGGATGGGTGGGACTCTTTTTGCTTTGTGCCTTTCTTTTCTTGTTTCGGTTCCAGTCCATGGAGACTGTTGCCTCTCGTATGGGGCTGAGTTGTCTGGCCTTTTCCTATGTCCCGCTACTTCTTGGGCACCTGGTGTGGCTTCGAAACCTCGATGCCGGTGTACACTGGATAATTCTGACTCTGGTGGTGGTTATGTGCGGTGATTCGGCGGCTTACTTCACCGGATCCGCCTGGGGCAGGAGGCGGCTGTATCCGGCGGTGAGCCCCAACAAGAGCCTGGAGGGCGCCTTGGGCGGGTTGGTCGGAAGTCTGATCGGCGCCTGCGTGTACAAAGGGTTTTTCCTCCCCAATGTCTCCTTCGGATTTGTGATTGCGCTGGCCCTGCTGCTGGGTGTGCTTGGACAGGTGGGTGATCTGTTCGAGTCGCTGCTCAAGCGCAGTTTCAAGGTAAAGGATTCAGGGACCCTGATTCCGGGGCACGGAGGGATTCTGGATCGTCTTGACAGTCTGCTGTTCGCTTTTGCGCCAGCCTACTATTTTATTTTTTTCTTTGGCTAGGGGGAGACTGACTTGAAGACCATTTCGATACTTGGTTCGACAGGTTCCATCGGCCTGAGTACTCTGGAGGTCGTGCGCAGCTATCCCGAGCGTTACCGCGTGGGAGCCCTCTGTGCCGGGCGCAATATTGATCTGCTCGAAGAGCAGATTCGTGCTTTTGCCCCTTCTGTGGTTTCGGTGCTTTCGCAGCGCGATGCGACTTCGTTGCGCCAGCGACTGGGGGCGCAAGCTCCGGAAATTGTCGCAGGCGTCGAGGGGCAGGTGCTCTGTGCCACCCATCCGGACGTCGATACAGTGGTTTCTGCCATCGTTGGTGCTGCCGGGTTAGTGCCTACCATGGCCGCCGTATGTGCGGGCAAGGATGTTGCCCTGGCCAACAAGGAGACGCTGGTCACGGCTGGCTCCGTATTCATGGAAGCTGTAGCGCGCCATGGAGGCCAACTTTTTCCCGTGGACAGCGAACACTCGGCCATCTTTCAGTCTCTGCAGGGGCACCGCCGTCAGGACGTGAGTCGACTCATCCTCACGGCCTCTGGTGGACCCTTTCGAGGTCGCACCCGTGCTGATCTTCAGAACATCACCCCCGAGGTGGCCCTGGCCCACCCCAACTGGAGCATGGGGAGAAAGATCAGCATCGATTCCGCCACCCTGATGAACAAGGGTCTGGAGGTCATCGAGGCCCGATGGCTCTTCGGTGTCGAGGCCGATCGCATCTCGGTTATGGTTCATCCCCAGAGCATCGTTCATTCCATGGTCGAGTACCTTGACGGTTCGGTTATCGCCCAGATGGGGATTCCGGACATGACGGCACCTATCGCCTACGCGCTCAGTTACCCCGAACGCCTGGATCTTGATCTGCCTCCGCTGGATCTCTGTGCGCTGGGACAGCTGAGCTTTGAGGCTCCTGATCTGGAGACCTTCCCCTGTCTCGGACTTGCGTATCAGGCGCTGGAGTCCGGAGGAACGGCTCCCGCCATTCTCAACGCTGCCAACGAAATCGCCGTGGAGGCTTTTCTCGAGGGGCGACTGTCCTTTCTCGGCATAGGGGAAGTCCTGGACGCCGTTCTACAATCTGAGGACACGGGAGCGCTGGCGAGTCTGGATGATGCCCTGGACGCCGATCGTCGTGGGCGCCTTGGTGCTTCTGAACTTATTGATCAAAGAAACTAACGGAGGTTTGTTGTGACCATACTTGCTGGCATTCTGATGCTGGGAATCCTTGTCTTCGTGCATGAGCTTGGACACTTTTGCGTGGCCAAACTCTCGGGAGTCAAGGTTCTGAAATTCTCCATCGGTTTTGGCCCCAGGCTGCTCTCGAAGCAGTTCGGCGAAACCGAATACATGGTCTGCGCCATCCCTCTGGGGGGGTACGTCCAGATGCTCGGAGAGGGGCAGCAGGAAAACGGCGAGCAGGTGCAACTCTCCCCCGAAGAGCAGGCCCGCTCTTTCGCAGGTAAGCCGGTTTCGCGCCGCATTGCCATCGTGGCTGCGGGGCCGCTGATGAACCTGATCTTCCCCTTCGTGGTTCTGCCTCTGGCCTATATGGTCGGAGTGAGTCTGCCCGCCTATCTGGAGCAGCAGCCCTGCATCGGGTACGTCGTGGAGGACAGTGTGGCGGCCCGGGCGGGATTTGAGCCTGACGACTGCATTGTGCGCATCGGTGATCGGGAGGTTCTGAGCTGGGAGGCTTCGGATCTGGCGCTGGTCGCGGGTTCGGGCAAAGAGGTTTCTGTTTTGGTACGCCGGGACGGGGCGCAGGTGGGGCTGGATATTCCCGAAGACCATGCAGGTATTGAGGGCGGCCAGGCCCTGGGGCTTCTTCCGATACAGGAAGCCCGGGTGGGTTCGCTGGTTGAGGGGATGCCCGGAGCCGAGGCGGGGCTTAAGGTCGGTGATCTGATTCTCTCCATCAATGACGAGGCCGTGCAGTCCTGGTATGACCTTCGCCGCATGATACAGATTCAGGGCGAGGGGCAGCAGAGTTTCGTTGTGGATCGCGCTGGCGAGGCTCTCAGCCTGAATATCCTCCCGAAGCGATCGGGGCAGGGGGAGGATCTGCTCGTCGGCATCGCCCCTGTGCGGGAGATGGTTTTCAAGCGTTTCGGGCTGTTTGCTGCTATGGAGGCGGGGTTTGAGCGCTCCAGAGAGTTGATCAGCCTGACGGTTCTGTTTATTCAGAAGATCTTCCTCGGAGAGGTCTCCAGCAAGAGCATCGGCGGTCCGATCACCGTGATGCAGATCGCCGGTCAGGCGGCGCAGACCGATCTGGCCTCGGTTCTCACCATTCTGGCCTTTCTGAGCATACAGCTGGGCATTTTGAATCTGCTGCCCATTCCCGTGCTGGACGGAGGTCATCTCTTTTTCTACCTCTGTGAAATCGTCTTTCGTCGCCCCCTGTCCATGCGGGCCAGGGAAGCCGCTCAGAAAGTAGGTCTTTTCATGCTTCTGGGGCTGATGGCCCTGGCGTTTTATAATGATATTTTCCGGCTTATTTCGGGGGGGATGTTCTGATGGAGACCACCCTGCTGATCGTCGATACCTCCACACAGGCAGGGAGTGTCGCCCTTTGCAGGGGGGATGAGATCCTGGGGGAAGTTCTTCTCAACGTACGCAGTACCCACAGCGAAACCCTTCTGAGGTCCCTTGAGGGGCTGCTTCGGGACAGTTCGCTGAGTCTGACCGATGTGGATGCCTTCGGGGCCGTTGTCGGTCCGGGGTCTTTTACCGGGGTGCGCATCGGGGTGGCGACGGTACAGGGGTTGGCTCTTGCCGTGAAACGCCCTGTGGTGACGGCGACCTCCCTGGAAACTCTGGGGCAGAATATTCCCTTTTCCCCCTATCCCGTCTGCGCCATGATCGATGCCCGAAAAAACGAAGTCTACAGCGCCCTTTATCCGGGGCGCTCGCAGAGTGCCGCCCTGTCTGAAGCTCAGGTGATTGCGCCCGAGCAACTTCTTCAGTCGATGCAGGGCGACTGTCTGTTTATCGGCGATGGCGCCCGGAAATACCGGACCCTCATCGTTCGTCAGCGGGGCGACAGGGCTCATTTCGTCTGCGGTGCTCTTAATCTGGTGCGAGCCTCTTCGGCGTTGCCCATTTTGCTGGACAAACTGGCCTCTGGAGAGACGACCCCCCTTGCTCAACTGGTGCCCTGTTATATCCGCCCCTCCGATGCCGAAATCTCCCTGGCCGACAGGCTTCGGGAAGCTTCTATTGAAGGTTGACAAGGTCTGAACCCTCTTCTATTCTAACAAATCCACGGTCTCTAGATGAAATATCAACCTAACTCAGGGAGGTGTTCATGGCGCAAAGAGCAGAGGTTCTGGTCGAGAAGTTGTGCGACGAAAATAAGCGGTTTTATATGCTCAATCGTGAGCATAGCTTGCTCGAAAAAGAGCTGCAACAGTTCGGGAAAAGGACATATCTGACTGCGGAAGAAGAGATGGAACGTAAACGACTCCAGAAACTCAAGCTCGCCGGCAAAGATGAGATGGAACGGATCATGACCGCCTACGGCGCCTGACCTCCAGCCTCCTGATTTATTCGAAAGGGTTTGGGCAAAAGCTCAAACCCTTTCGCTATATCCGGGGTTTTTTGATCCCTCGGAAACTCAATTTATTCTTATGGATCTGTTGGCGGACTGACCGCCTTCCTTTTTATGTCGATCGAACTGGACATCAAGCAAAGGACCTGATGCGATTATGAGTGCAAAACGCAGCGACGCCATCACCAAAGGATTTGAAAAAGCCCCCCAGCGAGCCCTTCTCATGGGCACGGGTGTCCCCAGGACAGAGATGGGCAAGCCCTTCATCGGAATTGCCAGCTCCTTTACTGACCTGATCCCCGGACATACCGGCATGAGGGACCTGGAGCGTTTTATCGAGAAGGGGGTTCATTCCGGGGGAGGTTTTTCTTTTCTTTTCGGCATTCCCGGTGTCTGCGATGGCATCGCCATGGGGCACAAGGGAATGCATTACAGTCTTCCGACCCGTGAACTGATCGCCGATATGGTGGAATCCGTCGCCGAGGCCCATCGTCTGGATGGTCTGGTGCTGTTGACCAACTGCGATAAAATCACCCCCGGCATGCTTATGGCCGCGGCTCGTCTGAATATCCCCGCTATCGTGGTAACTGCAGGTCCCATGATGACCGGCAAGGGGCGCGATGGACGCCGCTTCAGTTTCGTCACCGATACTTTCGAGGCCATGGCCCAGTACAAGGCCGGGGTCATTGACGAGAAGCAGCTCTGTGTCTGCGAAGACAACGCCTGCCCCAGCAGCGGTTCCTGTCAGGGACTCTTCACCGCCAACACCATGGCTATTCTCACCGAGACTCTGGGGATGAGCCTCATGGACTGCGGCACGGCCATGGCTGGCTCTTCGCTCAAACGCCGCATCGCCTTTGCCTCGGGGGAAAAGATCGTTGATCTGGTTCGCGATAATGTGACTCCCCGCGACATCATGACGCCTGCGGCCTTTGAGAATGCCATTCGGGTGGACGTTGCCCTGGGCGGTTCGAGCAACACCGTTCTTCATCTGCTTTCCATTGCCCGTGAGGCCGGAATCGAATTGCCTCTGGAGGACTTCGATCGTATCAGCAAGGATACCCCCCAGCTCGCCTCGATGAACCCGGGGGGAATCCATTTCATGGAAGATCTCGATGCTGCCGGGGGCGTGCCCGGCGTACTTTTCCAGCTCAGGGACAAGATCAAGGATAATCCGACCCTTTCCGGGATGAGTATCAGGCAGATTGTGGAGAGCATCGAATCGGTGGACGAAGAGGTGATTCATCCGCTTTCCGATCCGATTCGCGCCGAAGGAGGTATCGCTATCCTCCATGGCAACCTGGCGCCCAAGGGGGCTGTTGTCAAGCAGTCCGGTGTTTCCGAGGTCATGATGAATTTCGAAGGGCGCGCCCGCTGCTTTGATTCTGAAGAGGGAGCCATGGAAGCGCTCATGGGGGGGGAGGTTGTTCCCGGAGACCTCGTGGTCATTCGTTACGAGGGCCCCAAGGGTGGTCCCGGAATGAGAGAGATGCTGGCCCCAACCGCGACCCTTATGGGGCTGGGGCTGGGCGACAGCGTGGCCTTGATCACCGATGGCCGCTTCTCCGGGGGGACTCGCGGTCCCTGTGTCGGGCATATTTCACCCGAGGCGGCCGAGGGCGGCCCCATTGCTCTGGTCGAAGATGGAGACAGGGTTCTGCTCGACATCCCGAATCGCCGCCTGGAGCTTCTGGTGAGCGAAGAGGAGTTGGCCGAGCGGCTCAGTCGCTGGACCATGCCGGAGCCCAAGATCAAGACCGGCTGGCTGGCCCGTTATGCCAAACTGGTGACCAGCGCCAACACCGGCGCCGTACTCAGCGTTTGAGTGGTCGACGTAAAAGTCCGCCAACGGACTTTTACGTCGACCTTCCGTGCCCGGACTGTCTGCCGGGCTGGTATGAGCGGCCGATCTGATTTGTTTTGTTATTCATGATACGGGGACTTCGGTGGGGCCGAAGTTTTTTTAAGTCGCAGCGAAGCGGCTGCAAGGAGGAACAACAGTGAAAATGACGGGATCTCAGATTCTGTTGGAATGTCTCAAGCTCGAAGGGGTCGATATGGTTTTCGGCTATCCGGGCGGGGCAGTCATAAATATCTACGATGATCTGGCCAAAAGCTCGATCCATCACATTCTGCCGAGGCATGAGCAGGCGGCTATCCACGCCGCTGACGGTCTTGCCCGGGCCACAGGCAAGGTAGGGGTCGCCATTGCCACCAGCGGCCCCGGCGCCACCAACACCATCACGGGGCTTGCCACGGCTTATATGGATTCTATCCCCATGGTCGTCATCACGGGGCAGGTCCCGACTTCTCTGATTGGTAATGACGCCTTTCAGGAAGCGGATATTGTTGGTATTACCCGCCCCTGCACCAAGCACAACTATCTGGTGCGGGACGTGCGGACTCTTGCTGAAACCATCAAGAAAGCCTTCTATATTGCCCGTACCGGTCGCCCGGGCCCCGTGCTCATCGACATCCCCAAGGATGTCCAGGTCGCCCAGACCGATTTCGTCTATCCTGAAACCGTAGAGCTGCGGGGCTACAAGCCCAATTTCAGCGCCAATCCCCGTCAGGTGGACAAGGCCCTGAAGATGATCCTGGATGCCAGGCGTCCGCTCATTTACGCCGGTGGCGGTGTCACTGCGGCCAATGCCTCGGCACTGCTTCAAGACGTGGCGGAGCTGGCGCAGATTCCCGTAACCACGACTCTGATGGGTATGGCGGATATGCCCCGCAAACACCCCTTGTGTCTGGGGATGCTTGGAATGCACGGGACCTACTATGCCAACATGGCTGTCACCCAGTGTGACTTGCTCATCGCCGTGGGGGCTCGTTTCGACGATCGCGTTACCGGCAAGGTGGACGCTTTTGCGCCTCACGCAAAGATCATTCATATCGACATCGACCCGACCTCTATCAAGAAAAACGTTCGGGTCGATCTGCCCATCGTCGGCGATGTCCGGGACGTGCTGAGTAAGCTCCATGGGAGCATGGTCCAGCAGTCGGAGTCGGTCAAGGCTTTCGCCGAAGGCAATAGTCCCTGGCTGGAGGTCATCGAAGGCTGGAGAGCGGCCCATCCCATGGCCTACCGCAGCTCCGAATCCATCATTAAGCCTCAGCAGGTCATTCAGAGCCTCTGCGAGATGGCCGATGAAGACGCCATCATCACCACCGAGGTGGGGCAGCACCAGATGTGGACGGCTCAGTTCTACGACTTCAAGCAGCCCAGGACTTTCCTGACTTCGGGGGGGCTCGGGACCATGGGGTTCGGACTGCCTGCGGCTCTCGGTGCTCAGGCGGCCTATCCCGATCGTCAGGTCATCGATATCTCCGGCGACGGTTCCTTTCAGATGAATTCGCAGGAGCTTGCGACTCTGGTTCAGTACCGTCTGCCGGTGAAAATTGCTATTTTGAATAATAATTTTCTAGGCATGGTGCGGCAGTGGCAACAGCTTTTCTTCGATAAGTGCTACAGCCAGACCTGTCTCTCCAGCCCCATCGATTTCGTCAAACTCGCAGAAGCCTATGGCGCTGCGGGACTGCGTGCCGAGCGTCCCGATGAGATTCAGGACGTGATCCGCCAGGCCTTCGCCATCGATGGTCCCGTTATCATGGAATTCAAGGTGGCGCGGGAGGAAAATGTACTCCCCATGGTTCCGGCCGGTGTCGGGCTGGACAAGATGATTCTGCTCTGATCGATTTCATCCAATACTGTTGCTGAAGTTTATTAAGGAGAAACAGAAATGACACATACCATATCGGTCCTACTGGAAAATGAATTCGGCGTACTGGCCCGGGTTTCCGGTCTTTTCTCCGGTCGAGGCTTCAATATCGAAAGTCTGACCGTGGCTCCGACTCTCGATCCCTCGGTCTCGCGCATGACCATTGTCACCAGCGGAGATGATGCGATTCTTGAGCAGATTACCAAGCAGCTCAACAAACTCATCGACGTTATCAAGGTCATTGATTTTACCGGACAGGATTTTGTCCAGCGGGAGATGGCTCTGGTCAAGGTCGCCGCCGATGAAGGCACCCGAGCTGAAATTCTCAGGATTGCCGATATTTTCCGCGCCAAAATCGTGGATGTGACCCCGCGCTCCTATACCGTCGAAGTTACCGGAGCACCCAGCAAGGTTGCTGCCATGATCGAGCTTGTGCGCCCCCTTGGGATCAAGGAAATTGTCCGCAGCGGCCCCATCGTCATGGGCCGGGGGGCCTGATTTCTACGGCTTCGGCTGCAGTGAGCTCCTGCGCCAGAAAAGAACTGGCAGCTCCAAGCATCTTATGCTAAATTCTCAACCTATTTTTGGGACAAAGTCCCGATCCAAGGAGGAAGTTTTTGATGAATATTTGTTACGATAAGGATTGTGATCTTTCCATTATCCAGGGTAAGAAGGTTTCCATCATCGGGTACGGTTCCCAGGGGCATGCCCATGCATGCAACCTGAAGGAATCCGGTGTTGATGTTACCGTTGGACTGCGCAAGGGCAGCTCGTCCATTGCCAAGGCCGAAGCTCATGGGCTCAAGGTAGCCTGTGTGGTTGAAGCCGTCTCCAGCGCCGATGTGGTCATGATCCTCACTCCTGATGAATTCCAGGGCCAGCTCTATCGTGAAGAGATCGAGCCGAACCTCAAGCAGGGTGCGACCCTGGCTTTTGCTCACGGCTTCGCCATTCATTACAATCAGGTCGTGCCCCGCAAGGATCTTGACGTCATCATGATCGCCCCCAAGGCTCCAGGGCACACCGTGCGCAGCGAATTCGTTCGTGGCGGCGGGGTTCCTGACCTGATCGCTATCTATCAGGACGCCACCGGCGGCGCGAAAGAACTCGCGCTTTCCTACGCTTCGGGTGTAGGTGGAGGCCGTACTGGCATCATCGAGACTACTTTCAAGGACGAGACCGAGACCGATCTCTTCGGCGAGCAGGCCGTTCTGTGCGGCGGCGCGGTAGAGCTGGTCAAGATGGGCTTTGAAACTCTGACCGAAGCCGGCTACTCTCCTGAGATGGCCTACTTCGAGTGTCTCCACGAGCTCAAGCTCATCGTCGATCTGATGTTCGAAGGCGGTATCGCCAACATGAACTACTCCATCTCCAACAATGCCGAGTACGGTGAGTACGTCACCGGGCCCGAGGTCATTAATGAGCAGTCCCGCGAAGCTATGCGTAATGCCCTCAAGCGCATTCAGAGCGGTGAGTATGCCAAGATGTTCATCTCTGAAGGGGCGACCAACTACCCCTCAATGACCGCTCGTCGTCGCAACAACGCGGCTCATCCTATCGAGCTGGTGGGTGAGAAGCTCCGCGGCATGATGCCCTGGATTGCGGCGAACAAGATCGTTGACAAGGAAAAGAACTAGTTTCCTAATAAAAACGTAAAATTGCAGAATGCGGGGGAGGGCTTTGCCCGACCCCGCTTCATGCGTTCTGAAGGAAGAATTGATGCGCAACAATAATCAGCCTGTGGCCCTTGAGGGTTACCCGTTTATCGCGCTTTTCGCTTTCATTACTCTGGTATTTGCCCTGCTGGGCTGGACCTTTTTAGCCCTGATCTTTCTGGGCCTGGCCTTTTTCACCGTTTATTTTTTCCGTAACCCTGAGCGGGTCTGTCCCGATGATGAAGCCGCGATTGTTGCACCCGCCGACGGAAAAATCGTTTTTGTCGGCGAGGTAAAAGAAGAGCGTCATCTCAATGATGAGGCGATCAAGGTGAGCATTTTTATGAACGTCTTCAATGTTCATATCAACTACGCCCCTTTCTCGGGCAAGGTGCTCAAGACCTTTTATCATCACGGTTCATTTCTGAATGCTTCCTTGGATAAGGCCAGCCTCCAGAATGAGCAGGGCGGAATCCTGATGGAAAACGACAAGGGAGTGAAACTTCTGGTCGTTCAGATTGCTGGCCTTGTCGCCCGTCGGATCGTTACCTACCCTGTGGTTGGTGATATCCTTAAGCGGGGAATGCGTTTCGGATTGATCCGTTTCGGTTCCCGCGTGGATGTCTACTTTCCCAAGGGCAGTGAAATCAAGGTGCGACTGGGAGACCGGACCGTAGGTTCTGAAACCATACTGGGATATCTGCCATGACCAACGAGCGGCCGCAGCGCCCTCCAAGAGAGGGCCTACGTAAAGGGGTTTACATTATCCCTAACCTCTTTACCACGGGAACTCTCTTCGCGGGTTTTTACGCCATTATCGCCACAATGAATGGCCAATTCGATATTGCCGCTTGGTTTGTCCTGGTGGCGGGTATTTTCGATGTCATAGACGGCAAGGTCGCTCGCATGACGGGAACCACCAGTCGCTTCGGTGTGGAATATGACTCCCTGGCCGATCTGGTGGCTTTTGGTGTGGCTCCCGGAGTACTCATGTATGCTTGGGCGCTGCAGCCTTTCGGCAAACTGGGCTGGCTTGCGGCGTTTCTCTACGTGGTCTGCGGCGCGTTGCGGCTGGCTCGCTTCAACGTTCAGGCCAACACGGTTGAATCCCGTAGATTCGTGGGTTTGCCCATCCCTGCGGCGGCGAGCATGGTGGCGGTCTGTGTGCTGCTTTTTTACGAGATGGGAGGCACTGGAACCATCAAGAAGCTCTCGGTGCTGCTGCTCATCTATGTACTGGCTTTCTTGCTGGTCAGCAACACCCCCTATCATTCCCTGAAAGATCCCGATCTGTTCAAGCGCCAGCCTTTTATGGTGTTGGTTTTGGCCATCATGGGAATCATCGTGATTGTCGCAGCGCCGGAGATCATGCTTTTTTTTCTTTCCAGCGCCTATGTCGCTTCGGGCCCGATTATCTGGTTTCTGAGTCGTGGACGCTCCGGCTTCAGGACCCCGGTCAAGCCGCCGCAAGCCTCACCGCCTGAGGATTCGGTCTGACCAAATTTCATCTGTTCCTGTTGAAAATCGGCACTGCGGCATTCGGGGATTGAATAAAACGGATTGACAGCTCCCGGGATCTTTTGCTTTATTATTGGGAAGTAAATTTAAAAGGCATTGAAGAGGAGTAGTAGACTGTCTGTTTCGTTTCAGAGAGTCGGCGTCTGGTGCAAGCCGATACGAAGCAACGTTGAACTCGCCTTGGAGCTGCAGGAATGAACGGGCAGAAATTGCCTGCTAGTTTTTGTCGTGAACCTGCGTAAAGGGTAAAAGAAGGTCTCTTTTCGAGACGAACCAGGGTGGTACCGCGAAGCCAAGGCTCTCGCCCCTGTACAGGGGCGGGAGCTTTTTTTTATTCGGCGAGCCGAAAGAGTGACAGGAGGGGGTTTGGACACAGACCTAGACCTAGGATTCGAGGCCGGTTGTTAGCCATTTTGATGGCTTGAATTCCACTTATTTTCACGTTCAACGATCGATAAGGAGAACGGCATGAGCGATATAAACAGGATCAAGATTTTCGACACCACTTTGAGAGATGGTGAGCAGTCGCCGGGCGCCAGCATGAACATAGAAGAGAAGCTGCGCATCGCCTATCAACTCGAGAAGCTGAATGTTGATGTCATCGAGGCCGGTTTCCCCGTAGCCTCCATTGGTGATTTCGAGGCGGTCAAGAAGATCGCACAGTGCATCAAGGGTCCCCAGATTGCCGGTCTCTGCCGTGCCAACGACATGGATATCGATCGTGCATGGGAGGCGCTCAAGTACGCCGGAGATCGCGGTCGTATTCACACCTTTATCGCGACCAGCGATATTCACATGAAATTCAAGCTCAAGATGACCGAGGACCAGGTCGTTGAGGCCGCAGTCAAGGCCGTCAGCAGGGCTGCTGGCTACACTCCCAATGTCGAGTTCTCTGCCGAGGACGCCGTGCGTACGCGCCTGCCTTTTCTGGCTCGGGTCGTTGAGGCCGTAATTGATGCCGGGGCGACCACGGTCAATATTCCCGACACCGTCGGCTACACCATTCCTTCGGAATACTTCAACATCATCCGTTTTCTGAAGGAAAATGTTCCCAACATCGAAAAAGCGGTCATCTCCGTTCACTGCCACAACGATCTTGGGCTCGCCGTGGCCAATTCGCTGGCCGCCGTTCAGGCTGGTGCCGGACAGGTGGAGTGCACCGTCAACGGCATCGGTGAACGGGCCGGAAACTGCTCTCTCGAAGAGGTGGTTATGGCTCTTCGCACCCGCTGCGATGTGATGCCTTTCGAGACGGGAATCGTCACCGAGCATATCGCTGCTGCCAGCCGCCTGCTTTCCACCGTTACCGGGATCATGGTGCAGCCCAACAAGGCCATCGTCGGTGCCAATGCTTTTGCTCACGAAGCCGGAATTCATCAGCACGGCGTGCTTCAGGAAAAGAGTACCTACGAGATCATGACTCCCGAGTCCATCGGTCTTCTGACCAACAAGCTGGTGCTGGGCAAGCACAGCGGTCGCCACGCCTTCAAGCAGCGTATTGAGGAGCTTGGTTATGATCTGAGTAAGGAGGACCTTGAAAAGGCCTTTTGCCGCTTCAAGGATCTGGCTGACCAGAAGAAGGAGATCTTCGACGAGGACCTCGACGCCATTATAGCCGATGAGATCATACGGGTGCCCGAGCAGTTCAAGCTTCTTCAGATGAATGTCTCCTCCGGCTCCTTTGCTGCCCCTACGGCAACGGTGCAGATGGAGGTCAACGGTGAGGTGAAAAAGGCGGCACTGATGGGCGATGGTCCTGTGGATGCTGCCTTCAAGGTGATCAAGAAGCTCACCGGCAGCCAGGCGCATCTGTTGACCTTTACCGTGGGAGCCATCACCGGAGGAACCGACGCTCAGGGCGAGTGTACCGTGCGTCTGTCGCAAGACGGTAAGGAGTTTCTGGGGCAGGGCGCTCATCCCGACATTATCGTGGCCAGTGCCAAGGCCTATATCAACGCACTCAATAAGGCGGCCAGCTTCGAGGCGCGCGAATCCGTTGAGCTCTAACAGGATCACCCGGATAATTAGGAGTCAGCATGGGTAAGACAATCGCACAGAAAATTTTCGACGCTCATCTTCGCGACGAGCCATTTCCCGGCGCCAAGGTTCTGGATCTCGACCGGGTCTTCTGCCACGAGATCACGACCCCCGTGGCCATCGCCGATCTGGAATGGCGCCAGAAGGACCGGGTCTTCGATCCCTCCAAGATCAAGGCTGTGGTTGACCATGTCACCCCGAGCAAAGACAGCAAGACCGCGACCCAGGCTAAAATCCTGAGGGACTGGGCCCGCCGTCACGAGATCAAAGATTTTTTTGATGTGGGTCATAACGGCGTCTGTCACGCCCTCTTTCCTGAGAAGGGTTTTGTGCGCCCCGGATTCACCATCATCATGGGCGACAGTCACACCTGTACCCACGGAGCCTTCGGCGCCTTTGCTGCCGGGGTCGGAACCACCGACCTCGAGGTCGGTATCCTCAAGGGGGTCTGTGCCTTTCGCGAGCCCATGACCATCCGCATCAACATCGAGGGGACGCTGCCCGAAGGCGTTGTGGCCAAGGACGTGATCCTTCACATCATCGGCAAGCTCGGCGTCAACGGAGCCACCGACCGGGTTCTGGAGATTCGCGGCAGCGTCGTCGATGCCATGAGCATGGACGCCCGGATGACCCTGTGCAACATGGCCATCGAGGCCGGCGGCACTTGCGGTATCTGTCTTCCCGACATGACCACCGTGGACTACCTCTGGGAGTTCATCAGCGACGACTATGCTTCCAAGGAAGCCGCGCTTGAGGATTACAGTAAATGGCACAGCGATGCCGATGCGCACTACGAGCAGACCCTGACCTTTGATGTCACGGCTCTGGAGCCCATGGTCACCTATGGCTACAAGCCCGACTGCGTCAAGCCCGTCTCCGAGATGAAGGGAACCAGGGTCGATCAGGTCTATATCGGCACCTGCACCAACGGTCGCATCGAGGACCTGCGCCAGGCCGCCGCCGTGCTCAAGGGGCGTACTGTTAATGAGAACGTCCGGGGTATCGTTTCTCCGGCGACTCCGAAGATTTTCAAGGACGCCATGGCCGAAGGAATCATCCAGATTTTCATGGACGCCGGGTTCTGCGTCACCAATCCGACCTGCGGCGCCTGCCTCGGTATGAGTAACGGCGTGTTGGCCGAAGGGGAGGTGGCTGCAGCCACCAGTAACCGTAACTTCAACGGTCGCATGGGCAAGGGGGGGATGGTTCACCTGATGAGTCCTGCCGTAGCCGCCGCCACTGCCGTAGCCGGGGTGATCTGCGCTCCTGCCGATCTTTGAAACTTCGATTTTCGAGACCCGTTTAAACGTTGGAGACAATACGATGAAAAAACACTTTGGCGGCCCGGCCATCTGTCTGGACCGCGACGATATCAATACCGATGAAATCATCCCTGCCAAGTACCTCACCGAGGTGACCAAGGAGGCTCTGACTCCCTATATCCTGGAAGATCTGAAACTCGAAGGTTTCGACCCCAGGGGGCAGAAGCTCAAAAACTCGAAGGTGGTCGTGACCGGAGGCAATTTCGGATGTGGTTCTTCGCGCGAGCACGCTCCCTGGGTATTCGAGGTCAACGACATCCACACGGTCATTGCCGAGAGCTACGCACGGATTTTCCGCCAGAACATGTTCAACTGCGGCATGCTCGCTATCGAGCTGCCCAAGGCCGACATTGCCGCCATCATTGCCCTGGGGCGTGATGCCGAGCTGGAGGTCGCTGTGGATCTTCCCTCCAGGAAGATCGAGGCCAGTGCCGCCGGAAAAAGCCTGAGCTTTTCCTTCGACATCAGCCCCTTCGACGCCGCCCTGGTTGACGCCGGCGGCTGGGTTGAGTTCGCCGACTCCAGGTACTGAGCATAGGTTCGGCGAGAACATTCAGGATACAGAAAAGCCCCGTCTGAATTAACAGACGGGGCTTTTCTGTGAGGAATAAATTATTGAGGATAGAATCAAAGCACCTGATTCAAGACCAGCTTCGTTCGCTATCCCGGGGATTGGTGCAGAAGCGGCTGGTGCTTTCCCCACTGACCTGTCCAGTCAAACGGACCACCTCTATGGAGCACCACGGTCATGGTCAATCCATCTGAGGTAAAACCTCTGGGCAATGTCCTGTTTTTTAACCTGCAAGCAGGTGGTGAACTTTGAACCTGTATCTACCGATACGTTGGACCGTTGGGCTTAGTTTCCTCCCCAAGTCAGGTTTTTTGAAATCCAGCCTACATTGCCCGATTGGTGGTGAATTTTAATCCAATCTTCTTGGTATTCAAGAACCATGAAGCTGACACCCTTCTCAGCCTTGAACAGCACGCGATTGTCAGTGCCCGGACCGCTTCTGATGTTTGCCGGGCCACGTTGGACCACTACTGCAGATGCTTTGCTCACAAGGGGTTTATAAATCCACCCTTCCTTGTTCCGATAGTCCGCCACCCTGAAAAACTGGTTATTGCCCTCAAGAACTGTTAACGGGTAGTACCGAGGAACCTGAAGGACAATCATGGAGCCTGAAAGAGATGGGAAACTCCGGATGTTGGCCGAATCAGCAGCGACCGAAACTGTTTCACCCGTCGCAGTGCCGCAGCAAAGGATGATAATCGAAAGAGCCAGTATGAATTTCATGTTGCCTCCTCTCCATTCCTGAATCGTCTCGGGACTTCTCCTTAGCTGCTGCGTTATTTCATGGTTCGGCGAACACCGGTTGGCAGAATGACCATTTATTGAGCGCTTATTTGCAGTTGGTTGAGATTTGTTTTAGCCCGAGTATAGAATCTGGGCTTCAGCTGAAGGGCCTTGTTGAAGGCCTCTCTGGCTTTATCCTGGTGCCCTTGGCTCATGTAGGCGTAGCCCAAATTGTTGAAGGCTTCAGCTTCCCCGACGGCTGTAATAAAATGTTGAAGCGCCTTTTGTTCCTGGCCAGAAAGGGCATAGGCCAGAGCGAGATTGTTGTGCAGTTTTTTGTCTGTCGGGGCAAGACTCAGTGCTCTGCTGAAGGACTGAATTGCCAAGTCGTATTTTTGCTGCAAGAGGAGGTTGAAGCCTAGATTGCCTTGTGCAAAGGCTTGCCCCGGAGACAGGCTTGCAACATCACGAAAAAGGTTCTCGGCTTCAATTTCTTTGCCCTGCCAATCATAGATAATGGCTAATTCCGTCAGTGCTTCCAGGTTTTTCGGCTCTATGTCGATTACGGATTCTATTACCTCACGGGCGCCCTCAATATCCCGTTGCCACCGCAAGAGTCTTCCCTTTTCCAGAAGGGCTATGAGGTGTTCAGTGGCGCCTGCTGGAATTGCATTTAAGGCTTGCAGCGCCTCAGGGTACTTCCCCAGTCTTGAAAGAGTTTTCCCCAGTCCAAGAAGGGCAGTTGTGGAATCAGGGTTTCTGGATAGGGCGGTACTGAAATGCAGGCTGGCTAGGGAAAAGTCGCCGGAATCAAGGTAGGAGTAGCCTTGATGGAGCAAGGCGTCCAGGGGGAGGTTTGAAATCTTGCCCTCTTCGATCTGCTCCGGAATCCTCTTGCTAGTCTCTGCCGGCAGTTTTGTTGCCGTTGTGGTGCAGCCGGATAGCACAAGTACGATAAGGAATATTGCCATCCTCACCGATCTGCAGCATGACGACTTCAATCCTTCGGCTCTGCGCCCATCTGTTCCGGAATTGCCGAGATTTTCCATCATTACCCCCCCACGGACGCAAAAATCGAGTCAATTATCTGGATAGCGGCCGGGCCCACCAGAACGACAAATATGACAGGGAAAATAAACAATACAAGCGGCAGCATCAACTTTACGGCTGATTTTGCCGCTCTCTCCTCTGCATCCTGCCTGCGTTTTATTCTCATGCCATCCGAATGAATTCGTAATGCCTTTGCGATGCTTGTACCGAAGCGGCTGGTCTGAGAGAGCACTGTCATCAAGTTGGAAATTTCCGGCACTCCTGTGCGGGTGCTCATGTTCTTGAAGCTTTCGTCTCTGGCGCGCCCGGCGCGTATCTCAAGGTTGGTCAGGTTGAATTCTTCGCTCAGGGCCAGGCTAATGGAGGCCATTTCATCGCCAACTTTTTTAATTGTCATATCAAGTCCAAGCCCCGCTTCTACACAAAGGACCATAAGGTCAAGAGCGTCAGGTAGCGCCCTGGTAAGGTTTCTTTTTCTTCGGTGTACCAGGTAGTCAAGGCACATGTCCGGTAACAGAAAACCTATTACGGCGAGTACAGCGGTAATCAATAACGTTTGGGAACTTAACTTGTAGAGGGCCATTGTAGCGAACATGGAAATCAGGACGAGACCAAGGGTGAAAAAAATCTTTATTGCAAGGTATTTGGTGTAAGCACGTTGTGATCTGAATCCCGCCTGTACCAGCCGGGTTTTTAATTTCTTAGTAGGGGTGTTTTTTTCCGTCCCGGTGATGCTGTGAAGAGGTTTTGTCAGCTTCGCCAGGAACTCATTGCCGTCTTCTTCGATGATTTTTGGCTTTTCAGGGGTAGTTGCAGAATCAGGCCCTGTCGATAGGAGACGCTTCAACCTGTCTTTGGCGTTTCGGTTGTTAAGAAAAAAAACGCAGACGCCACCCGATGCCAGTGAGACAGAGACAAAAACAAGGAATAACAGTGACAGGTAGTCAAGGTTCTGCAGTGCCTGGTAGATGATGGAGATGATTGCGTTCATGGCCACCCCTTAAATCTCAATTTTGACGATCTTCCGTATGAAAATTATGCCGACTATCTGTGAAGCGATGCCAATAAGCATCATCTGCCTGCCAATCTCTTCGGTCCACAGAAGAGAGATGTAATCAAAATTGACAAAATACAGGTATGCAAAGAGCAAGATGGGCAGGGCGATTAGTATGCCGGCAGACATTCGTCCTTCCGCCGTCAAGGCTTTCACTTGCCTTTGAAACTGGTCCCGTTCGCGCATGAGACGACTGAGGTTGTCGAAAATTTCCGCGATATTCCCTCCCGTCTCTTTCTGGATCTGAATTGAGATGGAAAAAAATCTCAAATCCTGAACAGGAACTCGTTTACAAAGATTGTTAAGTGCCTCATTGATGGTCAAGCCCAACTTGATTTCATCGACAAGGGTGGCGAATTCGGATCGAATAGGGTCTTCCATCTCTTCTGCCACCATATTCATGGCCGATGAGAGGGCATGGCCGGAACGCACGGCCCTGGCCAGCAGATCAAGGGCACTGGGGTATTGCTCCTTGAATTTCCGAAGCGTGGATTGTTCGGAGGCTCTCAGGAAAAAATAGGGGAGGCCGCCACACAGCAGGGGCAGTGCGACGATCAAGGCAACCTGGGCATTCAGAGCGAAGGCGAGGGCAATGCCTAAACCGCCAAAAGCAAGACTGCCAAGTATAAAGGTCGTGGCATTCAGAGGGAGCTTGGACCTGAGCAGCATACGGTCAAGTTTGGCAACACGGGGTAGTTCCAGGGCCAGCTTTTCTATGATGCCAGCATCCTTGAGGGCCTTTTCCTTGTAGAGATTAAGTGTCTCGTTGCCCTGCATGCCCCCGGCGGACATGAGTAGAAGGCGTTTCTTGATCTGTCGCTTCTGCTTGAAGTGACTCTCTTTCCACATCAGGAAAATGAAACCGACCAGAGTGGAGACAAAGAAGAAAACCGAAAACATTAAAAAGAAGGTTAGGGTGTCCATTGGACCTCCTTTGACCAGGGATCAAAATGAAAAGAGTTCCTCCGGCAGGTAAACTCCGGCGAGCTTGAGTTTTTCAGCAAATCTGGGTCGGATTCCGGTGGCTTTCAATTTGCCAAGAACCTTGCCTTGCGGATCGACGCCCCGTTTTTCATACTCAAAAATATTCTGTAGGGTGATGACTTCTCCCTCCATGCCTGCAACTTCGCAGATGGCGCTCACCCTGCGGCTACCATCGGCCATACGTTGAACCTGAATGATCAGGTCGAGGGCAGAGGCGACCATGAACCGCATTGCCTTCTCCGGAAGGTTGATTCCGGTCATCAGAATCATGGAGTCGAGGCGAATCAGGGAATCCCTTGGAGTGTTGGCGTGAATGGTGGTGAGGGATCCCTCGTGGCCGGTGTTCATGGCCTGGAGCATGTCAAAGGCTTCGGAACCCCGGACCTCTCCGATGATTATGCGATCCGGTCGCATTCGAAGACTGTTTCGCACCAGATCCCTCTGGTCGAAAATGCCGTTTCCCTCGATGCTTGCCGGTTTTGTCTCCAGGCGCACCACGTGCTCCTGTTGCAGCTGCAGCTCAGCCGAGTCTTCGATGGTGATAACCCGCTCCTGAGAGGGGATGAAGGCGGAGAGGACATTCAGCAGGGTGGTTTTTCCCGAGCCCGTGCCTCCCGAGATCATGATGTTGAGCCTGGCCTTGACGCAGCCGCCAAGAAAAGAGGCGATCTCCGGGGTCAGCGCCTGAAGCTCAATCAGATCTTCAACCTTCAGAGGCTGTACGGCAAAGCGGCGGATTGAGAGCATCGGGCCGTCCAGGGCCAGGGGAGGGATGATGGCATTGACCCGGGAGCCGTCGGTCAGCCTTGCGTCAACCATGGGGGATGATTCATCAATCCTTCGACCGACCTTGGAAATAATGCGATCGATAATGTTCCGCAAATGGGCATTATTGAGAAAACGGGCGTCTGTCTTCTCCAGCAGACCGAAGCGCTCGACATAGATGTGCTGGTAGGTGTTGCACAGGATGTCGGACACCGTGGGATCTTTCAAAAAAGGCTCGATCGGCCCCAGCCCGATGAGTTCGTCCAGAATTTCGCTCACCAACTCTGCTTTCTCGGAGCTGTTGAGCGGTACTTTTTCCTCCATCAGGAAGTGATCGATAATCTGTGCCACCTCTGTCTCGATTTCATCCGAACTCAACTTATCAAGGGCCTTCAGGTTGATCTGCTCAATCAGGCGCGAATGAATCCTGTGTTTCACTTCATAGAAGAAGTCACCCTTCGAAGGGGAGGGGGCATTGAGTCCGGGCTCAGATGATGTCTGTTGCAGAATGTTTTTCAAACTCACGGTGTCCTCCTAAAAGGCTCGTCCGAAAAAGGTCCTCAGGCCACGATATTTCTTGGCAGAATCCTGAATCTTCTGGTCTTCGGTTCGCCGGAGTTTTCCTACGAAATCCCCGATACTCCTGGAGAACGGGCAGCGGGGACGGCTGCTGACCAGGGGAATCCCCGTGTTGATGGAGGTGAATACGTTTTCGTAGTCATTGGGAAAGAGCCAGAAAACCTGTTTTTTAAGCGTCTTCTCCACATCCTGAAGGCCGAGTTCCCCGCCTTTAATGAAGCGGTTGACAACGATTTCGATTTTTCCCTGATCCACCCCAAGCTTGAGCAGCAGCTGCATAAGGCGAGACGCATCTCGGATGGAGGTGACGGAGAGATCCGTGATCAGAAAGATTTTTGTGGCGACATTGAAGACTTCTAGAGCGCAGTCGTTGACCTGCATGGAGGCACAGTCGATGATGACGGTCCTGTAAAGTTTCTGGAGAATCTGAAGGATCTGTCGTACATGCAGCGCGCTGATGTCTTCGTGTTGTTCCGGGCTCGTCGGGGCCGCCAGAAACTCAATCCCGCTGCTGTGACTGACCAGGATGCTGCTTAAAAAGGCCGCATCCAGGCGATGCATGTTGGTGCAGGCATCGTAAATGGTGTGCCGGGGCACGCTGTCCAGCAGGACGGAGCTGTCTCCAGACTGAAGACTCATGTCCATCAGGACTGTAGATTCTTTCAGCAGAGTGGAAAATGCGATGGCTGTATTCACCGCCAAGGCAGTGGCGCCAAGGCCTCCTTTGGAACTTAGAAATGCGAAAGTTTCTCCACCGCTGCTGAGTCGGGTCTCGGTCAGTTGCTGGCGGATTTTTTCAACTGCATCGGTCAAGGTCCCGTGCTTCATGGGCATCTGGAAATACTCGGAGACACCGGCTTTCATCACTGCGATGATGCGTTCCGGCCTCATGTCCTCGGAGAGGATAAAAACGGCGCTGTTCGGAAAGGCGCGCAGCAGGGCGAATATTCTCTCAAAGATGTCATCGCCGCTTTGTTCATCGTGGATGAGGATGACATGAGGAGCGTTTTGGGTTGAAACAGCCCCTTTTTCAGCCATCGGGTCAAACCACTGCATTGCGGTGACATCCGGTATCTGCTCCAGTTCGCGGAGAATCTCCGTGCTCAGATTGAAGTCAGATATTTCGACGGCGATGATGACCTCTGGATTCATATCCTCTGTCCAATCGGTAGGGTAAAGCGCTTCCCGTTGTCTCTCTTCTATTTCACCAGTACCGGTATCCTGGCCAGTACGCCAAAATTCACTCCCCCCGTCACGCCGGCGGGTTCATGGGGCTCGCAGTCCGGCATGAAGTACATCGATTTTTTTTCCAAAGGGGCATAGGCTTCGTCGGCATTCTTCAGATTGAAATGTTTGACGAAGCAGTCCCATCTGGCCATCCCCGCGGTGTACGTTGATTGTCCCTGCCATCGATCCGGGCCCCCGAAACCCAGATTGGCGAGAGCAACCGTCGTCGGATTGTCAATTTGTGATTCGAATGGTTCGCACTGGCCCGATTCGAAATTCCAGTCGGCAATGTCGGCGTTCGGGCTCTCCATGCTGTCCGGGGCATCCGCTGGTTTGGCCGTTCCTGATTCGGTCATCCAGAGCATGTTCACTGTGACGGCGCCGATAACCGTCGGACAGTTTCCGATATTCTGACCCGTACAGTCGGCGACAGGCAAGGTCATCTCCCAGGCTCGAGATCCGTTTGTGGTGTTTAATTCCCAGCAATCCCTCATCCGTTTAAAGGCAGATTCCAGTTCTCCTCCCGTTGCCGCCAGTGGCTCCCCGAGGGTGAGGGGATCCGGATTTCCTCCTGAGCAGACAAGAGACCTAACCTCGCTGGCATTTGTCCCGTTGCACGTGTCATCCGTCTGATCGAAGCTGGTCCAGCCTGCGGTGTTGGAGGTTGCGGGGTCGGAGCCGCTGTTGATCATCCTGCCCACATTGCAGCTGTATTCATCGTCTCCGTTAAGGATGCTGCTCTGGCAAATGGCGACAGGCTGATCAACTTCCCCCGGGCCAAGAGTACCGGCAAAGCCTATATAGGCAATGGCCTCGGCGCTCAGCGCGACTTCGTTGAAACCCAGCACCTGGGCGAAAAAGAAGGTTACCGGATTTGTCTGCCTGCGGGCGGTGACCCTGACAGCATTGATAAAGTTCAGGTTGGCATCCAGTTCCTCATCGCTGACACCGGCCAGTGAAACCGGCTCCAGGGAGGGGTTGGGCGTGAATGTCTTGTCGGAAAAGCTCCAGTGCCCCCTTTGGCTGTCGCCGTCGTTTGTCCCCGCAGTCCAGTGCACCTCTGCTGCCAGGCCATCGCTTCTGTTTTGCGTGGCCGTTTCGAAGGCGATGCGGTTGGCGTCGGCATTGACCTGTTGCCCGTCATCGTCATAGAGATCCTGGGCTCCGGCCAGGGCTCCTGCATCGGCGGCGTTCTGGAGTTCATTTTTGACTACATGGAGGCGGCTGATGTCGATGGCCAGCGCTGCCACACCCAGAAAGACAAGGAGCAGAAGTGCCACCAGCACAAGGGTTGCTCCTCGTTGATCTTTCAGGTTGAACTGCATCGGTAATCTGTCCCGCATCGCCTTGACTCCTATTCCAGTCGCATTCTTGTCTGCGCCTGCAGGTTAATGCCTCCGGTCAGGTCGGTAATGAAGGCCGGCATCAGAAGGAAGTCGTATTGATATGAAAGAGTGACGGTCAGATGTTCGGCATCAATGACAGGGGTAGTGCTGTAGCTGCTGGTCCCTCCGAAAGTAATAAGAGATGAACCTAGATAGTTGGAGGTGGTATCGGTGATCACTGCGGTCCTTTCATCGTCCGAAAGGCCAAAGACCACGCCGGCCCTGGCGGCCTCGCGGCTCGCATTGGTGAGCATCGCCTTGTCATAGAAAAGCACACCGAATTCGATAATCCCGAAGACCAGCAAAAGAAGCAGTGGCAGGATGATGCCGAATTCGACACTGGCGGCTCCTCTCTGTTTCTGCTTGTTCATGGCCTGAACCTCCCGTCGATACCGTTTACCCATCTTCGTTTCAACCCATTAAATTGTCTGACACTTTCATGCCGAAGAAAGCGGCTTAGTTCCCCCTGCCACCTTTGCCTGAGAGGCCTAACTCCATGACATTGGTCTTCTGTCGCTTCAGGGCGTAAGAATTGGTATCGGCCTTCATGATCTCTTCGGCCACGATACCCGTGGTCCCCTCAGGTATCGTTTGCACGGCTTCGGTTCTAATGACCTGGGATTTCCATACTGCATTTTGAGCCTGCCCGAACTCCGCATCGACCAGGGGCGCGGTACATCCGGTAAGCACAAGGAGTGGTATTGCGATAGCGATGAAAGCTTTCATGTTCTGGTCCCCCTCATTGTTCGATACTGACCGGTTGGTAGCCGAAAGAGCCTTCCAGCCCGCCTGGCTGTTTCATATTCCTGTGATTTGCCGACGATTGTTCTTTGTTTCCGGAGTTCAGTCTTCGCCCTTCCAGGCGCCCTTCGAGGTAAAATTCATACCAGTTCGGAGGCTGGAAATTTTCTCCCGGGAATTCAAGGTCGCTGCCGGAAATGGGCTTGATAAGTCGCGGGGTCACTGCAATCAGCAGGTCCGTTTTCTCCTGAAGGTAGGAGGTGCTTTTAAAGAGAGCCCCCAGCACGGGAATGTCGCCCAGCCCCGGGATTTTTCTGACTTCCTCGCGCAGGTTGTCCTGGAGAAGACCGGCCAGGGCAAGGGTCTGACCATCATACAGCTGTACCGTGGTTTCAAGTTTTCTCGTGGACAGGTTGGGAATGATGAATTCCGCCCCGAGGATCCCTGCCGGGAAGGAGCTTGTGGAGGATATCTCGCTGACGGTTGGCGCTACGCGCAGGGTTATTTTCCCATTGCTGAGAACCACCGGCGTGAAGACCAGAGCCACTCCGAATTCCTTGAACTCGACGGTAATTGTATCCAGCCCCTGAGCTACTGGAATTGGAAACTCCCCACCGGCGAGAAACTTGGCCTCATGACCGCTCAGGGTTACCAGCCGAGGTTCCGCCAGTACGCGCGCAAGGCCCTCAGTTTCCAGAAACTTCAGCGCCGTGGTGACGTTATCTATTTTTGCGAATATGTTGGCTGCCGAACCGACACCGTCAAAATTTGCGAAGTTCACGAGAAGCGTGCGGGTGGAGGCTCCAAGGCCTCCGTCGGTGAGATTGCCGAGGGAACCCACCCCGAACTGTCCGCCGAAGCTTTTACCCAGCTTGGTCAGCCCCAGAGCTGCCTGCCAGTCTTTTTCGGATCGTCTTGTAATCTCTGCAATTTTCACTTCAAGCATCACCTGCTGGTTTCCTTCGACCATAAGCAGGTTGGTTATTCCCGGGAAAGACTTGCCGCTACCTTCCTGTTGGTCCTGTTCTTCAGCCTTTTCCGGGAGATATGCCTGGGTAAGCCTGAGTACCTGTTCAACAATTTCGGGGCCCGATACCGATCCGGAAAGCACTACACCCGTTTCCGAGGCGTAAACTTCAATGTTCTGCCGGGGGTAGAGTTTATGGAGTTTTTCCTTCAGGGCTGTGAGATCCAAAGCGACAACAAGGTCCAGAATGGTCCTTCCCTTGCCCTCTTCCCAGAGCATGATGCTGGTGTAGCCGACTTCTTTTCCGTACACATAAATCTCTCTGGGAGACAGGACAAAGACATCTGCAATGGCCGGGTCGGCAATTGAGACCCGTTTTACCGCATGGGTGGTTTCAACAAGTTCCGCACCGCCGAGTTTGAGTTCGACCGTTGAGCGGTTGATTCCTGCTGCCCAAACAAGAGAGGCAGACAAGGTAATCAAGGAGAGGGTCAGTAGACTGAGGTGAACGATGAAAATGCTCTTGCGGAACATGACGGTCTCCTTTGCTCATCTAGAGTCTTTCTTCTGACTCGACATTTTTAAAACTAATTTTCTCCGGATCTTTCTGCCCCCTGAGTATTTCAACCGAATAGGGGGTTGAAGGGGGAACGACGACCCTTGATTTCAATGTCGGAATTCTCTTTTTAGGAGGCGGTTCCTTGACGGGGGGAAGAGTCTCTTCAACCAGGGGATTGCGCAGCACGAGATGGATCTCTCCGCTGTTGGTTTGCAGTGCCAGGGCCTCAGCCTCTTCAGGAAGGAGTTCCAGGGTTACAGTCTTGACCAGTTGGGGTTTTCCTTCTTCGATAAAGGTCTCCTGAGCGACAGCCAGAACCTCGATGTTTTTCAGAATGGTTTCTGCAAATTTTTTTCTGTCTTTTCGTTCAATGACGGCCACGACATCAACGAAGGTGTTTGGAAGTATGAATCCCCCCACCCCTGTTTCTTCATTCACGCGAATGGACATGGCCCGCTTGTTGGGTTTGATCTTGGCGAGCAGGCCGGCCCCGGACCCCGGGGAGGCCAGCGATGCGGCGATCACGGGCATGCCCGCATTGATAGGGGTGACGGCGACCCTTCCCTCGAGTTCCTTCAAATCCGTGAAAGCCCCCCTGGGAACATTCGCTTTGGGCCATTGAACAAGGGAGAGGTTGGCTTCCAGCAATCGCATGCCGATGTCGACATCCTTGGCTGCAATAGCGATGAGTGTTATAGGGATTGTCGATTGGATTACGGGAGTTTCAGCAGACACTTGAGATTCAAGCCACCTGTTGGTGAGTGCAACAGCTGCCACGCCGAAGAGCACCGCCAGGCCCAAAACCAGGATTGCCGCATACTTTTTCATTGCTCACACCTCACGAATCTGTTTATGAAGAGGCCAACCTGTGAAATCCGCTGAGCTACAGGCTAACAAAGAAATTCGATTTGAAAAGAAGTCGCTAAATGAATCCGCCCCAGCCCTGGAAAGAGAAGTACCCAAAGGCAATGGCCGAGGCGTAAGGAAATCTCTGCGTTTCGCCCCGAGGCTCTGGTCTGAAGAGGCCCGGATCACGGGTATATGCGAAAATCCGTAGATTTGAGAGCAATTTAAGGCTGCGCTTTCTAAGCTGAGGCACCAGGGCGCAGTGGAGCAAGGCGATGAGGCCACCGATCAGTGCAACATAGAGAAAGACATTGAAGATGGCAGCCGGGCCCAGGATCGCACCCATCGCAGCGAGAGCTTTTACGTCTCCCGCGCCCATTCCGCCCAGCAGGTAGGGGATGATAAGCAGGGAAAAACCGATACCGATCCCGCCGAGGGCATTTAAGAGGCCGGCAACTCCAGAGGAAGAAAGTCCAAGGTAAACGCCGGACAGGAGAAGGACCAGGGACGCGGGGTTGGGAATCCGTGTCAGGAAGGTGTCCGTTGCAACAATAAGGAAGAGGTAGCAGGAACAGAACAGAACAGTCGTGTCCAAATTTGAAAAGGAAAGAAAAAGCAGAGAGAGGGACATGGATGCTGCTCCCATCACATAGCGCAAGAATTCTTCATCGCAAGACCATCCCATCTCTCTGCCTCCTGAATTGAAGAGCTAAACATTTTAGGTGTCAAATTTAACAGCCATAAAACTTAACGTTGATACAGACTGCTATGGCGTCGTCCCCGTTATTTTAGTGTTGACGGTCTCAAAGGCAGTATTGACTGTGCCTCCAAGAGTTTTTACTGCGACAACCATGACGGCGGCAATCAGGGCCACCATGAGTCCGTACTCTACAGCTGTTGCTCCGCTTTCATCGGAGAGGAAATTTGCCAGCATTCTTTTCGTTTTCATGATTTATTCCTCCTTATTGGGGAAGTCGGTTTGAAAACATCACATTCACAGGTTGCTTGAACTTAGGGTGGTCTGATTGCGTGACTGCTGCGAACTCCTAGCATCTGCCACCTCCTTTCTTGAATACTTGAATCCCCTGGCCTGTTTTGGAAAAGCGGTAACTACCAGGGTGCCTCTAAGACTTTGGCGAATAACAACACAACTTGGTCTCCCAAGCTCATCACCACCGCTACAATAACCGCCGCCACAAGAGAGGCCATGATGGCATATTCGATCGCCGTGGCCCCTCGATCCTCTTTCAGAAACCGCTTGATAAAGTTGTCTCGAATAGTCATCTAAGTACCTAATTAAACCGAAAATTCTGTGCGGGTAATTTCGATGTTGGCTTTACTTCTATCGCTCATGTGGGGAATGTCAACGGGGATAAATGTTGGAAGGGTAATTTGTTGAGTGTAATGGTCGGGCACAAAGGGATTGTGGAAAAAAAGAAACGCCCCCTCCGGTGGAGCCGGAAGGGGCGTAGATGCGATGGAAACATATCTGGCGGGAAGGACTCAGAGCACCTGATTCAGAAACAGCTTCGTCCGGTCTTCCTGGGGGTTGGTGAAGAAGTGCTCGGGCGTTCCCTCTTCAACAATTTTCCCCTGATCCATGAACAGAACGCGGTCGGCCACCTCGCGAGCAAACCCCATCTCGTGGGTGACCACGACCATGGTCATGCCTTCGGCGGCAAGTTGCTTCATGACGTCGAGCACCTCGCCGACCATCTCGGGATCCAGAGCGCTGGTGGGCTCGTCGAAGAGCATTACCTTAGGGTTCATGGCCAGAGCGCGGGCGATGGCCACGCGCTGCTGCTGACCTCCGGAGAGGCGGGAGGGATATTCATCCTCCTTAAATGCGAGACCGACCTTGTTGAGCAGGGCTCTGGCCTTTTGTTGCGCTTCGGAGCGTTTTCGGCCGTGGACGACCTGCTGGGCGAGGCAGAGATTCTCCAGCACCGTTTTGTGGGGGAAGAGGTTGAACTGCTGAAAGACCATGCCGACTTCACGGCGAACCCTGTTGATATCGGTTCTGCGATCGGCAAGATTGAGACCATCGATGCAGATGCTGCCGCTCTCGAAGGATTCCAGGCCGTTCATACAGCGCAGACAGGTGGATTTTCCCGACCCCGAGGGACCGATGATCACGACCACTTCGCCTTTGCTGATCTCCAGGCTGACATCATCCACGGCGCGCACGATCTGTCCGCGACCCTGAAAGGTTTTAACGACATTTTCGACCTTAATCACTGACTGCGAACCTCCTCTCCATCCAGAAAATAATCTGCGACAGCAGGGATGTAAGAATCAGGTACATAGCCGCCACGGTGAACCAGACCTCGAAGGTGGCGAAGGTCGAGGTGATAACCTCGCGGCCGCCTTTGGTCAGGTCGGTGATGGCGATGACCGACACCAGGGACGAATCCTTGATCAGGCTGATAAACTGCCCGGCCAGGGGGGGGAGGGTGCGCTTGATGGCCTGGGGCAGGATGATATTCTTCATCGCCTGAGGCACGGTCATCCCCAGAGAGCGGGCCGCTTCCATCTGTCCGCGGGGCACGGACTGGATCCCGGCGCGGATGATCTCGGCCACATAGGCGCCGGAGAAGATGGCCAGGGCGCCGATACCGGCCACGTGGCGATTCAGGTCGAAGACCGTGCCAAGGAAGAAATAGAAGATGAAGATCTGGACCAGCAGCGGAGTGCCCCGGATCAGTTCGACATAGAGGATCGCCAGGTGCCGTACGCAGTAGTTGCTGGAAATCCGGCACAGACCGATCACCAGTCCCAGCGCCATGCCGATGATACCGGAGAAAAAGCTGATCCAGAGGGTAACCCCGAGGCCTTGAAGCAGGGGGCCGAAGCGCCACTCACTGATGGAGCCGAGGTAGTCCCCCTCGAAGAGTTCGTCGCCTTCACTGACTTCCAGCGTTTTGGTATCGACGCTGATCTCCAGAGTCTCTCCCGTGTCGCTCTCCAACGTCAGCAGAGCCGATTTATCAGCCTCGACGATCTTGTGCACACGGCCGTCGAAGGGGATCGGCTGGAGTGTTTCGCTCTGGTAGATAAAATACTGGGGGACCCGTTGCCAGCGCCAGGTGTAGTCGATTTGTTTGGTGGCGCCCCATATACCAGCCGCCATCATCAGGATGATGGCGGCCAGCAGAAGTTTCCAGGGCCAAAGGGCTTTTTGAGACTGCACGATGATAAAAACTCCTGGTTCAGGCTTACTGCAGCTGCTTCATCCAGGAATCGCTCAGGAACCACTTTTTGTAGATCTTGTCGTAGGTCCCATCGTTTTTGGTCTGATTCAGGAAGTGATTCAGCCAGTTGATCAGGTCGGCATTGCCGCGACGGACTCCCCAGGAGATCGGCTCGTAGGTGAAGGGTTCGTCCAAAAAGACGAGTTTCCCCTCGCCGCGCTGGGCAAAGGCGATGGCATTGTAGGGCAGGTCGTAGATGAAGGCGTCAGCCTTGCCGTTGGTCAGCTCCATGATGCCTTCCTGCTCGGTCTCGAAGCTGATGTAGGTCGCCTTGGGAATCATGCGCTTGGTGGCCTGCTCTCCGGTGGTGCCCAGCTTGGAGATGACCTTGTATTTGGGGTCGTTGAGGTCTTTGTAGGACTTGATCTCTCCTGCCAGTTCCTTGCGCAGCAGGATGGTCTGACCGATGACGACATAGGGATCGGCAAAGCTGAGCTGGAGGTTGCGCCCCTGGGTCAGGGTCATGCCGCTCATGATGATGTCGAATTTTCCGGTGAGCAGCGAGGGGATGATACCGTCCCATGCGGTGCTCACCAGTTCCAGCTTCACGCCCATGGCCTTGGCCATGCGCTTGGCCATGTCTGCGTCGAAGCCGACGATATCTCCCCGCTTGTTTGTGAGCTCGAAGGGCATGTATCCGGGCTCCATGCCGACGCGCAGGGTGCCGCGTTTGAGAATATCGTCCAGGGTGTCAGCCAGGGCGCTGCCGGCGCTGAACGTCAGACAGCACAGAGTCAGGATAAGTGCGAGAATCTTCTTCATGTGTTTCCTCCTGTGATCGAGATGATAAAAAGGGGACTAATGCCCCAAAAGATGCTTTCAGTAGGATTTGCCTTCGTCGAGCAGCTCTTCGATGACCATGGTCGAATCGCATTGGGAGCAGCGGGGGAAATCATCGATAAATCCCTCGGAGGGCAGGTAGATAATTTCTGTGTGCCGGCACCTGGGACAGACGATCTGTATCGGTTCTTTTCTGTCCTGAGCCATCTTGACCTCGCAAGTTCCGCTGAATGGAATAGTGGTTTGGTTTCGCAAAAAAGACATATATCACAGCACTTTGGTAAGGCCAAAGAGAAAAAAGCCTCTTGCCGAAGGCTGGGAAGTGCCTCCCCGCCCTCGGGCCGGTTCAGTGCGAACGGAGTCAGGCGGGGGGGGGCATTTCCTAGATTCCGAGAGTTTCTCCAAGTCGAATCAATTTGAAATCGATGGGCCTGGTTCCCGATGTGGTGACTTTTTCAAGGTCGGTGAGCTGGAGGCTGGAGCAGGACAGCCCCACCATTTTACCCGATTGTCCTTCGAGCAGGGCTTCCACGGCGGCAACTCCGAAGCGGGCTGCGAGGATACGGTCGAAGGCCGAAGGGGCTCCCCCGCGCTGGTAGTGTCCCAGAACCATAATTCGGGTTTCGAAGCCTATACAATCCTTGATCTGCTCGGCCAGATCCTGGGCCAGAGCGGCGCCTTCGGCAACCATGATGATTGAATTATCCCGCCCTTCGCTGTAGCGGGCCCGAAGAAGGCGACAGATTTTGTCGATATCATAGGGCGTCTCGGGAATGATGGCGAATTCGGCGCCGCAGGCCACGGCCGCCGCCATGGCAAGGTAGCCGCAGTTGCGCCCCATGGTTTCCACGACGAAGGCCCGGTCGTGGGAAGAGGCCGTATCACGAAGGCAGTCTACGGCGTAGAGGATGTTGTTCAGGGCGGTGTCTACTCCCAGGGACATGTCGGTAAAGGGGATGTCGTTGTCGATGGAGGCCGGAATGCCTATGGTGGGGATTCCTCTCAGATGCATGCTTCTGGCCCCTTTCAGGGAGCCATCTCCGCCGATAACCACCAGTCCTTCAACCCCCAGATCCCGAAGCTTCTGCGCAGCACGGGCCTGCCCGGCTTCTTCGTAGAGCTCTTTGCAGCGGGCGCTTTGGAGGAAGGTCCCGCCGCGTTGAAGAATTCCGCTGACCGATCGGGTCGTAAGTTCTTCCATATGGTCGTGGAGCAGGCCTGAGAAGCCTTTCTGGATACCCAGAACTCCCATGCCCCGGGATAGGGCGGCGCGCACCACTGCTCTGACTGCTGCATTCATCCCCGAACAGTCTCCCCCGCTGGTCAGGACTGCGATTTTGTTCATGGATTCCCCTCCTGAATGGATTCCCTGAATGGAATATCCACTGTGAAATGTTATATTAACCAGCCCCAGATTCCAAAGTATTACGGTTATACTGTAATAATATAGTCCATGCGGTCGGTCAATCATGCGTCGGATTTAAATCTTATCTTATCCATTGAATGTTTTTTGCTGCTTACCCGAGCGTTACGTAGACATGCAAGGGAGTCTTTGATGCCAGATAATCAAGTATTCGCACCTTCGGTGCTGCCGATTTTTCCCATGCGGGAGCAGGTGGTTTTTCCTTTTATGCTTTTTCCGCTGGTGATTCGCCCAGAGGGAATGGTGGTGATCGAAGAGGCCCTAAAGGGGAAGGGGCTCTTGGGGCTGGTCTGTTGCGCCACTCCTGGCGAGATGTGCCGGGTCGAGGATTTCTTCCGGGTGGGCACCCTTTGTCGCATCACCAACGTTGAACGCCAGTCCGACGGCAGCGGCAAGGTTACCGTGGAGGGCCTGCGCAGGATGCGCATTGTTTCTACAACCCAGCTTACTCCATACATCCTGGCAGTGGTGGAGGTTGTCGAAGAGCATGAACACCGGGGAGCCGTTTCCGAGGCCCTGATGCACAGTGTGCATTCCATGCTTTCGGTGGCCCGGGAGCATGGTCGTACCCTGCCCGAAGATGTGGTCGAGATGATCGGCCGAATTCGCGACCCCGGTCGTTTGGCCGATCTGGTCACCGTCTATCTGTCTCTTGATATGAAAGCCCAGCAGGAACTCCTTGAAACCTATGATTCCGAGGAGCGGCTCAAGCGGGTCTACCTGCATCTTGCCACCGAGGTGCAGAAGGCCTCTTCCCGGAAAATCTCTCAAGGGGATGCAACATTGAGCCTCAGAGGGCAAAAGGAAGCGGTGCTTCGCGATCATATGAAGAAAATCGATGAAGACCTAACCGGTGACGATCCCCGAGCTACTGAAATTAAGGAGTTGCGCCAGAAGATTCTAAGTGTTGATTTTGCCCAGGAGGTTCGAAGCATTGCCCTCAAGGAGTTGGGGAGGCTGGAGCGACTCAACACGGCTTCTCCCGAATATGCGGTTCTTCGGACTTATCTGGAATATCTCGTTGCCATGCCCTGGGGCAAGGGAACCATCGATAACCTGGATATCGATGCCGCGCAGATCATCCTGGATGAAGATCATCATGGGCTCCATGAGGTCAAGCAGCGCATTCTCGAGTTTCTCGCCGTACGTGCTCTGAAATCCAGCAGTAAGGGGCCCATACTCTGTTTTGTTGGGCCTCCGGGGGTAGGCAAGACCTCTTTGGGGCGCTCTATCGCAAGGGCGCTGGGGCGCAAGTATATCCGCATGGCGCTGGGGGGCATGAAGGATGAGGCTGAGGTTCGAGGTCATCGGCGAACCTATGTCGGTGCCATGCCCGGACGTCTGGTGCAGGCGATCAGTCGCTCCGAGGTGAACAATCCCCTGATCATGCTTGATGAGATCGATAAAATCGGGCAGGATTTTCGAGGAGACCCCGCTTCGGCCCTGCTGGAAGTTCTGGATCCCGAGCAGAACAGCAGCTTTACGGACCATTATCTTGATGTGCCCCTGGACCTGTCCAAAGTCCTGTTTATCTGCACAGCCAATCAGCTCGACCCCATTCCGGGGGCTCTTCGTGATCGCATGGAGGTGATCATGCTGTCGGGGTACAGTGAGGAGGAGAAGGAGCAGATCGCCTTTCGCTATCTCATCGCCAAAGAGATGGAGGAAAACGGCCTAGCGAATTATCCTCTTGAGTTCAGCCGCGAAGCTGTGCGCAAAATCATCCGGGACTACACCCGTGAGGCCGGTGTTCGAAATCTCGAGCGCAAGATTGCCTCTATCTGCCGCAAGGTGGCCCGGGAGATCGCCCAGGGGCATCCGCCACATATCGATATCGATGAGCGTTCAGTGGAAGAGATGCTGGGTCCCAAGACTTTCTTCTCCGAGGTAACCGGGGAGAAGGACCTTGTCGGGGTTGTGACTGGACTTGCCTGGACCGAGGCCGGGGGGGACATTCTCTTTATCGAGGCCTCGCGCATGAGTGGCAGCAAGCAGCTCACCATTACGGGGCATCTCGGCGAGGTGATGCAGGAGTCGGTCAAGGCGGCTCTGTCTTACGTGCGTTCTCACGCTGAACAGTATGGTATTGAATCGGATTTCTTTGATCGAAGCGATCTCCATGTGCATGTTCCCGCCGGCGCCATCCCTAAGGACGGTCCTTCGGCCGGAGTGGCCATCGCCACGGCACTGATCTCTCTGCTGACCGGTCGCCCGGTGCGACGGAGCTTGGCCATGACCGGCGAGTTGACCCTCACGGGGCAGGTTTTGCCCATCGGCGGAGTGCGGGAAAAAGTCCTGGCAGCTCGTCGTGCGGGCGTTCGATCGGTGGTCCTGCCCGAACGCAACCGCGAGAGTCTCAAGGAAGTTGAGCCTGATCTGCTGAAGGAGTTGCAGATCGATTATGCCGATGAAATGTCTCAGGTTATTGCACTGGCTCTGCGTCCAAAGGTTCTTTGCACCACGGGAAGCTCCGAAAGTGGCAGTTGTATCTCGGTTGGCCCCTTAGGCTGAGATTTTTTCGCTTCGGCGTGAATTTAATTTTATTACTGGAGGTATCCCCTTTGAGATCCATCATCTGCGTTTTATTGCTCTGCCTTCTATCCCCGGTATTTCTTGCTCCAGAGGCCCAGGCCCTGTCGCTGACTGAAAAAGTAAAGGAACATCATTACGAAAATGGCCTGCGCCTGCTCCTGGTCACAAGGGAGAACTCCCCCACATTCAGTGCCTATGTCACCCTGGGGGTAGGCTCGGTGGATGAAACCAGTGACCGCCGGGGTGTCGCTCATCTTCTGGAGCACATGCTCTTCAAGGGCACCGAGCTTTACGGCACCCGGGACTACGCACAGGAGAAGCCGCTGCTGGACGAGATTGAAAAAGTCGGCAGCCGCATCGACGTCCTGAAGAACCAGGCAGGGGCCGATTCCGGGGAACTCAGTGCGCTGCGCCAGCAGCTTGTCGAGCTGCAGGGGCAGCACAAGGCTCTGGTGATCAAGGACGAATTCGCGAGCCTGTACGCCGAAAACGGAGGGGTCGGCTTCAACGCCTTTACCAGCAAGGATCTGACCACCTACCTTATCTCCCTTCCCGCCAACAAGTTGGAACTCTGGGCCGCTCTGGAGTCCGATCGCATGAAGCATCCGGTGCTCAGAGAGTTCTACACCGAGCGCGATGTGGTCCGCGAGGAGCGTCGCCGTTCCTATGACGGCAACCCCTCTGGTCTGCTGTATGAAAACCTGCTGGCTACCGCATATCAGACCCATTCCTACCGCAACCCCATCATCGGATGGCACTCGGATATCGAGAACCTGACCCTGGCTGAGACGCGGGAGTTTCTGACCAGTTATTACGCTCCCGTCAACACGGTCATTGCCCTTGTGGGTGACCTCGATTTCGATCAGGCCGTGGAGATGGTCGGGCGCTATTTCGGCGATATCCCTCCGGGGATTGCTGTCCCTGTTGTCAGCGATCTGGAGCCTGAGTCCATCGGAGAGCGACGTTTGGATATTGTCTTCGATGCCGAACCTCGGTTGGCCATGGCCTTTCATAAACCGACCCTGCCTTCTCGGGACGATTACATCTTCGATCTCATCGATCTGCTGCTCTCTTCGGGCAGAACCTCCAGGCTTTATCGCGCTCTGGTGCTGGAGCAGCAACTGGCAACCAGTGTTTCGACCTTCGGGGCGCCGGGGGCTCGCTTTGACAACCTTTTTGTCATCACCGCCATCCCCCGTCACCCCCACAGTCTCGCCGAAGTTGAAGAGGCTATAACTCGGGAACTTGCGCTCCTTGCCACTGAACCGGTAACCGAGCAGGAACTGGAGCGGGCACTGAACCGACTGCGTACCGACCGGCTTGAGCAGTTAAAAACCAACAAAGGCCTTGCAAGCCTCCTGACCTACTATCAGACCGTCGCCGGAGACTGGCGCTACATGGCGACCTACGACGAAATAGTGGCGGGAATCACCCCGGAGGAGATCCGGGCAGTGGCGCAGAAGTATTTCACATCGATAAACCGTAC
>JAAXQG010000226.1 GCA_012974445.1 Desulfuromonadales bacterium
AACGTCTTCGACACCCAGAAGGTCGTCTCCTATATCCCCGACGGAGCGCGCCCCAACAAGCCGCAATCCATCATGGTCGGCATGACCCTGGACTTCTAGGCAACACCCTTCAGCTGCAGGTTTCGGCCTGCAGCTAAGATCCAGTTCCGTTCTCCGGTTGCCTCCTGAGAACTTTCAATGGCCGCCCCCCCGGGGGCGGCTTTTTTTATGAAGCTCCTGTTTTTGAATACACAATAAAAGGAGCTCGCCCCCGGGGCCAAATCCCGGCATTTTCGTTGAGCAACCGTCGGGCGTGGCGTATCAAGTCGTTTAGTAGGGCAGTAATTCGCGTTTGATAGATGGGTAAAGCCATTTAGGGGCAAGCGGGGCATGGCAAGGGTGATAAGACCATAGAGCCTTGACCCGAAGCAGGCTGGGAAATGGTCCGCCCTAGAAACATGGTGGGCAGTTCTTATTCTGCAGGGTCAGCAAGAATGACAGACATTTGGCCTCTGACTACCCTCAATTTTCAATAACGCAACATATCGGACGCTCAATCCTTCACTTCAAAATAAGGTTAGACACGGCAACTAACCTGACGCCTGCCGGAAGAAGGACGCATAGTGCGGCTCGACGCGACAACAACCTTGACACCCGCGGAGAGGCCCCTCCTCATTTATCACCATCAATTAGATACAAGAATGGCCACCTCAGGAATCGGGATGGCCATTCTTGTTATATGGGAGTTGTAAGCCTCCTGAAAAGGAAGATCCTTCAGTCACGAAAATTGAAAGGCCCTTACAAGTATTTAAGTTATCTCCATCAAAAGGACTAAGAACAAGCGATTTTAGAGTCTCACGCTAAAAGGTGATATCAAGTAACGTCATTTCATCTGTTGATATAGTCACATCAGTAGTCTGGGTGTCCTCGTTGAAGGTCGAGGTGACGATCTGGTAATCTCCTGCCGGCAGGCCCACTGTATAGGTACCGCCATCAGCGATATTGACGGACTTTACGGTTATCATCGTCGCATTTGAAGCATCGACACAAGTGACTTCTTTGCGGAAATCGATAGTGACATACGGATCTCCTGTGGTATTGGCAATAGTCACTGTGCCGGAGATGGTTCCTGGATTCGTTGTCGCAGCAGCCAAGGTGAAGTCTACCGCGGATGAACTCACTGCTTGAAGCGTGACAGCGGTGCAGCTTGGGAGGTAATTGGCGTGGGACGCAACCAGGTTGTAGCCCCCCGGTTCGAGGAATAGGGCATATTCGCCGTTCTCGTCCGCTAGTGTCCCTGCCTCGGTTACAACCTGATCTTTCGTATCGAGGCTCGTGGGGGCAGAGACCTGGGCAGTAACCAAGGTGCCTCCCAGGAGAATTGGCGGTGCAGTTCCCGCTTCGGTCACCATTCCGGAAACAATCGCATAGTCGGCACTATTAAGAACCTTGACCGTCGGTTTGAGCAGGTATTGTCCACTCGATCCAGACTTGACCACGGAGCCCATTGCGTCGAAGTCAAGAATCAGTTCAGTTGTCTGATTTTCGTTAATGTCGAAACCGTTAACGATTTTCAGCCCGGTATTCGTGCCGCTTGGTACCTTCATTTCATGAACCACACCGGCCTGGTCGATGTTGTAGTTAGCATGGGGATGCATCATGCTGTGCATATTCAGGCTGTTTCCTGGTGTCTCTCCAATGATCAGGCGCATCTGCGTATAGTGTCCGGCATCCAGAGAAGTAATGCCGAGGGTTTCGCGAACCCCATTGACAAGTTCCAGCAGGTTGTAGGTTTTGTTGGGACTGGCCACGGCCTCCCAAGTACCGTCACCGTCATGGTGGACTTCTACGCGCGAGATAGTGACGTAGACCGCCTGATACTCATCCGTCGAGCTGTCTGTCAGGGAAGTTGATAGGGTCCCTTGGCCGACCCCTGAACCGCCACCACCACAGGCAGCCAGAAGCAATCCGGTCAAAATGCAAAGCAGGACGGCATTCAGTTTTTTCACAATTTTCAATTCCATGGGGCGTCTCCTTTGACGAGGCACATACGAACTGAGAATTTGGACAGGCTGGGGAAGAGGCAACTGTGGGGGAGGCCTTTGGGACCAAGTGGTCAGAGTGAATAGCAATAACGCTTTTAAAAATATACCACACCTAGAATTTATCGCAGGTTAGCCGTCGGAGTTGATGGTTATTGATAGGCATTAAGATTGAATAGTCTTATGAATTACCATCAACAAGACATGAAAATGGCTAACTCCGAAATGGGGGGTAGCCATTCTTGCTTTGCAGGATCTGTAAGAAAGACCGATTCCTTCTGGATACAGTCCGGTCAAATTTGGTAGAGTAACTTTTCGGACGATTGCGAATGGACTTGAAAGTTCAAATTGGGAATGGGGCTGCTCATGCTGGGGAACGGTCTACAGGGCAGTTTGCTCGGGATCAGGGCCTCTCATGAAGGCTTCGGGACAGCAGTCACTGGCTTGATTATGTCCGGCTTCTTTGCTGGCTTCCTCCTGGGTTCAGTCTGGACCCCTGGTGCTGTTCAAAAAGTTGGCCATATCCGTGTTTTTGCGGCTCTGGCAGCACTTGCTTCTGGGACCATATTGATCCATGCACTCTTGATCGTTCCTTCTGTCTGGTGGGGCATGCGCTTTGTCTCCGGGGTCTGCTTTTCCGGAATTTTTGTGATCGCTGAAAGCTGGTTGAACGACCGTACAGAAAATGACATCCGCGGGCAGATTTTGGCCCTCTATATGATAACGATGTTTCTCGGAATGGGGAGCGGACAACTGATGTTGAACCTCGCCGATCCGGGGAGGGCCGATCTGTTTATCATCGCTTCGGTGGTTATTTCGCTGGCCGTTGTCCCATTGTTGTTGAGCGCATCGCCAGCCCCAGAAATCATTCAGCCCCGCAGTACCTCTCTAAAGAGGCTTCTAAAAGCTTCTCCGCTAGGGGTTGTCGGCACCTTTAGCGCTGGATTGACCAACGGGTCGGTTTTCGGTATGGGGTCTGTTTTTGCCCATGCCAGAGGCTTTTCCATTGGCGAAGTTTCTGCTTTCATGGGACTGATTATTGCGGGTGCCGCGGTCACGCAATGGCCCATCGGCAAGCTTTCTGATATTATGGACCGGCGCTTGATCATAACTGCGGTGACCTTTATTGCCGCAACCATTGCAATCCTCGCCGGCTTGCCCGGCTTATGGTCGAACGCAAACCTTCTGGTCTTCGCTGCTGTGTTCGGGGGGCTTGCCCTGCCGATCCATTCTCTATGCCTCGCTTATACAAACGATTATCTGGACGCGGACGAAAGGCTCGGAGCCAGTAGCGGGTTGGTGCTGGTACTCGGATCGGGATCGATTGTCGGGCCCTTGGCCAGTGGCGTGGCGATGAGCCTGATGGGACCCGGCGGATTTTTCTGGTGGTTGGCATTTTTTCACTTGGGGCTCGGTTTTTATGCCGTGTGGCGGATGACCCGTCGGCCCAGTCTTGCTGCTGCAGACCAATCACCTTTTGTCGCCACACCGCAGCAGAGTTCACTAGTTGTCACAGCTGCAGCAGAGCAGATCTATAGCGAACAGGAAGCGTCTGTGCTGAGACGGGGAAATGAGCCAAATGAATAAAGGGATTCCGCCATCAATAAGAGGCATTTTTGTCCCTTGCTTTTCCGGGAAATTTCTCTTTGCAAAATTTAGCAATTGTGACTCCCGACCAGTGTGACCTGCAAATCCTTTTGGTTCGTTTTGCAAATATCAGGTCAAAATGATTTTTCATAAATCTTAAGGACTTTTGCCGAGGCACGGACGGTCCTATAAGTCACTTATTTCAACACACGGAACGGCCCCACCTGAAAATCAGGTAGGGCCGTTCTTATTTGTTGTCTCATAATGAGGTCTTGATTCACCTAAGGATTTATAGGACGCCACAACCAGGGACAGATAGGTTAGCGCAGCGAAAATACCACGGGTTGCTCATACCAGAATTCGATGGGTTGGTTGCCCTGTTTTGCCGGGACATAGCGCCAGCGCTCAACCGCCTTGAGGGCCGCTGCATCCAGGCGTGCGTAGCCGCTGGAGCGCTTGAGGCGAAGCTCACCCACGGTGCCGTCGGGCAGAATCAGGATTTCCAGCAGCACCGTGCCCTCTTCCTTGAGGCGGCGAGAGAGCTTGGGGTACGCCAGCTTCCGGTTTTTTTGATGGCGGGCGTCGGCCCGGGGTGCCATCACAGGGGGGGCGACCTCTGGGGGCTTCTGTACAGGAGCGTCGATCGGTTCCAGGTCCCTGAAGACGGGTTCCGGCTCTAGCCTGGGCTCCGGTTTGGGCCTGGGTTCCGGTTTGGGCCTGGGCTCCGGTTTGGGCTTGAGTTCCGGTTTGGGCTTGAGTTCCGGTTTGGGCTTGAGTTCCGGTTTGGGCTGAGGCCGCGGTTTGGGCGCCGGAGGGGGAGCTGAAGCCAGCTTCACGGCCACCCTTGTGACCGCTTTTTCCGGCAAGGGTGCCTCTTGTTCGCCTGCCAGGAGCAATCCGGCATGGAGCAATATGGCCGTCAGGGCGCAAAGGGGCAAAATCAGACGATCCTGCACTACAGGGCCTCCGTGACGACTGAAATCTCCTCGGCGCCCCCCTTTTTTGACAGATCCATCACCTTGACCACCTCTCCGAAAAGTACTCCCTGGTCAGCCCTCAGACTCAGCTCCCGATTTGGAGCGCCTTCAAAGGCTTTCGACAGGGCAGCGGCCAGATCCTCCCTGCGAATCGGCTCATTATCGAGATGTAGAGTCCCGTCCTGAAGAAGAGTCACCGACAGACCGGGTTCCTCGGCGATGTTCCCGGTCTCGGACTCGGGAAGATTGAGAGGGAGCATCGGTCGCCCGAAAATCGACGTCAGCATGAAAAAGATGAGCAGCAGAAAAACCACATCGATCATGGGTGTCAGATCGAGAGTCTTGCGCTTGGGCACATGCCCGCCGAAATCGATCATGCCTGCTGATCCAGATGTTTCACGGCTTCTGCACCGTAATGCTTCATCAGGTAGGCAAAGGCCCCCACCCGGTCTTCCAGGAAATGATGAATGATCATGGCTGGAATCGCGACGCAGAGCCCGGCCACCGTGGAGACCAGCGCCTCCCAGATGCCACCCGCAAGCAGGGCCGGGTCAACGGCCCCCTGAGCGCCGGCCACCTCGCGAAAGGCCGCCACCATCCCCATGACCGTTCCCAGAAGCCCCACCAGAGGCGCCAGACGACCGATCAGTTCGATAATATGCAGCTTCTTGTTGAGTCTCTGAAGCTCCACCGCTCCCCGAAGAGACACGGACTCCTCCACGAGCTCCCTGTGCCCTCCCCGGTGACGAATCCCCTCGGCAAGGACGGCCGCCACGGGACCCGGCGAGGCCTGCGCAAGAGCCAGGGCATCTTCATGGTCACCCTTTTCAATCAGATCGTGAATCTGCTGCGCACTCTGTCTGCGGCGCCCTGCTCTCAAAAAATGATAAGTTCGCTCGAGCCCCAGGGCAACGGTCAGCACCGAACATAAGAGTAATGGATACATGAGTGGCCCGCCCTTGGCCAACCACTCCTGCAACA
>JAAXQG010000229.1 GCA_012974445.1 Desulfuromonadales bacterium
CGCAGATGAACGCCGATGGGCGCGGATCAAGCCTTAAGCCAAAGTAACTATTCAGTCAATGCTCACTGCCAGTATTGTCGCCTTCTCCTCCCTCTTGAAAGGGGAGTGAAATTGGCCAAAAATCGGAATCTGGACAACGTGCTGAACAGTTACCCGAATTTTTTATGTGAGGTCTCAGCGCTGATTCGCCCAGAGTCCCAGCTTCTTGCGCCGGGCCTGATCCTCGGCTTTGAGAAATTCACCCTTTCGGGAGAAGGGGTATTTGCGATAGACGCTGGCCAGCCCCTTTTCAACCAGCAGACGATTGATGAGCCGCTCATCCAGAAAAACATAGGCCAGAAGACGACCGTATTTGTCCCTCGGTGGTGAATCCGTCACCAGCCGGACGGTGCGCCCCTTGAGTTCGGCAATGAGCAGATCCCGAGACTTTTTTGCTACGGCGCGCAGCGTTTGCGGGGAGACCCCCTGCCGGATATAGTAAGCATCGCGGTATCCTTCCTTCCATTCTGGCGCATCGATTCCCAGCAGCCTTACCTTGCCGATCCCCTCGACTCTCAGACTGTCTCCATCATCGATCCACTTGACCCGTCCGATCAGTTCCTGCGCTCCGCACAGGCCGGGCATCAGCATGAGCAGGATGATCAAGGCGAGCAGCAGGCGGTTCATCGGCCCCAGAACACTCGGGTGAATATGCCGGTGAAAAATCCCCAGATCAGGTTCAGGAAAAGCACGACCAATGGGGTGAGGGTGCCCAGGCCGAGTCCGGCAAGACCGGCTCCCGGTTTGGAGGGGAAGATCATGAAGAGCTGAACCAGGGTCGGCACCAGACTCAGGATGAGCCCTTTGCGGATCCATCCTCGGCGGGCCTGTCTTGGCGCCACGCTGATAAAAAAGAGCAGCCCCCAGAGCCCGCCCCAGACGAGTCGGGGGTAGAGCCACTGGAGGCTGAAGTTTGGTGCGATGGCAACATTTAGAAACGCGGTGATGCCCCAGAGGCCGAGGAGCCAGGCGGCGAGGCTGTTCATGAAGGCCGCGGCGCAGCCTCCGGTAAAACAAGCGGCAAAAAGCGCTTCCGTCTGTCCCCTGCGGCTCTGCATGGCTCTCAGTTCCTATTCGTCGAGGGTTTCATTCATGCTGCCGCTTCGATACCCCTGAAGGTCAAGGGCAACGTAGGTAAATCCCGCTTTCTTGAAGCTCGAAACGACCTGTTCCCGCAAGCCTTCTTCCAGCAGCCTGGAGATTTCTCCCGGAGCCACCTCGATACGGGCGGTATCCCCATGGTAACGGACGCGGTAGTTTTGGAACTCCATCTGGCGCAGGATCAATTCGCACTGTCCCACCTGCTCCAGGCGCCCGGCGGTGATCTCCGTACCGTAGGGGAAGCGCGACGAGAGGCAGGCGAAGGGCTGCTTGTTCCAGGTGGGCAGCCCTAGAGTTCGACTCAGCTCACGGATATCTGTCTTGGTGAGCTGGGCCTCCACCATGGGGGAGCGTACGCCCAGCTCAGTGGCAGCCTTGCGACCAGGGCGGTAATCTCCGAGATCGTCGAGATTGGAGCCGTCCAGCACTTCGCGAATTCCCATTTCCTTCCCTTTTTTTCCGCACAGGGAGAAGAGCTCCTGCTTGCAGTGATAGCAGCGGCTCGGATCGTTCTGCGCGAAGCCGGGAATCTCAAGCTCATTGCTTTCAAAGACGATCTGCTTGACGCCGAAGCTCTCGGCCAGGCGCCGACTCTCTTCGAATTCGTATTCAGGGTAGGTGGGAGAGGTAGCCGTGAGCGCCACCACCTTCGCCGGTCCCAGCACATCGAGGGCAACCCGCAGCAGAAAGGTCGAATCTACCCCTCCGGAGAAGGCCACCACGGCCGATTCCATGGCGGCGAGAATCTCCTTGAGGCGGGCGTATTTCTCATCAAGCACCATGATCAGTCGAAGATCCCTGTAGAGAGATAGCGCTCACCCGTATCGCAGGCCACGGTGACGAGGTTTTTGCCCGGCCCCAGCTCTTTGGCGAGCTTGAGAGCCGCGGTCACGTTGGCGCCGGTGGAGATGCCGGCGAAGATTCCCTCCTGCTTGGTCAGCTTGGCCGCCATCTCGATGGCTTCCTCGTTGGTGACGGTCATGACCCTGCTGTAGATTCCCGTATCCAGTATTTCAGGGACGAAACCTGCACCAATGCCCTGGATTTTGTGGGGACCGGGGTCGCCACCGGAGAGCACGGGAGATGCCGCAGGCTCCACCGCAGCGATGAGAACATCGGGATTAAGAGCACGCAGCACCCGGCCTACGCCGGTGATGGTCCCGCCGGTACCGACTCCGGCAACGAAAGCGTCGACCTTGCCGTCAAGGGCGGCGACGATTTCAGGACCCGTGGTTTTCTCATGGATGGCTGGGTTTGCAGGGTTCTTGAATTGCTGGGGCATGAAACACTTCTTTTCCCGGGCGATCTGCTCAGCCTTCTCGATGGCTCCGCGCATCCCCTGAGCACCAGGGGTGAGTACCAGTTCGGCTCCGTAGGCGCCGAGCAGGCGGCGGCGCTCAAGACTCATGGTGTCGGGCATGGTCAGAATCAGTCGATAGCCCTTGATGGCGCAGATCAGGGAGAGGCCGATGCCGGTGTTGCCGCTGGTCGGCTCTACGATATAGTCACCGGGCTTGATGCAGCCGTCTTTTTCCGCCTTGTCGACCATCGCGAAGGCGATACGGTCCTTGACGCTTCCGCCGGGGTTGGTGCTCTCCATCTTGAGCCAGATGGTGGCGCTGTCGGCATCGGGCAGGCTGTTCAGGCGAACCAGGGGAGTGTTGAAGATCTGGCCCAGCGGGCTGTCACTGATGGTTTGTGGCATGGAGTTCTCCTAAGGGGAAATCTAAATAAAATACATGAATCTGTGGTCGAGTTCTTTTTCGATGCCCATCTCTTTGGCCCGCTCACAAAGGTCCTTGAGGGTCACCGAGTCGAAGTAGTCGTTGAGCCGCTTGTTGGCTTCGGCCCAGATCGTCTGGGTGACGCACTGGCAGTCGAATTCACAACTTTTTTTGTCCTTGGACGCAGGGTCGGTGCACTCAACCAGACAGATGCCCCCTTCGGCCGACTGGACAATGTCTTTGACACTGATCTGCTCGGGTTTTTTCGCCAGGAAATAGCCCCCCTGCGGTCCCCGTTTGCTTCCCAGCAGTCCTGATTTCTTGAGATTCTGGAAGATCTGTTCCAGGTAGCGCGGAGAGATGTTCTGTCGGCGGGAGATGTCCTTCACCTGAACGGGTAGGGTTCCCGAGTGATAGGCCATGTCGAAAAGAGCACGAAGACCGTAGCGGCTTTTGGTCGAGAGTTTCATGTGTTTGTCCTCCATTTTCTAAGACTTTGAAAATAGAAAACCTTATTGCTGGTGTCAACAATCAAATTCTGGAGT
>JAAXQG010000240.1 GCA_012974445.1 Desulfuromonadales bacterium
CGGGAGCTGGCCACCGACCTCTCGGCAGGACTCCAGTACTACCTGGAACGCATGGAAGATTACGGCAGCTACCGCTCAAACCTTCCCGCCGGCTTTGCCCCCCGGGATGAAAATCGTCAGGTCGTCAGCCTGCGCTTGACGCAGATGCTCATGAACCAGAACTTGACCCTGTCCCTCTTCGTCTACGCCTCCCCCAGCGACCGGGACGTCTATATGCGCCCCGCAATCAGCTATCGCGCCAGCGACCATCTGGAGCTTTTCGCCGGGGGGAACCTGTTCACCGGCAAGGACCATCACACCTTCTTCGGCCAGTTCGAAGACAACAGCAACCTCTACGCCGGATTCCGGCACAGCTTCTAATCCACAGGAGAACGCCCCATGACCATCAATCGCTATCTAAGACTCATTGCCGGTTTCTTCATCATCCTGAGCGTCGCGCTCTCCCAGCTTCACTCCCCTTACTGGCTTTATTTCACCCTGTTCGTCGGGCTCAATCTCTTCCAGAGCTCCTTCTCCAACTGGTGCCCCATGATCACCCTGCTGCGCCGTCTCGGCGTAAAGGAGGGCTGAAAATGATGAGATTACTACTCTGCCTCCTGATCAGCCTTGTGATTGCGCTGCCTGTTGCCGCTTCCGAAATCCCTGAGAAAAGTCGCACCAGCCTCGGACTCTATCTGAGCGCCTCCGAGGCCTATGCGCTCTGGCAGAAGGATCCCGTAGAGGTCAATCTGCTGGACGTGCGGACCCCCGAAGAATACATCTTCGTCGGCCACGCCCCCGATGCTCGCAACATCCCTAAAATGTTCATGAGCTATGAATGGGATGCCGAGAAGAAGCGCCCCGTCCTGCACCCCAACACCGAATTCGTCGGGCAAGTCGAAAAGCACTACAGCAAGAATGATGTGCTGCTGATCATGTGCCGTTCCGGTGAGCGGGGCGCCGCATCGGTCAACGCTCTGGCCGAGGCCGGTTTCACCCGAGCCTACAATATAGTTGACGGCTTCGAGGGAATTATGATTAAAGATAAAAAGAGTCTTCATTTTGGCCGTCGTCACAAAAACGGTTGGAAAAACAGCGGCGCCCCCTGGGGCTATCCCCTGGACCCCGAACTGATGTACCTTGAGACTAAACCATAGATACCCCTGGCACAGGGAAACGGAGTCAGAACATCCATGCTGAAGCTGCTAAAAAGAAATCCGGAACCCGTTGAAAACGAACCCGTCGGCGAGATGGCCGGGCGCCTCTTCGCCTCGGGCAAAAACTGCGCTCAGGCCGTGCTTGAAGCCGCAGGCGGTATCACCGACCCCCAGATGATTGAAGTTGGCAAGGCCCTGGGAGGAGGCATCGGCGGCAGCAAATGCATCTGCGGCGCCCTCTCGGGAGGCGTCATGGTACTGGCCCTCAAGGGTAAGGGCGGCAAATCAGCAAAACTGATGAAAGCCTTCAAAGGGGAGTTCAAGGTAGCCTGTTGCAGCGCCCTGTCACGCCCCTACGACTGGAAGAGCAAGGAGCACCTGAGCAATTGCCGCAAGATTACGGCCAGAACGGCCGAACTGGTGGAAGAGCTGCTGGACTGAGGTTGCGCAGTGGATGCGGTGAGCGATATCCACACATATCTGAATATAAAAAGAGGCGAACAGCTTTCACTGTTCGCCTCTTTTTAGTTGATGAAAAATACCTTCAGGGTGCGGCTTGCAGCGCATCGATGATGGCCTGCTTCTCCTGCGTCGTCAGATTGATGTTGGCCATGGAGAAATTGTTTGCGATCTGAAAATTCAGGTTGACGAGGGTCTGGTTGGTCACGTCGGGGCCTATAGTGCCCCTGCCCATTGCGTTGCCCTGATGGCAGTGCCCGCAGTTGGTCTCAAAGAGCGCCGCGCCGTCCAGGGGGACTGCGCAGGCCCCTTGAAGAGGCAGCGTGATCGTTCCAATAGTCTGGGCCGTGTTGTCATTGGCGGCCTCAAAAAGTATAAATTCCCCCGCCAACCCGGCACTGTTTTCGACGCGAAAACTGCTGTCGCCGGGAAGAGATCGCGTGGCGTTGCTGTTGTTAAAAAGCTCAAGGCATTGGCTGGCGCTACTGGCATTTTCGACGGTCGCCCTGAAATGCAGTCCTGTACGGGTGAGGCTGTTATTGGCCACAAAGGAATTCAGGGTCGCATCTCCATCGGCGAGAAGCTCTATGGATTCATCCGTACTCCCAGAGATGCTGTTGCGTGAGATATGAACCTTGAGCACCGCAGCACCCTGAGCCTGAACATCGATCCCCTCATCGATACCGCCGCCGCCCGAATCCGTAGCCCCGTTATTCAGAATGCTGACCGAAACATCGGTGCCGGTCCCGCCGAGAATCAAGGCGATGGCGCTACGGTCTGAGGTGCTGACAGTATTGAGATTCACCAGCAGCGATCCCGTCACCTGGGTCGCCGCAACGGTAGTTCCCGCCTCATCCTCGACGTTGCTGATCTTGATGCCGTCGCGCAACGCGCCGGTAATCCGGTTGCGGGTGACGGCGTTGTTTCCGCTCACATTGAGCAGACGGATCCCTTCGCGCCCTTCGGCGGGACCGAAATTGCCGATGATATTATCCCGGATGAGGTGAGCTGCTCCTCCCAGCGCAAGCACGCCCTCGTTAAAGCTCGGCTGGATATCAAAACCGGCAACCTCGTTGCCGCTCCCGAGCATCACCACGGGCGTATTGCCTGCACCTGTGCCCAGGGCACTGTTGGAGATGAGCGCCCGCGGAAGGGGATCCACAATGGGAAAGCCGTTGACCATGAGTCCATCCCCCTCGCCGATCAGCTTCTGACCATCCTTCAGCACGATGCCCCTGTCCTGCCCCCTGTCCGTTCTGTCGCCGGCAAAAACGAATATGGTATCGCCTGCGTCCGAGGCGTTCTGGGCCTGAAGCAGGGTCCGGAACGGAGCCTGATCCGTTCCCAGGTCCGCACCGGTATCGTCGTTGCGCACAAACCAGACCCTCTCGTTCAATGAGATAGTCACGGTGGCAGCCCCCCCCCCATCGAGACTGTAACTGAAACTGTCATCTGTATTCTGGGCACCTACGGGAGGATCATAGGTAAATGCGCCTGTCGCCTTGTCCACTGCCACAACCCCTCCCAGCGAGGTCAGGGTGTCGGCCGAGGCGATCAGGGCAGTTGCAGGGTCATTGGCCAGGAGACCGTTTGCTTCTAATACCTGCAACCGCACGTCCCCAGTCCAGTTGAAAACATCCGCAACCGGTACAGCCGCCGTACCGTCGCCGTTGTTACCGTTTCCGAGGTCGGGTTGTGCCGTGGTTCCCGAACCGCCTCCCCCACAGCCCCCGAGCCCCAGGAAGGAGGTCAAAACAATGCCCCAGGTCAGCTTTACCATTATGTTCATCCGCACACTCTCCTCTCTTTAAAC
>JAAXQG010000159.1 GCA_012974445.1 Desulfuromonadales bacterium
TTTTCCTGCTGATGACTGAGCAGCAGATATCTCTTACCTCTAACTCCGGGCAAACTGAATTCGAGTATCGCCGGAATCTCCAGATCAAAGAGCTGCTCACCATCGCCCTGGAATCGAGTCCACTCCAGCTTGCGGGATTTCAACTCCCTGGGCAGCGCAGAGCCGGAAAGCGAAAAACGCTTATTTTCTGAGATCTTGACACCCCAGAGCTCACAAAGACTATCAAAGGCGAAGGATAGGCTTGCGGCCTCATCAATTTGGGCCATCTCGTCGCGAAGAACTTCCAGGCGCCGCATATCGACGGGCGGCCTCGACTGCGTGGGCGACTCCGGAACCTTCACCATCCGAAGAGACGACGACTCTACCTTCGCCTGTCGGGCAGGCAGATAGCCCCAGAGTACCACCAGGGCGAGCACCAGCAGGACGACGAAAGCCAAGAGTTTGGGGCGCAAAGGCTGGGGCCCGGAGGGACGGGAGAGTTCGCGATGAGCCCTTTTAACCATGGAGGCATCGATCAGGGACGCCCCCTCGGAAAAGGCCACAATCAGTGCCCTCTCGCAGAGCACGTTGATGTGACGGGGATAACCGGCGGTGATGCGATAGATACGCTTCAGGGCTGAGGCAGCGAAAAGCTCAGAAGGGCAATCGGAGGCCAGAGCTAATCTGTGGCGAACATAGGCGAAGCTGTCAGAGGCATCCATCGGCCCCAGATGATAGCGCACGGCAATACGCTGGTTAAGCTGGCGAAGTCCAGGGGTCGCTAAAAGCAGGCCGAGTTCGGGTTGACCCACCAGCAGGATCTGAAGCAGCTTGCTGGAATCAGTCTCCAGATTGGACAGTAGACGGATCTTCTCGAGCACCTCAGCCTTGAGCGTCTGGGCTTCATCGATCACCAGCAACAGAATTCGCCCTGCGGCATTCTCACTAAGGAAAAACTCATTGAGCTGCTCCAGCACGGAGGCAGCGCCGGGTTCCCGGCAGATATCCAGAGCGAATTCCCTCGCGATGGAATCGAGAAGTTCATCGGGCCCCATGGTGGGATTAAAGAGCAGTGCGACCCTGAACCTGTCCTCTTCCATCTGCCCCAGCAGAGTCCGCAGGACCGTGGTCTTGCCCGTACCGACTTCACCGGTGACCTCGATAAATCCCAGACGATCCTCAACCCCGTAGAGCAGATGAGCGAAGATCTCCCGGTGGTTCTTGCTTAAAAAAAGAAACCTTGGATCGGGGGTATTATTGAAGGGTTTCTCTCGAAATCCGAAGTGATCCAGATACATAAAAATTCCGCCAGCCTCAGGGAGCAACCAGCTTCTCCATCAGCCGGAACCCTTCGCTCACAAGACAGCCTGTAGCGGCGGCCTGCGCCTCGCTGTACCCTTCGACCTGGCTGGCATTGGTCGCGCGCGCCTTGGAATCGTAGAGGATGTAAGGTACGGGGTCGGAGGTGTGGGTCATCAGGGCCACGGGTGTGGGATGATCAGGCAGCACCAGTATGCGGTGGTCGCCGAGAGCCTCGATACCATCGAGCACCGTACCCACAACGAGCTTATCAAAATCCTCGATCGCCTGGATCTTGTGTTCCAGATTCCCGCTATGCGCCGCTTCGTCTGGGGCCTCTACATGTACATAGACATAATCGTGACGCTTGAGAGCCTCAAGGGCATACTGCGCCTTGCCCTTGTAGTTGGTATCTATATAGCCCGTCGCGCCGGGAACATTGATGATCTCAAGGCCGGCGCAGAGGCCGATCCCCTTAATCAGATCCACCGCCGAGATGACGGCCCCCGAGAGGCCGAATCGATCCTTGAGCGTCTCCATTGCTGGCTTGCGTCCGTGCCCCCAGAGCCAGATGGAGTTGGCTGGAATCTTCCCTTCGGCATTGCGCCTGTTGTTAACGGGGTGATTATTGAGCAGCAGCTGAGCTGAATTCATCAGATCTATCAGAATTTCGGCACCTTGCCCCTTGGGGAGGAATTCATCGATAGGCTGATTGGTGATGTCGTGAGGAGGAGTGAATGACAGCTCGTCAAGCCCTCCGCGCCAGACCATGAGATGACGGTAGGAGACACCGGGATAAAAGGTGAAACGATCATCGCCCAGCTCCGCCTGAAGAGAAGCTATCAGCTCCGCAGCCTCAGGGGTCGAAATATGGCCAGCGGAGAAATCGGACATATAGAGCTTGCCGTAATGAGGCAGCAGATTGACGAAATTGAGCCGAAAAGCAACGTCTGCGGGACCGAGATCAACCCCCATACTGGCAGCCTCCAGCGGAGAACGACCGGTGTAGCACTGGTGCGGATCATAGCCGAAGACAGACAAATTGGCGACATCACTTCCCGGGGGATAACCTTCAGGCACAGTCTGGGCAAGCCCCAGTTCCCCCTGACGGGCGAGGCGATCCATATTGGGGGTACGGGCATGTTCCAGAGGGGTTTTACCGCCAAGCTGCTCCAGCGGCTCGTCGGACATGCCGTCTCCAAGAAGTACGAGATATTTCATCGAGGTCAAACTCCTGAAAATAAAAGTAAAAATTCAGCCGCGAGGGTGAAAGGCCCGATGGACCTTCTTGAGCCGCTCGCGACTGATATGGGTATAAATCTGAGTGGTCGAGATATCTGCATGGCCCAGGAGCGTCTGGACGACCCGGAGATCCGCTCCATTTTCAAGCAGGTGAGTCGCAAAAGAGTGACGCACCATATGGGGGGAAATCGGCCGGAAGATCCCCGCCTCCTGAGCGCGGCGCTTCATGATCGTCCAGAAGCCCTGCCGTGTCAAGGGTGCGGCCTTGTTGCTCAAAAACAGTGCCTGACCTGCGCCCTGCCCAGCAAGATCTGGGCGCCCCCGGTCCAGATAGTCCCTCAGGCTCCTTGAAGCGGGATCGCCCAGAGGCACCACCCGCTCCTTGCTTCGTTTGCCCATGACCCGCACGCAACCGGTCTGTAGCTGAAGATCCCCGATATGCAGCCCCACCAGCTCCGAGACTCGAAGCCCCGTAGCGTAGAGAAGCTCAAACATGGCCCGATCCCGAAGCTCCAGCGCCCCCTCCCCTTTCGGACTCTCCAGGAGCCGCTGCACATCAGCCTTACTCAAAAATCTGGGCAGGGTCCGACGGGTACGGGGCGAATCGATACGGGCCGTGGGATTATGCTGCGCAATTTTTTCCGCAAGCAGGAAGCGGTGGAACATACGGACAGAAACCAGCGCACGAGTGCGGCTCCGGGCCCCGAGATCGGCAGCCTCGAGCTGTTCAAGAAAAGACTGAATCAGCCCGGCATCGACCTCATCGACCCGCCGAACACCCCGAACACTGAGGAAGTCCAGGTATCGACTCAGGTCCCGACTGTAATTCTCCAGAGTGCTGGGCGCCAGCCCCTTTTCTACTCGCGCATAGTCGATATAGAGATCAAGCAGTTCATTCATAAGAGCCTTAGGAGCCTATCGGACTATCCATGATCCATATTTTCGCTTCAGCCCGCATAGTCCGACTGACACCTAGAGTTCGTCCAGGGCGGCCAGCAGAGACTGGGTGATCTGCTCAAGCTTCGCTTCATCGCGAATCTTGGATCCGAAGATGTCCTGAACGTAAAAGGTATCTGTGACCTGGTCGACGGTGGTCGAGATCTTCGAGACGCCAATGGTCAGACCGAGCTCCGTCAGGGTGCGGGAGATCGCATAGAGCAGACCCACACAATCATGAGCATAGACATCGATAACCGAATACTGATCGGAGATTTCGTTGTGAATCTGCACCCGGTTCGGAAATCGGGGTATAGCCTTCTCCATCAGATTCATCGATGAACGCCTTTTCTCCACCAGTTCGTCAACGCGAACTCGCCCCTCGATGACCGAGACAAGATCATCGCGCAGGCTCGACCAGCGATGCTCATCGGTGATGATTTCCCCGGTCCCGCCTGTGACCTGCAGAACATCCAGCACCACACCGTTTCGCAAGGTGCGGATCAGCGCTCCGAGAATATTGATGCCATTGGCCGACATGGCGCCGGTAATCCAGGAGAAGAGCCCTTCGGTGTTGAGGGTCGCAATCATCACCCGAGAGAAGCCGTGTTCCTCGTCATGATCTACCTGCACGGCCACGGCACTGCTGCCGCGGCTCTCGATGAGCCGGATCTGCTCGGCCAGCTCCGTCAATGGATGGGAAAGTAGATGGGGAGTGCTCATATTGCGCAGTAGCTCCTTAACCGTACGGGGAGCGATATCATCCTCCAGTAGATCGACGACCTTGCGCATGCGATTTCGAACCTTCTCAGTGCGGCGTTCCAGACGAAAGTGTCCTTTCTCCAGCACCTGAAAGCTCTTGAGATAGAGCTCTTCGAGCAGAAACCCTTTCCAGTCGCTCCAGACATCGGGCCCCACGGCCCGCAAGTCGGCGTAGGTCAACAGATAGAGCATGTTGAGATTTTCGCTCATCTCCATCGAACGGGCAAACTCGATGATCAGTTTCTCATCGTTGAGGTCCCGGCGCTGGGCCGTACGGCTCATCCTGAGATGGTTGACCACCAGGAACTGCAGCCGGTTCGTGTCCTCCTTTTTGAGCCCCAGACGCCGGGCGATACGGGGGATCATCTCGGCGCCGCGTTTGCAGTGGTCGCTTCCGTGCCCCTTGCCGATATCGTGAAGTAGACATGCCAGCAGCAGCAGCTCACGTTTCTCCACATCGGCGGCCACCCGTGTCAGCGTCGGATGCGTTTCGGCGCGACTGCCATCCCAGAGCCGGGTGATCTCCTCAACCGCAAAGATCGAATGCACATCCACGGTATAGATGTGATAGGCGTCATGCTGTACCTTGCAGAAGATTCGGCCGAACTCAGGGATGATGTAGTTGAGCACCTGCAGATGGTGCATATCCCGAAGGGTCTTGACCACCCCCTTGGAAGAACGAAGGATATTCAGAAAAGAGCTCGCCGTGCGTCTGGAGTTGCGCTCCTTTGAGCGCATCAGGGGCAGGGTCTCACGCAGGTGCCCCTTGAGCGCAATACTCAGATCAACCTCATGGCGCTGAGCCAGCTCAAAAGCCAGCATGATCCGGGTCGGATCCTCGGCCAGCAGTGCAGGGTTCTGGATCCCCAATTCCCCACGAAGGATATAAAAACCCTCTTCCAGATTTCGCCGGTTGATGATGCCCAGAAAACGGAAGGTTCCCTCTTCCTTCAGTGACGCCTTGGCGATAAGGGAGCTGGAAATATGTTCGACAAAGGTTGCGTGAGCGTAATAGTCCTGCATGAAATGCTCTACCGCCAGCCCCGTCTTGCTGTCCTGGTAGCCCAGATAGGCGGCGATGTTCACCTGATGTTCGAAGTGGAGTTGATCATTTTTGCGCTGGGAAAGAAAGTGCAGCTCGTTGCGCACTCTCCAGAGATATTCGAAAGCCTGCTCAAAGTCTCGAGTTTCCTTCTCCGTCAGCAACCCTTTGCGCAGCAGGTCGCGCAGACTGCTGGCCTTAAAACGAACCCGGGCAATCCAGAGGGCGGAGTGAAGATCACGCAGTCCCCCTTCCCCCTCCTTGATATTAGGCTCCAGAATGTATACCGATGAGCCATACTTGGAAAACCGCTTTTCACGTTCTTCAATTTTCGCCTGAATGAACCCCTGTGTATCCTTGGCAAGCACCTGAGACATGACCGTCTTCTGATAGCTCTCAAAGAGCGCCTCGTCTCCGGCCAGATAGCGAGAATCCAGCAGAGCGGTTCTGGCCGTGATATCCCGATCGGACATCTCCAGACAATCCTTGAAGGTGCGGACGCTGTAGCCCACATCGAGCTTCAGATCCCAGAGCAGGTAGAGCATGCGCTCTGCGACGCTCTGAGCGAATTCGGGGTGCCGGCCCTCGTGGAGAAACATCAGATCCAGATCGGAGATAGGGTTGAGCTCCCCGCGACCATATCCCCCGATGGCCACCAGAGTACAGGCACCGAATCCATCCGGGTCCAGATCCGTTGAAACCGCCTGAAACATGAAATCCACCAGCTGGTCCACCGTTTGGGTGATAGCCTCTACAACGCTGGAGCCTACCGCGCCCTGGCGATGGTGCGACTTGACAATATCCAGATTCAGATCGAGAAACAGCTTGCAAAGGTTGAGGATTTCCAGCCTTTGCCCCTCAAAGGAATGACCGGACTCAAGAATCGAGCTGTTGCGAAGCAGCTCAGAGTCCAGATTGATCAATTCTTTCATAGCTCTTACCTCAGGGACGTGAGTTGCTGGGATCTAGCATAGTCGTTGACCGCCTTGACGATGGCCCGAGCCACCCGATCCTGGTACTTGCCTGACTTCAGTCGCGCCTCTTCGCGTTTATTGCTGATAAAGGCCGCTTCGACCAGGACAGAGGGCATGGTAGCACCAAGAAGGACATAAAAAGGACCCTGCTTGACTCCCATATCCCTGATTTTGCTGTAGCTGCCGGAGAGCTCCTTGACCAGAGATTTCTGCATGATCCCGGCAAGACGACTCGATTCATTGATTTTGGAATTTGCCATCAGATCAAAAAGTATCAGCTCCAGATCACCGACCTCCTTTAAAGAGGTATTATTCTCTCTTGCCGCAACGCTGGCAGCCTGATCGTTCTTGGAAAAGTTCAGATAATAGGTCTCAACCCCGTAGACCGAGCGTTTTTCACTGGCGTTGGCGTGTACGGAGATAAAGAGATCGGCTTGGAGCTTGTTGGCAATGGAGGTACGCTCCGACAGGGGCAGATAGGTGTCATTGTCCCGAGTCAGTATGACCTCAATGTTCCCCTTCCTCTTGAGCAGCTTGGCCGTTTTGCGAACAATCGCCAGGGCGACGTTTTTCTCCAGCGTTCCAGCCTTGCCCACGGCCCCGGGATCCTTCCCCCCGTGACCAGCATCGATGACCACACGACGGATCTGTCCATCGGAGCCGCTTTGCTTGACCTGGACGCGGGGAGCCTTCTGCTGCGCGGTGCGTCCCAGCATGCCAGCTATAGCGTCGCCGCTCTCAGGGCTCGACTCCGGCGCCCCCCCCACATCGATCAAGATGCGATCAGGGTTTGAGAGAGTCTGAAAATCACCCTCCTGCGGTCGGGCCAGATCAAGCACGACCCGGATACGCTCACCTTTTTGAATACCTGTACGCACTGCCTTGACCTCGCTGGAGCCGACCATAAACTTCCCGGGAAGACCCCGGACGGCCTTAACGCCTTTGAGATCCACATAGATACGAGGGTTTTTCCCTCCGAGGCTGTTCCAGCTGTAGGCCGTCGGGCGATCAAACTCCAGAACGATACGGGTACCTCCCGGGTGAGAACTGCTGCGCACCGCCCTGAGGGTCGAGGGGCCCGTGGAAACGGCTGGCGCGCGGGGAGCCTTCTTACTTACTGCCGGGTTTGAAGGGGGGGCATAACGGGCGAGCAGCGCCATCTTCTGACGCGCTGCGGGCGCCATGTCCGTCCCGGGAAAGTCCCGAACTATGCGGGCAAAACCCTGATAAGCCTCTCTGGGGCTGCGCAGGTCAGACTCCAGCATCTCGGCGGCTCGAAACAGAGCATCGTCGGCCAGATTGCTTCCGGGGTAGAGATCGGCAACCTGCCGAAATTGACCAACAGCAGCAGTGGCAAATCCCTTGGCAACCGAAACACGGTAGAGCCCCTGATTCGCCTTGGCGGCCAGATAAAGAGCATCGTCCGCCCGGTCGCTGCGTGGATACTTATTCCGGAAAGCGAGCAGCCGGTCGATGACCTTCTCCCAGTTGTGCCGGTAGAGCTGCTTACTGGAAGAATTGATAAGTTCGCGATAGCTCTGACGGGCCTTTTCAAAGGCCTGCCCATCAGCGGCCGACAGCGCCAGCGACGGCAGCAGCAATACGAAGAGTAAAAATAGGACTGTTTTTGTTTTCATTCTCACCTATGCCAGATTCTTGAGTTCCTGAAGCAGATTAAGAGCTTCAAGGGGGGTGGTGTGCATCAGGTCCAGATCCCGCAGCCGCTGTCGGACAGGATCGTTTACTGGGGCAAACAGGGTCATCTGCTTCTGTTGCACGACGGCTGGATGCGTCTTACTCTCCCCAAGACGTGGCTGCCCCTGGCCGAAATCTCCCGACTCCAGATTGCGAAGCACCTCTTTGGCCCGGGCGATCACCTCGGCGGGCAGACCGGCGAGTCGTCCCACCTGGATGCCGTAGGAATGGCTGGCTCCACCAGGAACTATTTTCCTCAGGAAGATGATCTGCTCGTTCCATTCTTTAACGGCGATATTGAAATTCTTAGCCCGCGCCCTGGTCTCGACCAGCTCCGTGAGCTCATGGTAGTGGGTGGCAAAGAGCGTCCTGCCTGCAACCCGGGGATTATCATGAAGAAACTCAGCCACAGCCCAAGCGATACTCACCCCGTCGAAGGTCGAGGTCCCCCGCCCTATCTCATCGAGGATAATGAGGCTTCGGGCGGTGGCGTTATTGAGGATATTGGCCGTCTCGGTCATCTCCACCATGAAGGTGGACTGGCCTCGGGCAAGATTGTCGCTGGCTCCGACCCGGGTAAAAATGCGGTCCACCACCCCGACAACGGCCTCTTTTGCGGGCACGAAACTTCCCATCTGAGCCATCAGGGTGATCAGGGCCACCTGGCGCATGAAGGTAGATTTACCTGCCATGTTGGGTCCGGTAATGATGAGCAGCTGATTCTGAGTGCAGTCCAGAAGCACATCATTGGGAACGAACCCCTCAGAGAGATTCATGGTCTCGATGACGGGGTGGCGCCCCTCCAGGATCCTCAGCTCGGTCCCCCCGTTTACCTGGGGACGCACATAGTTGCGATCCCTGGCCAGCTCGGCCAGTGAGCTTAGCACATCGAGGTTGGCCAGAGCCTCGGCGGTCTTCTGGATACGGGCGCTCTGGGCTGCGGCATCACGGCGCAGCTGCTGGAAGAGATCGTATTCGATCTCCTGGCTGCTATCCTGAGCCGTCAGGACCTTTTCCTCATACTGCTTGAGCGCCGTTGTTACATAGCGCTCGGCGTTGGCCAGGGTCTGCTTGCGCTCGTAGTCCTCGGGGACCTTGTCGAGATGAGTCTTGGTTATCTCGATGTAGTAGCCGAAGACCTTGTTAAACCTGACTTTCAGGGTAGAAATCCCCGTGCGCTGGCGCTCCGTGGCTTCCAGTCGGGCGATATACCCCTTGCCTTCGCGGCTGATAGCTCGAAGCTCATCCAGGGACTCATCGAAACCGTCGCGGATGAGGTTTCCCTCGCGCAGCACGAAAGGTGGATCATCCACGATTCCCAGGGTAATCCGGGAGCAGAGATCTTCCAAGGGATCGATCTCCGAGCGCAACTGCGCCAGCAAAGGGGCTTCGAACTCCGAGAGGGTATCGATGATAGACGGGAGCCGCTCCATAGATCGCCGAAGGGCCACCAGATCCTTGGCGTTGGCGTGAGCCATGGAGATACGGGCGCTGAGCCGCTCAAGATCGTAGATGCCATCGAGCGCCTCGCGCAGGTCCATGCGCAACAGCCCCGAATCCAGGAAGGACTCCACCGCATCGTGGCGTTCAGTAATTGCCTCCACATCCACCAGCGGGTAGTTGATCCATTGACGCAGCTTGCGCCCCCCCATGGCCGTAACGGTTCGATCGAGAACTCCGAGCAATGACCCCTTTTTCTTCCCCTCCTGCAGGCTCGCGCAGAGTTCCAGATTCCTTCGGGTCGAGTCATCGAGCACCATATGTTCATGGGCCAGATAGGCGCTCAGGCGACGAAGATGGGAGAGATCCTGTTTCTGGGTTTCACGCAGATAATGCAGAATCATCCCCGCCGCCTGGAGCCCCAGGCTCAGATGGGCGCATCCGAACCCCTCCAGGGAGCCCACGGCGTAAAAATCCTTAAGCAGTCCCAGAGCCCGGTCGTGCTCAGCCACGAAAGCCGGGACCATGCTGCGCATGCGACCATCGATCAGATCGTCGGGCAGGCTCTGGTGTCCCTCGCCATCGGCCAGTACCAGCTCCCGAGGGGCGATGGATGAGAGTTCGGCCCGAACATCTTCGAGACTTCCCAGCTCCGTCGCCCGGAAGTCTCCGGTGGTGATATCGACGAAGGAGAAACCAAACAGATCCCCCTCCTGCACCAGGGCGGCGAGAAAGTTATTTTCCTTGGGAGTCAGATTGTCGCTGTCGACCACCAGGCCGGGGGTGACGACCCGGACCACCTCACGCCTGACAATCCCCTTGGCCTCCCGGGGATCTTCGACCTGCTCGCAGATGGCGACCTTATATCCGTTCTCAACCAGGCGCGCCACGTAGGGCTGGCAGCTGTGGTAGGGAATGCCGCACAGGGGTATCTGCTCATCCGAGCCCTTGTTGCGCGAAGTCAGGGTGATATCCAGAACACGGGAAGCCGTCACGGCGTCATCCATGAACATCTCATAGAAGTCGCCGAGGCGGAAAAAAAGGATCGCATCGGGGTACTGGGATTTGATTTCCAGATACTGACGCATCATGGGCGTCGTTTTGGACATAAGAATACTTCCGAAATCTTCCGAGGTGCCAGGCACGCCCGGAGTGGTTTGATGTACAGGACTTCGATCAGGTCAATTTCTACAGAAACGGCCGTAACAGTATCATTTTCCTTCTTTTTCTGTAAACCACGGGAACCTGAAAATTGTAGGAGACTGTCGAACTATGCGGGCTGAAGCGAAAATCTGGATGTTTGAGGTCAGATTTCAACTCATTTGAAGGCTCATAGCCATAGCTATGGGTCGAAAAGGTGCTGAGATATGGGCCAAAGAGCTAGATTTACAGCCAGCTCATGTATTAGTCCGACAGTCTCCTGAACAGAAATCTTAAGGAATCTTTGTGCGCTTCTCCAGGTCCTCCAGTTCGATCTCTATGGCACGAGTGCTGATAGCAATCTCATAGAGAGAAAAGAACAGTGAGATCACCAGAAGCAAAAGACTCAGCCCAAACATAACTTGAGCTACAACCTCAAGACGCAAGAAGATAAAAAGCATGGAGAGGGAACAGAAGATAAAACTCACCAGCCCCAGCGCCTGCATGGTACGGATCAGGCCGAGACGCTTTCGCAGATTGGCGATCTGCCTCAGCACCACTTCCCGGATTTCGGCCCTGTATTGACCATGGAGCTGGCGTATTAGCTGAGCCAGCACCAAAAACCGGTTCGTATAGGCGAGCAGCAGCAGTGAAATCGCTGGGAACAAAAGTGCAGGGGTGGTCAATTCCATGTTGAAGGGTATCCCGAAATCGAAAAAAAACTCCAATGAAAGTAACTGACGCAACTGGGATTGCGAGTTGAGGGGGACTATGAACTGCGAGGGACGTCGTTCTGTACCTCGACATCAGAACAGACCTGATTACGGCCGCACCACTTGGCGTGATAGAGGGCAGAATCTGCGCGACTGAGGCTCGGGTGAATTTGATCTTCCTCCTTGCGCCATGGGGAGACTCCGGCACTGACGGTAAGCGGTATCAGGTGAGAGCCAACCCGTATTTCGGCCGACTCGATTTCGGCTCGCAGATTCTCTGCACTGATCATGGCTCCGGCACGGTCAGTCTCCGGCAACAGCAGGGCGAACTCCTCCCCCCCCAACCGGGCAGCAGTGTCGGATATGCGGCAATTTTGTTTTAAAATGGCGGCCACGGCAACCAGAGCCTGATCACCAGCATCGTGCCCGTAATTGTCGTTAACCTCCTTGAAATGGTCCAGATCAACCATAATCAGCGAAAGAGGCGATTTGCTGCGCCTGGCACGATTTATCTCGTAGCGGCACAAGGACATGAACTGACGCCGATTGGTCAGCCCCGTGAGTGAATCCGTCGAGGCGAGGCGTTCCAGCTCCAGGGTCGTACGATCCTGACGCCTCTGAAGGCCGATAAGGAAAAAAGTCATCCCCGCAATCCCAAGACTGAAGACAATCGCAACCAGCAACAGGTTTTGAGAGTCACGCCGCCAGACCCGAAACACCTCATTTTCGGTCACACTCGCCGCTGCGAGCAGAGGAAATCCAGGCACGGGACGCATGGACCAAATGCGCTCACGACCGTCCAGAGGCGATACCTTCTGGACACCTCGCAGCCCCTTCTGTCCTGCAGGGAGGACTTCGGCTCGGGAGATCTTCTTTCCGACATAGAGCCCAGGGTCGGGAACCCGGGTATAAATTGCACCCGCGTAGTCCAGCAGGACCACGGAGGATTCTGGCCCGACCTCAATGCTGGTGTAGCGTTGCTGCAGATGGGAGAGACGGATAACGGCCACATAGATTGAGTCGATGGCCCCGTTGCTGTCACGAAGGGCCCGGCTAACACCGAAAAACCACTGCCCCGTATGGACCCGGGAGAGCTTGGGTGCCCCCACGAAAATATCCAGAGTGGGATCCCTGAAGTGGGCGTCGATGTAGTCGCGGTCACGCACCACGGGAGGATCAGCAGGACCGGTCCAGTGCTTGACCCTCCCTAGCCCGTCGACGATCAGGATGTCCATCAGGAAGGGGTTCGCCTCCATCCAGACATCGAGCATCTGCCGAACCTTGGGATCATGGGGAGGAAGGCTTCCCCCCTCCCCCTCCAGAAAAGATCGGATGCCTGTGTAGACCTGTTCGATGCCGTAGAATATGCGCTCGGTTTCGCTGGCGGCCACCCCTGCCATGGTCCAGGTGCTGGCGACACCCCGCTCAATGGCTCCCCGCTTCTGAAGATGGACATTGTAGAAAAGAAGCAAACAAGTAATGAGAATGCCAAGAAAACCCGACAACAGGATCAGGACATTACTTTTTTGCCACCAGCAGCTTTTCATGCACCCTCCCCCGCAAACCAAGACTAAACATTGCTATCATGCCCCATTCCGGTCCATGGCGCAATACTGCGACACATAAGCTCTTAAACTTACTGGCACTTACGCGTCATCAAAGGGGCATGAAACAGGCTGCAAGCGGACACCAGAGCGTCTGGATTTCAGCGATATGGGCAATTAAGACGAACCCTGAGCTAGAGGGGCCCGCCGAGTTCAACACAGATCAACGATCTCATACTCTCTGCGGGCGTTATTGATGATCAGAGAAACCTCGTCCCCCAGTGTCCTGCCGAGAAGCGCCCGGCCCAGCGGGGACTCGGGGGTAATGACCACCAGATCCTCGCCGTCCAGTTCAACCTTAAGCCCGCCAGCCAGCGGACCAATAAACACACGCTTGAGGCTACCGTCCCCCCCCTCCAGAGTCACCAGCGCCGTCAGGTAAAGGGGTGAATGCTCCCCAAAGGGGATCATTTCAAGCTTGCGGTAAGCCTCCAGCGCGGCCTTTATCTCCTGGGCACGATTGGCCTGGCCCTGAGCCAGATAGGAAGCCTCCAGACTCAGGGTGTCATATTTATTATCCGGGATGTTTTCCTCGTTCACCGCAGCGTCATGGGCCTTTTTCGCAGCCCCGAAGTACAGGGAATAATCCTCTTCCAGCCCTTCGATAATCCGCTTGCGAATCTGTTCTTTATTCATGCCTTGCATCAATTACAACTCCAGATTGAAAACGAAAGAGCACAAAATCCAACATCAATCCGCCGAAGTTCTGCAGAGCAGTCGGGTGAAACGAGCTTCTGAAAAACGGGTAAAGACAAGAGCCATCAGGGCCACGGCCAGCAGACTGAAGATGATCCTCGCCCAGAGAATACCCGAGAGGTGAGCACCCAGAAGCAGCATCAACAGCGTATCCTCGATCAGGCTGTGACAGAGACTCATCAGTGCCAGGCTGTAGAACAGATCGCGGCGACTCAGCCTGCCGGATCTTGCCTCCTGAATGATCAGCCCTCCCCCATAACTCAGCCCCAGGGTCATACCGATCATGGTAACCGGGGCAGCCTCCCTGCTCATTCCCAAGGGGCGAAGCATCGGGGCCAGCAATCGGCAGAGCAGTGCTGTAACACCCAAGGATTCCAGAATCCTCATGACTGCAAGCAGCGAGAGAATAATCAAAAAGATCGACAAGAGGTTGGAGCACTCGGCCTGCATCCACCCTATCCAAGTCGGGTCAGCGGCGGGAGGACTCCAGAGCGCGCTGTTTGCTTCCTGAAGATAAGAGCCTCCAAGATAAATCCTATGAAGCAGGAATCCAAGCAAAAGCGCCCCACCGATACGCACCAAGGCCATGGCCCGAAAACGTACTCCTGCTTTCTGGGCAATGCGCAGCTCCACCGGCAGCGCGTGAGCACAGAGCATCAGGGTGGTTAAAACTGTCACCTGTGCCACGCTGAGGTCAAGTCCGGGTGCCAGAGAAGCAAAAACAACCATGCCCCCGTAGAGATTGGTAACCATCGCCGTCGCCCAGACGAGCCCCATACTTCCAGGAAGCCCCACTAAGGCCATGACCGGGGTCAGAAGCTGCCCCAGGATCTCCGTCACCCCAAGATCCGTCAGAACTTTAGTCAGCACGCTAATCGGAACGGTGATACGAAAAAGATCGAGGCTGGTGCGGATTGCCTTGCCCAGAAGTGAGCGGATTTCCCCTTGCAGGGCTCGAAGAAACGACATGAAGCATCCTAACAGTTCAAAGAGCAGGGGCTGAGATCCGCCCCGGCTTTCACCCAAACAGGCAAACACACCGGCGAGATCGAGATACAAACAAGGGCCGAACCGGAGAGAGACCGGAACGACCCTTTATTTACGTAAAACTCATGCCTCCCCGGTGCCTTCAGAGAGACAACAGATAAACACGTCTGCTTTAAAGCTTACAACGCAGCAGCTTGATGCCTGCCTCGAAGAGAACATCGACCTTGTTGGGCTTGGTCACCTTCTGAACGACCCCCAACCCGAAGGTCGGGTGCTGCAACAGATCTCCGAGGCGAAAACCGCGGTCTATGGAATAGGGAATCGCCGTACCACCGGCCTCATCAATCGCCTCCTTATACTTGCGCACGGTAGCGCTCTGGCGAGGCGCCTTGGCAGCCGTACCCGTCGCGCGGGTCGAGGTCTTTTTAGCAGCTTTGGCCGAAACCGGAGAACGATGCTTGTGAAGGCTGCCGCAGATATTGCATTGCACCTTGGCGACCACATCGCCACACACAGATTCGATGTGACTTCCGGCCTCGTAACTCTTGGGGGTCATTACAGCTCCTATAAATAATTTTCAGACATAAAAGAGCCGTCGGAATCTGCTTCCGACGGCTCCTGTTTCGACTCGCTCCGTACACGCTTATCTTTTTATCACTGCCCCTCAAATGCTGTCAAGGCAGGTTCTTCTAATGTTTTGTGCTCGTAATTTTTAGAAATGAATATCTAAGCAGGCCGAGGTTGAGAAAATCACCTCATGTTTAAACGGTGGTGCCCGGAGCGGGAATCGAACCCGCACAGCCAAAGGCCGAGGGATTTTAAGTCCCTTGTGTCTACCAATTCCACCATCCGGGCATGGGCAAATATATCTAGCGATTTTCACTGAGTCTGTCAATTGGTAATCCCCAGCTTGAAGAAATGATCCAACCCCCGGATATGGCGCTCCGTCAGATCATAAGAGACCCTTTGCCAGTACTCAACCAGCATCCCGGGCTGACGCCAAGGCTCGCCCAGGTAGTTCACAGCAACTGCTTCCAGGTTTGAAAGCGCACGACTGCGGGAAGATTCAACGGCCCTGGCAAGCTGCAAGAAATCCTGCCGATGGGTTTGAGCCATGTCCCGCCTGAGGATCCAGAGGGCGAAGACAAAGGGGAGACCGGTCAGCTGAGCCCAGAGCTCTCCCAGGTCATATATCTGAACCGAAGCATGGGATTTCTGCCGCATTCGCAATGCGCGGTCCCCGATCACCAGTACGCTCTGGCCCTTCTCGGCCCGCTGCTCAAGAGGAAGATCCGATTTGTGCAGGTCCAGGGAATCGGCGCCGGTCAGCTCAAAGAGAAGAACCTTCAGCAGATTGACGGAAGTTGCCGATTCGCCGGTCACAAAGATGGGAGCCTTGACAATCTGGTCAAAACCCAGAGGGCTGAAGAGCAGAACGCTCTGAACGGCGCCGATGGAGCTGATGGAATGGCCGGGCAGCAGCAGGTACTTCTCCGCATGAAGTCCATACTCGAAGCTCGACGAGGGGCTCACATCGAGGGCTCCCTGATCCAGCATCGCATTGAGCTCGGTAGGTACCCCGCGGATGATCTCCCCTGCAAAACCGCAGGAACTGAGATAGTGGAAAAAAGGGACGCAGTTGAGGTAGTCGATATGGCCGACTCGCAGACTCATATTCGTTTGTCCTCGGAGATCTGATGCCAGTCCAGACAGGAATATTTGACCTCAGCCAGTCGCACTGCCAGGGCTCGCTCTTCACTGGTCAGGTCCTGTTCGATAAATTCAGCCTCGAAGGCACTGCTGCATTGCCGCAGTAGCTCCTGCTCAACCTCCTCGACTCGGGCTGCTGTACGGCGCCAGCGGTTGAGCCAGCCGACCTTGCGCTCCAGCAGGCGCGAACCCACAGCAGGAGCTGTCTGCCCCTGGGTATCCAGAGCGGCGAAGAGAAGGGCGGGATCGAGATCCACAGGAATAGAGCCGTGCTGCAAAAAGGCCCCCTCCCCTCGTTTCTGGGCGCAGCCCGTGAGTTTGCACCCCTGGTAAACCAGTTCATAGCTGGCCGGAGCCGTAAAACAGGCGCTACGCTCCACGGCGGTAGCCGCCGCCTTCATCGAGCCGGAGCTAAGCTGAGCCTCGACACCAAAAGCGCGAATCGTGGCCTGAAGAGCCGCAGCGATGACGCGATAATCGCCCAGAACGTCCCCGGGAAAAATCGACGTGGGGCTTGAGGAGATCACGGCGTAGGTCACTTCACGATCATGGAGCACGGCGCGACCTCCGGTGATTCGGCGAACGACATCGATGCCCTGCCGGGCGCAGAAATCGAGATTAACCTCGTCGCATCCACGCTGGCCATATCCAAGGGTCACCGTGGATGGCAACCAGCCGTAGAGGCGCAAGACGGGGAGGGACTGACGGGAGGCCACGGCGCGAAAAAGCACCTCATCGATGGCCATGTTCATGGCACCGGATGAGACACCGGACCGAAGGAGTCTCCAGGCTGTTTTCATAAGTTGCTAGGGGAAAAGGGGCCGGGACAACCCGGCCCCGAATGCTCAGTAGACAAAACGATCCATGAAGCCGGTATCGACGGACTTTCCTTCGGAAAATTCGGCGTTGGCCATGATGCGCTGATGCAGGGGGATGGTGGTCTTGATACCGCCGATAATGTATTCATCCAGTGCCCGTGCCATACGTTTAACGGCTTCTTCGCGGGTATCGGCATGAACAACCAGCTTGGCGATCATCGAATCGTAATAGGGAAGTACCCTGTACTGATCGTAGATGGCGCTCTCTACGCGGACCCCCAGCCCTCCGGGAGGATGGTACCCGTCGATGACACCGGGACAGGGGGTGAACTTCTGCGGGTCCTCGGCGTTGATACGGCATTCGATGGAGTGACCCTGGATCTTAATATCCTCCTGGGTGAAACGCAGCGGCAACCCGGCAGCCGAGCGAATCTGCTCCTTGATGATATCGACGCCGGTAATCATCTCGGTCACAGGATGCTCGACCTGAACCCTGGTGTTCATCTCCATGAAGAAGAAGTCCCCGGAGGCATCGAGCAGAAACTCGACGGTTCCGACGCTGGAGTAGTTGACCGCCTTGGCCGCATTGACTGCGCAGTCTCCCATCTTCTTGCGCAACTCTTCGGAAAGAACGGGACAGGGAGCCTCCTCGATGAGCTTCTGGTGCCGGCGCTGTACAGAGCAGTCACGCTCCCCGAGATGGATAACGTTGCCGTGCTTGTCCGCCAGAATCTGAATCTCGACGTGGCGCGGATTTTCACAGAACTTCTCGATATAGACATCGGGGTTGCCGAAACCCGCCTGGCCCTCGGCCCGCGCCATGGCGAAGGCATTGGGCAGCGATGCGGGAGAATGGACAATCTTCATCCCCTTACCTCCCCCGCCGGCGGTTGCCTTAATGATGACGGGAAAACCGATGTCCGCAGCGATCTTCTGCGCCGCTTCAACGGAAACAACGCTGTCGGTGGTACCGGGAAGGATCGGCACTCCGGCCAAGGTCACAGTCTGGCGGGCGGTGATTTTATCACCCATTCGGCGCATGTTTTCTGCCGTGGGTCCGATAAAATTAATGCCACACTTGGCGCAGATCTCGGCGAATTCGGCATTTTCGGACAAAAAGCCGTAACCGGGATGGATCGCCTCGGCGTCAGTCACCTCGGCAGCACTGATAATGGCCTGCATGTTTAGATAACTGTCGGCGCTCTTGGCCGGTCCGATGCAGACGCTCTCATCCGCAATCTTCACATGGAGAGATTCAGAGTCCACATCCGAGTGCACGGCGACGGTCTTGATTCCCAGTTCCTTGCAGGCACGAATCACGCGAAGCGCGATTTCACCCCGATTGGCAATAAGAATTTTTTTAAACATGATTGAATTCTTTCATTTAACGGTTGATTCTCTGTCGGTGAGCGATAGCAAATGCCCGCAAACGAATCAGAGTCGCTCCACCAGAAAGAGTTCATCGCCGTATTCAACGGGCGAGGCATCGGACTTGAGGATTTCGATGATCTTGCATTTGAAATCCGCCTCTATCTCGTTGAAAAGCTTCATGGCTTCGATCAGACCAACCGTCTGCCCCTTCTCGACAACAGATCCGACAGCAACGAAGTTTTCGGCATCGGGAGAGGACTTGTGATAGAGGGTGCCGACGATGGGAGAAGTGATCGTCTCATACTTGCTGTCGCGAACGACAGCCGCAGGTGCGACATCGGCGGCCGGGGCCGCAGCGACCGGGGCTGCAACGGGCGCCACAGCAACAGGGGCTGCCATGTGGATGACTTCTTTTTCAACGCCGCGCTTGATAACGATTTTATCGTCGGCAGTCTCCATGCTGAACTCGTTAATATCGGTATCTGTGACGAGCTGAATGAGGGTCTTCAGGTCCTTGATATTCATGAATCACTGTCTCCTAAAGGGAAGTCTGGCCTCAAGGCCAGGGAATCGGAGATCCGGGTGGAAAGGGATCTCAACTCAATACTTTAAAATTCTTGGGGATACGGGTCAGAACCCGGGCGCCCGTACTGGTGACAACATACATATCTTCAATACGCACACCACCCAGGCCCGGAATATAAATACCAGGCTCGATGGTGACAACCATATTCTCGGCAGCAACATCACTACTGCGAGGGCTCAGCACTGGAGCTTCGTGAACATCGAGCCCCACTCCATGACCGAGACCGTGGCCAAAATACTCGCCGTATCCCTTTTCGGTAATATAATCCCGGGCAATAGCGTCCAGATCACGCAGTTGAACTCCGGGACGAAGAGCCGCAGCGGCTCGATCATGCGCCTCGAGTACGATATCATAGATGTTTTGAAGCTCCGGGGAGACCTCACCGACCGCTACCGTCACGGTCTCATCTGAATGAAATCCGTCGCTGACGGTGCCAAAATCGATGGTTACCAGTTCGCCGTCCTGGATGACCCGGTCACTGGCCACACCATGAGGCAGAGCTCCACGAGGCCCCGAAGCAACGATAAAATCAAAAGACTTCTCCTGCCCTCCAAGGCGGCGCAGGGCAAACTCCAGCTCCCGGGCGATATCGGACTCAACGGCACCAGGGCGGATCAGAGGGAGCACCTCCTCGAAACCGAGCTGAGCGATGCGTGTAGCTTCCTCAATTGCCGCCAGTTCGGATTGGCCCTTAATACAGCGAAGTTTTCGAAGATCATCGCCGAGTTCAACCCACTCGACGCTATCTCCACAGCGCTCCCGGTATCGTCCCAGTGCAGCGCAGGTCATGTGCTCGGCTTCGAATCCGATACGGATAATGCCAAGAGCTGCAAGAGCCTCGGCTACACCTTCGATCTTGGCCTGATATTGACGCTGATCATCGGTGCGGACTTGTGTCTTGGCCTGCTCAAGGTAGCGCGAGTCGGTCAGGAAAATGGTTCGCCCCCCACTAAGAATTAGAGCACCATCAGTCCCCGTGAATCCGCATAGGTAGCGAATATTATTGAGATCCGTAAAGAGTATGGCGTCCAGTCCCATGCGGGAGGAAAGATCATTGAGCTGGCAAAGAGAGCTTTGTACCATATCCAAATTTTATCCTCAATATTATCGATTCAGTCTCAGTAAAAGAGCCTGCAGCGCCAGCTCATACCCCAAAGGACCGAATCCGCAGATTTGTCCAACAGCCACCGCGGCAATGAAAGATTGATGACGAAAACTCTCTCGAGCATGAATATTGGAAAGATGAACTTCTACCGTAGGCAAGGCAGCGGCCGAAACCGCATCTCTTAAGCTGACGCTGGTGTGAGTCAAACCACCTGGGTTGAGGATCACCCCCTGGACCCCCTCATCGGGCGCCACGTGAAGACGATCAATCAGGGCCCCTTCGTGATTCGACTGAAAAAAGGACAGATCAGCCCCGAGCCCGCTGGCCCTCAGGGATAGATCGGCATTGATTTTATCGAGAGTCTGACTCCCATAGACCGACGGTTCACGCCTTCCAAGCATATTAAGATTGGGGCCATTGATTATCAGGATCTTCGTCACGCTTCTCCCCCTTTTTCAGGCCACAGCGCTGCAGAGCTGATACTGTTCGCGATGCAGAACGTACCGCCCCTTACCCAACTGCGCGTCACAGCTAAGCAGCAAAGCGCAGAAATACTCATCAGTTAAGGCCCGAAGTATAATAGTGAAACGGTCCGTACTCACCACCACTTCCTCCATCTCTCCGATCTCCAGAACCGACGAACTCTTGCGAATTTCCTTCAGGGCATTGGCATATTCGACAGTCAACAAAAGCATATCCGTCGAGGAATTCTCGATAGAGAACTCTGCTACGGCAATGCCGTCAAAGCCCATCAGTATGGCTCCTTGAGCCCCGGGAACCTCTTCCACAATTTGCTTCAGAATCGTTATAAACACGGCGGCTCCTAACGGTTTTGTCGATGGGAAACAATGGCATCGAGCCAGAGACTGAGTTCATCCACCACGGCTTCCTGCGTATCGGGTACATCAGGGACGCTTGACGGCTCCTGAGCAAGTCCCTGCGCCCAGAAAGAATCAGCTGTGTGCAAAGGGGAATTGCTCTCGGCACTGTCCGCTGAATCCTCAACGGATACCGGTGGAGTCTCAAGCGCTACGGTCGATGGGAACGAGCTGGAAACGGTACTGGACGGCTCCAGAGCCGCAACTTCAACCACCGGGGGCACAGTCTCAACCGGAGCACTCTCGACCGAAGCGTCGACAGTCCCAATACCGGCTGCTGACTCCTCATGTTCCCCGAGTTGCAGCTCAAGCTCCTTCACCCGCTTGCGAAAGGGCTCAGAGCTGGGATTCGATGCAAGAAGTTCACTGAAAACCTGTAGAGCCCGGCGGGGATACCCCTGCTTGATATAGATATCGGCAATCGTGGCCGTGGTAATGAAATCCACATCCTCGGCAGACTTCTGCTCATCATGGTACTCAGGGGTTTCGGGCGGGGGCCCCAGAATATCAAGCATCTGTCGCGAAGCTTTATCCTCTGGCCTGAGCGACAGGACACGCACCAGAAGATCCCTGGCTCGGCGGTTGTTATCGCGGGCGATCTGAATTTTAGCCAGCCCCTTGAGGGCATCTACATTATCTCCGTCGAGCTCCAGAGCCTGCTCGAAAGTCCCGATCGACTCCTCAAGAAGGCCTCTTTGAGCCTGAATACGGGCCAGAACGACGAATCCGAGAGAATACCCGGGCAGGTGTTGAACCCCCTGCTCCGCCACCTCGAGGGCATCATCAAGCAGAGACATTTTCCTGTAAATCTCAGCAAGGGGCACAAAGGCCTTGGACCTGGGGTCCTTTTGGAGCATCGCCCTGTATTGTTCGATCTTTTGCTGCACAAATCCCTCCTGGCGCTCAGCGGTCGTAACGACCCTCAAACATGAAAGACAGTATCTAGAAGAGTTTCAAGGTTGTCGACCGCATGAATACGGCAGTCCCCGATTCCAAGATTCAGAATATACTTGTGGACTCCATCAACGACCTTCTTATCCCGGGTCATGGCATCGATATAACACTCGGCCGTGAAATCCGGTGGCGTCACAGGAAGACTAAGCCCCCGCAACAGAGTCTCGATGCGCTGTTCATCAACCTGACTACAGAAACCCAGTCGCCGAGAGATCGCAGCCGCAACGACCATTCCGATGGCGACGGCTTCGCCGTGCTTAACCTTGCCGTAGCCGCAAAGAGCTTCCACGGCGTGACCAAAGGTATGGCCATAGTTCAAAATGGCTCTGCGCCCCGATTCACGCTCATCACCTTCTACAACAGCCGCCTTGATTTGACAAGACGTCTTGACCGCATGAATCAAAGCCTCCGACTCCAGTGAAACGAGCTGATCGCTGTTAGACTCAAGCCATGAGAAGAAGTCAGCATCCTCAATAATGCCGTATTTTGCAACTTCGGCCAGCCCCGCTGCAAATTCTCTCTGAGGTAGAGTCCGGAGAGTCGAGACATCGATGTGAACCAGGCGAGGTTGGTAGAAGGCACCAACAAGATTTTTACCCAGGGGCAGATTAACCGCAGTCTTGCCCCCGACCGAGCTGTCAACCTGAGCCAACAAGGTAGTCGGAACCTGCACGTAGTCAATACCACGCATGAAGGTCGCAGCGGCAAATCCTGTAATGTCCCCGGTCACCCCTCCGCCTAAAGCAAGCAGGCCGCAACCTCGGTCAAACCCCTGGCGTATAAGGGCATTATAAATCAGCTCCAGAGTCTCAAGGGTCTTGAACTGCTCGCCATCTGGAATCTCGATAAGGCTGCAACTATAACCGCTTTTCTCAAGGGCTTCCTGCACCCGACAGAGATAGAGCTCAGCCACCGTGGGGTTACAGACGATACCGATTCGCCTTGAGAAATGGACCGAATCCAGCGCCTCGTCGATGCGCTCGAGAATACCTTCACCGATCCAGATAGGATATGATCGCTGGTCAAGACCGACCTTGAGTATTTCAGGCATGAGACAAATCCTTGGTATGAATAAAGTTCAGAATCAGATCACAGACCACCTCGGGGGTGACGCGATCCGTTTGAACACTGAAGTCTGCCATCTCGTACAGAGGCTGACGAGCCAGAAAGAGACTGGTGAGCCGATGCGTCCCAGCCTGCGCCAGAGGACGCCCCTCACCGCTGCCGATGCGCGCAAGAAGCGTGGGGAGTTCAGCCTTGAGATAAACCGATAAACCCAAGGTGCGAAGCAGCGGCCAGTTCCTCTGCTGCGTCACCACACCGCCCCCCGTGGCAATCACCGCCGGAGCAGCAGAAATAAGGGATTGCAGAGCCAGGGTTTCACATCGGCGAAAGCCCTCTTCCCCCTGCTGAGCAAAGATCTCAGGAATCAGCTGCGACTCCCGGGTTTCGATCAGTCGATCCAGATCGATCACTGCCAGCTCAAGACGCTCGGCCAACAGAGTGGAAATGGTGGATTTTCCCGCCCCCATAAAACCGAGCAGAACTACCGAGCAGGAACTAGAGAGATTCGACATAAGTACGATAGGACGAAAGCTGAGAGCGGATGTCCTCCATGCTGTCCCCGCCAAATTTTTCAAGCAAAGCGCCGGCAATTTCGATGGCGACAACCGCCTCAGCCACTACGGCGGCGGCGGGAACGGCGCAGACATCGGATCGTTCCACGGTGGCCAGGAAAGTCTCCTTGGTCGTAAAATCCACCGATTTCAGGGGTGAATAAAGAGTCGGAATGGGTTTCATGGCACCGCGAATCACCAGCACCTCGCCGTTAGTCATTCCTCCCTCGAGACCACCGGCGCGATTGGTCTTGCGACGGAATTGCCCCTCCTGATGGATAATTTCATCATGAACCTGAGACCCCGGCACCCTAGCGCAGTTGAAGCCTTCACCAATCTCGACCCCCTTGAAGGCCTGAATACTCATGACCGCCGCAGCCAAACGACTGTCCAGCTTTCGATCCCAATGAACATGGCTGCCCAACCCGACAGGCAGATTGATGACGGCAACCTCAACCACACCACCCAGAGAGTCGCCATCGGCTTTGGCCTGATCAATGCGCTCAATCATTTTCTGCTCGGCTTCCTTATCGAAAGTACGGCAGAGAGACTCTTCGGCCAGAGTAAAACGCTTTTCGAATTCTGCATCAAGCCCCTGAGCCTGAATGCCGCATATTTCCGTCACATACCCCAGGACCCGAATCCCCAGCGAAGCAAGAAACCTCATACAGACGGCACCCACGGCAACACGTGCGGCCGTCTCACGGGCGCTGGAACGCTCCAGGATATTGCGGGCATCAGACTGTCGATACTTGATCATACCGGTCAGATCGGCATGACCGGGTCTGGGGCGGGTCACTGCAATGCCGTCCATTTCGTCCTCGGCCAGAGCAGACATGCGGTCCGACCAATTCTCCCAATCTCTATTCGTGATAGAAAGAGTGATCGGGGCTCCGAAGGTCTTCCCCCAACGGACGCCCGACTGGAAAGAGACCTGATCCTTTTCAATTGCCATGCGCCCCCCCCTGCCGTACCCCTGCTGACGACGGGCCAGGTGGCAGTTTATCTGATCAGGTCTGATTTCGAGATTGGAGGGAAGGCCTTCAATGATTGCTGTCAAGGACGGACCGTGAGATTCGCCGGAAGTAAGATAACGAAGAGTCATGATAAAAAATTTACTCCATGAGAATATAAAAAAGGACAGGGGTTACCTGTCCTTTTTTAACAAATATCAGTAAAAATTGTCAGTTAAGAATTTTGGGTGTGATGAAGATCAGCAGTTCCGATTTGCGACTCGATTTATTCCTGGACTGAAACAACTTGCCAATCAGTGGGATATCCATCAGGAAGGGGACGCCTGCATGCCCATCGTTCTCACTCTCGACAAACACCCCACCGATCACCGTTGTCTCCCCGTCCTTGACCACCAACGTACTCTTCGCATTCTTGGTATTGATCGCAGGGGCAGAGCCGGCACCGGTAGAGACATTGGAACCAACGCTGTCATTGGAAATATCGAAATCAAGGATCACGGAATTATCCGGATTAATCACAGGGGTTACGGTGAGAACAAGGTTGGCTTCTTCGAACTTGGTCTCAATCCCCTTGTCACTCAGAGCCTGATAGGGGATTTTTGTTCCCTGCTTGATCATGGCTTCCCCCCCCGTAACCGTGGTGATTCTCGGTCTGGAAACCACCTTACCATAACCGGATGTTTCGATGGCGGACAGCCGTAGGTCCAGCACCGTCGAATCGATGCCGATACGACCGAAGGTCATGTCCACGCCGACACCGGCAGAGAGACCAGAGCTTACCGATGAAGGGGCAATCAAAAAACCACCGCCCAGACCCGCTCCAGCATTATCCAGCGAAGAGGACCCAGAAGCACTGTCGTTATTGTAGCTGATACCCCACTTTGCACCCAGGTCGCGAGAGAAAGTGGAATCCACCTCGATGATACGCGCCTCGATCATCACCTGACGAACGGGAAGGTCGATGGCTCTGATCAATTTACGCACCTGCTCAAGGCGCAGGGGAACATCAGTCACGATGAGCTGCTTGTTACGATCATCCCGGGAGAATTTGCCCCGCTCGCTTAACAGTTCCTTCAAGGGAGCCACGATGCTGCCCAGGTCACTATAGTTAATTTCAAAATATTCGGTAACCAGAGGCACGAGCTTCTCTTTGGTCTGGTTTGCAGACAATCGAGCCTGCTCCACCTCCCTGATCTTGTTGACGGGGCGAATGCGAATCACATTGCCCGACTCAAGCATACCGAGTTCCGAGACCTCGAGAATCACCGAAAGAGCCTGACGCCAGGGAACATCGTCGAGCTTAAGAGTCACGGTCCCCTTGACCTCATCGGTGGCGATAATGTTCTTCATACTAATATCAGCGATCAGCTGAAGAACCATGTGAATATCAGCCTTCTCGAAACGAAGAGAAACCCGCTCGGTGGATTCTTCAACAACAGAATCGCCGTCTGTGGAAGGGGGCATACGCGAGCCCTCTAGAGACGGTGTTGTTTTATCAACCTCAGCGATGGGCTTTTCAGCTTTCCCAGCCGAAGGCGGCACCGATGTAACAACGGTCGTTTCTGTCCCTGAAGAGAGAACAGGAATTACAACCGTTTCATCAGCAGGAGCAACCAGAGCACCGTACTCGCCGTTATTGATGCGAAGAACAAGCTGGCCGGGATTGGCCTGAAACTCAAACGCTGAAGTTTCACGCAGTTCAACCGCAAAAAGGGTATTTTGTCCAGACTTGGTAGAAGCGGTATAGGGCGTGACACGGCGAATAATGCTAGGGAAAGCTGCAGTATCGATGATGCGGCGAAGGGAGCGAGATATATTCGAGCCCTGAAGACCAAAACGAACCATACCCTTATCTAAGACTGCAGGGATGACCGCCGATGCTCCCACATAGGTAATAGTCAAAACAGACTGATCGCCCTCGAGGCCAAATTCAACATTCTTGACGACAGTCGACACGGCAGCTGCAGCCTTGACAGGAACAGACGCAGCCAACGGCTTAGAAGCCGATTTGGTTGAAGTCACTACCTGAGCGGGTGCGGCGGAAACGACTGGAGAAGGTTGGGAGGAGTTCCAATCAATCTTTATAGCGTTTCCATCCTTGCCAACCCCGAAATCAAGGTTGGTACCGCCAGCGACATCAAACACAAAACGGGTTTTATCCTCATAAAGACCGATACGAAGTCGAGAAACAACCCCTGCAAAGAGAATAGAACGATCTGAAAAATCCGGTTTGACTCCATAGATATCGACTACGAGACGCGAAGGATTCGAAAGTTCATAATATCTGTACTTTTCAACCTCGCCATCGGTTTGAAGCAGAATCCTCGAATCATCCGTATCTACATGGGTCACTACAGCTGCGGTTCCGGCAAAAACAGATAACGAACTTGCCGACAACAGTAACAACACCATAAACAGGCAACGAAGGTTAACACCAATATTTAATTGCATTATTTCCCTCCTTCCGGAAGAGGAAGTTTGATTTCACGCAGGGTTTTCTTTAAATCACCGGCGAAATCATAAAATTTTTCTTCAACAAGGACGGCATCCAGCGTTACGTCAATCACTTCGCCTCCATTTTCACCGACCTTCATACCCTTTGTCAGCACATAGGACTTCCTGTCAGGCGCAACAACTAGAGCCCTGGGTTCACCCTTTCCAACAACGATCGCGACCAGATTCAATTGACCAATCCCATACTTCTGAAGCGGAGTCAGAGGTGCGTTACCAGGCTCTACAACAGAACGTTTTATTTTAAGAAGGGACTGGAAAGGGTCTCTACGCCCAGTAGGATCGTAAGCATAAGCAGGCTCAAGCTTTTGCGCTACCTCTGAAACAGATTCAGAGACAGCAGGAGTTTTAACAATTTTCTGCTTAGCCTCTTTGGAAGGAGGAGTTGGCTTCACAGCCGCAGGCTCTTCAGAGCATGCAACTAGAAGAGTAAGCAATAAAACTATGGTAAATTTATGACCAATAGATTGCATAATCACTTCCCCTCGGGAACTGAAATAAACGAAACAGACTTCAACTTACCTCTTTTTCTTTTTCTTTTTCTTTTTCGTTATTGGCTTTTCAACAAAACGGTACGTTGTAGCAAGGAATGAAATTGAAAGAGCAGTGCGTCCATCGGCATAGCGGGGTTTATCCAAAAGAACATTTCCAATATTGATAATTCGTGGCAACTGTCCGACAGAATCAAAAAAATAAGCTACTTCATGGAACGAGCCGGAGAGCTTCATGGCAACAGGAACTTCTGCGTAAAAACCCTTATCGACTTCTGCTTTAGGTGTAAAACTCAAGATATCGAGACCTTGATTTTTCGCCAGAGTCGAAAGACTCGTCAGCAAACCAGGGATTTCACGCTCGTTGGGCAGTTCAGTCAAAGCCCTATCCAGCTTCTGATTGAGATTATCGTACTCAGCCTTAAACCTTGGGAGATCCCGCGCTATCTTTCTGTCCCTTTTAAGTTTCACTTCCAAGTCTTTCGTATCTTTGAAAAGATTGGAGAGCTCCAGTTGCTTGGGTTCATACATCAGAAAGAAAAAAGACGCCGATATAAGGAGAGCAACCAACAGTAGAATTGCGGATTTCAGAACCGGAGAAAGCCTGATAATTTTTTCTATGCGAGGATCCATTCTTTGATTCCCCTATTACTTGTTAACAGAAGTAATTTTAGGAGGAGTCTCTTTTTTCATCACAAGACTAAACTCCTGCAACTTACGCCCCCCATTCTTGATCTGCTTAATCGACTTAAGCTCAACGGATCGATAATAGAGCGAGGCGTTCAAGCTTCTCATAAAAGAGGCGACAGTCTCCTCGTCTACAGAAACTCCGTTCACAGAAAGAGTTGCACCTTTCTCAGAAAACTTGGTCAACCACATTTTACCTGGCAGCGCCGTGCTTAATTCATCCAGCAATCGCACAGGTCCAGTTTTGCCTTCCCTCAAAGAGTCAAGCACATCAAGTTTGGACTGCAGAGCCGACTGGAGTTTTTTGTACTTCCCAACTTCTCCAATCTTACTCTTCAGAGTTTTTCTCTCTGCCTTCAACTTGGCAACTACAAGCTCCTGAGCTGCGATTTTGGAAGAAACGTAAAAATAGGAGACAGCACAACCCGCCACCGATACCACAATCACCAGAGTCAGCACGATGAGATGATTGCGAACCTTTTCCTTTTTTTGCGCTGCCTTTAAAGGCAGGAGATTAATTCTAATCATTTATCGC
>JAAXQG010000254.1 GCA_012974445.1 Desulfuromonadales bacterium
TGCAGGCCATCGCTGATTGAGGGGTAAACGTGAATGGTCTCTACCAGGTCCTGCACGCGCAGTCCCAGCCGAACTGCCAGCACCGCTTCGTGAATCACATCGGCCGCCCGGGGAGCCAGCATCTGGACTCCCAAAATGCGGTCCGTACTCCGCTCGATCAGGAACAGAATCCCTCCCTTGCGCTGTCCCATGACATGGGCCTTGGCCACATGATCGAGGTCGAAGAAAAACTCATTGAAATCGAGCCCCCTGCTGCGGGCCTCGGCAGGGCAGAGCCCGACCATGGCTATTTCGGGATCTACAAAGACCGCCATGGGAGTGTGGCTGTGATCGATTTCGGGCTGCTTGCCGGGGGCGAGCATGTTCAGCACAGCCGTTTGCGCCTCCCGGATTCCTGCCGGGGCGATCAGAGGAGGGCCTGTGACATCGCCTGCGGCCCAGATCCCCTCGCAACTGGTGCGAAGGCACCCGTCCACCCGGATAAATCCCGTGTCGCTGGTTTCCACACCGGCATGCTCCAGGCCGAGCCCCTCGGTAGCCGGCGCGGTGCCCACGGCCAGCATCAACCTTGCCGCCCGAAGGATGCGGCTCTGTGTTCCAACCCTTATTTCGAGGCAGGCTTCTTCCTTATGTTTAAAGGCGCGCTGGACCTGCGCCTCGAAGATGAGCTCGAACCCTTCATCTTTCAGTATCTGCTCGAATATAGATGTGAGGCGGGGGTCAAATTCCTTCAACACCCGTTGGCCCCGCTCGACGATGGTGACGCGGGTGCCGAAGCGCCGGAACATCTGTCCCATCTCCAGCGCAATCACCCCTCCCCCGATGATGATCAGGGATTCGGGAAAGCAGCTCAGATGCAGCGCGGAATAACTTGTGAGGTAGTTCAGCTCCGAAAGCCCTGGGATCTGGGGCACGCGGGGGATGCCTCCGGTGGCGATGAGGAAGCGCTCGCAGCAGAGAATCTGCGCGCCTACGCGAAGCTCATGCTCAGAGATGAAGGCGCCGTGTCCCTGAAGCACCTCAATACGGTCATTGGCCTCCAGGACATCCTGGTAGTGCTCCTTGCGCAGACGCTCGACGGTTTCGAATTTCGCCTGCATCAGAGTGGGGCAATCGGGGAAGGCGGTGGAGAGGTTCAGCCCGTAGGGGCGTCCCCGCACCGCCTCGAAGTAGCAGCCCGCCTTGTGGATCAACGTCTTGCTGGGGATGCACCCCCAGTTGACGCAGGTTCCCCCCAGGCGACTCTGCTCCACCATCAGGACCTTGGCTCCCAGCTCCGCCCCCTGCTGGGCGGCGGCAAAGGCCGTGGTGCCTGAACCCAGAATGATGAGGTCGTAGTGGTTGTTCATGAAGGCTCGGAACTCTTCCAGGTGCTCAAGATGCCCTCTTCCAGCCAGGGGTGTTGCCCCTCCACCACGGCTCGGGCGATCCGGTAAGCTGCTCGATCATCGTTGCAGTAGAGCTTGCGGTGCAGCTCGCAGAGGCGGCGCCTAGCCTGTCGGCAGAAGAGCTCGGCTACCTGCTGACTGCCGCGGGGGGCCGAAGGCGATGCTGCCCGGGAAAGCACGGCCGCCATGGCGAAGAGCTCCGCCCCTGAATCCACCAATCGGGCCAGAAGGAGCTGGCGTTTCTGCAGCCCCTTGCGATGCATCATCATCATGTGGAACAGGTCCCGGGCGAGGCGCCTTGTTGCGCGTCTGAGGTAGCGCAGATGGCCGGAGAGTTGCGAGGGGACGGCATCGGCCCTCTCGAAGCTGGGCAGCCAGAGTTTCGGGTACCAGGTGGCGTAGAACTTCGCCGCCCCCGCCAGGTTCATCTTGTCGGAGGTTGCCGAGGCCCCTGCAATCTTCATGTGAGGGTCCAGAGCCTCGCGGGCGATGAACAGATGCATGATCTCGCTGGAGCCCTCGATGATCAGGTTGATGCGGGCGTCTCGCAGCAGCCGCTCCATGGGCATGGGGGCTTCGCCTCGTCCGGCAAGGGACTGCGCCGTCTCGTAGCCACGTCCGCCCCGTACCTGCAGCATTTCGTCGGCGGTGCGCCAGAGCGCCTCGGAGCAGAAGAGCTTGGCCATGGCCGCCTCCAGGCGGATGTCCGTCTCCCCCGCGTCGGCCATGGCCGATGTAAGCCAGGTCAGCGATTCGACGGCGAATATATCGGCGGCGCTGCGGGCGATCTTTGAAGAGACCGCCTCGTGGTAGCCGATGGGCTGTCCCCACTGCGCGCGCTCTCGGCTCCAGGGCAGGGCCATGGCCATGGCCTGCTTCATCGCTCCGGCGCAGGCGGCGGGCAGGGTGAGGCGCCCGGTATTCAGGGTGCGCAGCGCCAGCTTGAGCCCTTCACCCAGCCCCACCAGGATGTTTTCTTTCGGAACGCGCATCTGATCAAACCGGATCAGACCATTTTGGATTCCCCGAAGCCCCATGAAGTCGCAGCGGTGCTCCGTGGAGAAACCGGGGGTATCGGTCTCGACGATGAAGGCCGTGATTTCGGGCTTCTTCTCCGAAGGGTCGTTGGTGCGGGCCATGACGATGAGCAGCTCTGCCGTAGGGCCATTGCTGATCCAGAGCTTGCGCCCCGTGATCAGGTACGCCTCGCCGTCCTCGGTGGGTACCGCGCAGGTGGTCATGCGCGCCGGGTCCGATCCCACCTCGGGCTCCGTCAGGGCAAAGGCCGACAGGGCTCCGGCCGCCAGGCGCGGCAGGTATTTTTGCTTCTGCTCATCGGAGCCGAACATCTTAAGCGGCTGGGGAACGCCGATGCTCTGATGAGCCGAGAGCAGCACCGCCGTGGAGGCGCAGTGACTGGCGATCAGCTGTATGATGCGATTGTAGTTCACCTGCGACAGCCCCAGCCCCCCGTATTCGGTAGGGATCTTAATACCGTACAGCCCCCGTGCCTTGAGCCCATCTAGAACCGCCTCGGGAATCTCAGCCTCCCGGTCCACCAGGTCGGCATCCAGATGCTCGGCCAGGAAACTTTGCAGTTCTTCGATGATCTTATCGCCAGCCTTGCGATCTTCCTTCGGCTGTTCGGGAAAGGGAAAGACAAGCGATTCGTCCACGACGCCCATGAAGAGTTTTGAGACGAAACTGGGGCGCAACCAATCCAGCTCCCGCGCCGCCTCAGCGACCTCCAGCGATCTTTTCTCCTCGGTTCCCTGCTTTTTCATGGCACCCTCCTGTCGCAAAGTCCTTCAATTCATTGAAGAATAGCAGGTCCGGCCGTGATTTCAGTCGAAATTTCTAATTCCCCCACTTCTTAGGGAGGCTCATTGAATTTCTTGGGAAATTTAATGATATTCGAAGCTTTCGATCGCAAAACGTTTGATTAAAAACGTTTTTTTTCTTATAAAGGTCCCTTATAAATGTTTCGCTGCTAACCACC
>JAAXQG010000276.1 GCA_012974445.1 Desulfuromonadales bacterium
TAGGTGAGCGGAGAGCACTTGGTCAGAAACGCTCGGCCTTCCTCGGTTCTGTGATCGCCTACGCGCGTCGTCCACAGCTCGACCTGCGGTTGCCAGTAGGGGGGGATCGACTCAATCAGGGTTACCAGGTTCGACGGTCCCACGATGTCTACGCCACAAGCAAAGGTCTCCGGGGTGAACGTCAGACCAACCAGCGTTGCGTACCCGCCGTAGCTCCCTCCCATGATCGCCACGCGGTCGGCGTCGGCGATCCCTTGCTGAATGGCCCAATGGACAGCGTCAATGAGATCGTCGTGCATCTTTGCGCCCCACTCCCGCGTGCTCCTGTTGATAAACGTCTTTCCGAATCCGGTTGAACCACGAAAGTTTACACTCAGCACTGCATAGCCGCGGTTGGTCAGCCACTGATGCCAGGCGTTATAGCCCCAAACGTCTCGCGCCCACGGTCCACCGTGGACCATGAGGACCAGCGGCAGCGGCTTATCGGGGCGGTCGTCGCCATTGCTGTCACTCCCCACCGGCAGCGTGTAGTAGCAGACGAGGTTTAGCCCATCACGTGATGCAATGACGACTGGGGACATCTTGGCCAGGGGCATGCCCTCAAGCGCCTTACGATTTGAGAAGAGGAAATGTGCTTGCTGTCCCTCGCGATCGTAGCGGTAGTAGCGAACGGGGCCATTGTCCATGACGTAGGCGACGATCCAGTACCGATCGTCGAGGGTCCGACTCACGACCTCGACGTCACCGTCGGCAACCGTGCGCAGGTAGCGCATGTCTTCCAGAATGGACGCGTCAAGGATCTGCCAGTGCTTGCGGTCGTACGTGAACGCGACGGCCTGCACGTTTTTTGCCGTCGGATGAACCATAATGCCGCTGACGTCTGCCTGTGGATCCTCAGCCACCAAGGTTCGCACCCCGCTTTCAAGGTCCAGCGCAATCAGCGCAGCGGTGTTCCGGTTGCGGCTGCTAATCATGTAAAGTATTTTACCTGTCTTGTCGAAATCGACAGGGGATGTGGTGAGCGTGTCCTCCATGGCAACCGTCATGAACGGCTCCCAGCCTCCTTCTCCGGTCGGCCTGAGAATTTCGCTCCCCCCATCAGGCGTCATCCGTTTCGCAAGCCGGATGTTATACTCGTCGTCGGTAACAAAGCCGACGAATCCCTCATTCTCCTGGATGAGACGTTTTACGCCAGTGCCGATGTTGACGAGGTATATGTCGTGAAGCTCAGGAACGCGGTCGTTAATCCCGACGAGGATCTCATCTGGGAATTTCGGACTGACCTCCTGGACCCGTGCCTGTACACCTTCGATGGGTGTCAGATCCTTCGTCTCGCCGGTATTCAGGTCCACGCTGTAGAGCCGCCAGTTCTCATCGCCGTCCTTGTCTTGGATGTATAGGATGTGGTTGCTTGTAAAGGCCCAGCCGTAGAAGCGGATGCCGCGACCGGTATCCTTCGTGACCGGTTTGGCCGCTGCGGGGTCATGGGCAGGGCCGACCCAAACGTTGAGCACGCCATTTAACGGGGCAAGGTGGCCAATTTTATTCCCATTGGGACTGAGTTGGGCTGAGGCCTTGTCCGGGTTGCCGAACAGGACTTCACGTGGGATCAGTGGGGGAGTGCCTCGCTCATTCATATCCTCCTCCTGTATTGTCTCCTGTTTCCGTGAGATCCTTACATACCCTTCTCACCTGGATCTCCCACAAGGAGGGTCTATTATAGCCAATCGACCGGTCTGCGTACACCCCGCGACCATGATTCACCCCCGCACACTGATCTGCCGCAACTTCCTCCTTGACCGTCGCATGAACGAAAGCTATCTTGAGGAGAGACGAGATGAGCACGGGTATGACCCTACCGGCTCGGTGGCAGAAGGCGAACAACGTCTGAAGAAAGAACAGTGGTGAAAAGATTCGTTCTCATCGTTGTACTGCTGCTCATACCCTACCACGCTCACGCGTTTAAGCGATATAACAGGGTAGTCACCTATGATAAATATTTCTCAAAATATTCAAAGAGATTTTTTGGCCCAGGTTTTGATTGGAAGTACTTCAAGGCTCAAGCTGTTGCAGAATCGAGATTGCGCCCAAAAGCCAGATCACGCGTGGGTGCACTAGGTGTTATGCAAATTATGCCCAAGACTTTTGAAGAAATTCGGAGGAAGAACCCAAGCATTAAAGGCACGAGAGAACAACCCCGTTGGAACATCGCCGCAGGTATTTATTATGACAGGACGCTGTGGAAGGCGTGGAAAGGCAAACGTCCATTGCAAGACCGCATTAATTTCATGTTCGCGTCTTTCAACGCTGGCAAAGGCAATATTATTAAGGCACAAAGGGTTGCAAAGAAGAAGGGGCTGAACCGCAACTTGTGGGGGTCTATAGAGCAGACTTTGCCTCACGTCACAGGCCGACACAGTAAAGAAACCATTGGCTATGTTACAAAAATCAATACGATCAAGGGGGTGTTAAGGTAATGGAAATTTTCATAACATTGTTGAATCTAGCGTACGCCATAGTTGGCGCCTTTATAACGCTGGGATTCATGATCATGGGTTATAAGATCTTTGACAAGATGACCCCATTCGATACGTCGAAGCAGTTAGCGGAACAGAATATAGCTGTGGGAATTGTAGTGGGGTCTATATTTATTGGGCTGGGTATTGCGATCGGTTTAGTGATTGGTATGGGACTGAACTAGCATGAATCGGCTTACTCTCGTTGGACAGGTTTAGAACTTTACCTTTGGGACAGTCCGCGCTGCCTCTGTGACTTCAAAGTATTCAGCATGATCCACACCAGCGAGGCCCGCATAGATTCGTCCGAGCAGCTTTCGTCTGAAGGTGTTGACTTCCCTGACGGCATCATTGTAACGCTTGCGTTCAACAGCCAGTCGGTTCTCGGTACCCTCGAGCTGGTCTTGGAGCTTGAGGAAGGACTCGTTCGATTTGAGTTGGGGATAGGCCTCCCGCAGCACCAGTAAGCGCGACAGCGCGGACTCAAAGGTGCCGGCTGCTTGGGCTTTCTCCCTGATAGTGCCTGCCTGGAAATATGCCTTGCGCGCCTCTGCCACCCCCAGGAAGATCTTTTCTTCCTGCGCAGCGACCCCCTTGACGGTTTGAACCAGATTCGGAATCAGCTCGAACCGCCGTTGCAACTGATTTTCGACTTGAGCCCATCGGCCTTTGACCGATTCATCGAGTGTGACAGCCTGGTTATATCCAGAGTAGGCGCAACCACCGGCGAGCATGATCGCACCGACGATCACCGCTAGAGTGATCAAAATGACCTGACTTGCTTTCATCTGAGTTCCTCCTTACCCATCATATTGGGGCGCGTCCCGATTGGATGCGATAA
>JAAXQG010000279.1 GCA_012974445.1 Desulfuromonadales bacterium
AGATGTGTATAAGAGACAGATCCAGGATCGTTGCGTCCAGCGACGATGCAGGACGCCCCTTCAGCTGTAGCAGCCTGGGAAAAGGCACGTCCAAGAACGCCACTGGCCCCAAGAACAACGATATTTGTTCCACCAAGAATTCCCATATTTCCTACCAGTTAAAAAAGTATTTAGCGTTCGTATAAAAAAGAGCCCGGCATAGCCCATCCACATCTACCTGCCCGGAATCAAGTACGCCCGACTCCAGATCCTGGGCCAAACGCAAGCTCACAAGCTGCCGGAAGTAATCGTGGCGAGCCGAGGAGAGAAAGCTTCGAGAATCCGTCACCATGCCGACGAAGGTTGCGAGGACACCGACAGAAATCTGGGCATTCAGATGCTCCTCGATGCCGAACGCCTGATCAAGAAACCACCAGGGCGGTCCGTGCTGAACCTTGCCGCGGATTCCCTCTTCGAAGAAACTCCCGGCAATGGTCGCAAACATCAATGTGTCGCGTGGGTTGGAATTGAACAGAATCATTTTGGGCAATTTCCCTGCGCAGTCCAGTTGATCCAAAAAGGCAACCAGCTTTTCTCCCTGAGGAGAATCGCCGATGGAATCGCAACCGGCATCCAGCCCGTAGGAAGACAGGATACGGGTATTATTATTCCGGCGGGCTCCGAGATGCAGCATCATTGTCCACTCGAATTCGGTGTTCCACTCGGCGACCCGACACATGAACCAGCTTCGCCAGCGCTCAAGATCGTCGGCACAGGGCTCTGAAGCACCAGAGATCAGGGAGTCGAAAATACGACTTGCGTCTGCATCGGTGCAGGGGGCGGAGTAGCAGCGCTCGAGACCGTGGTCAGAGACACGACACCCGAGGTCATGAAACTGCTCATACCTGTTTCTGAGAGCGGAGAGGAATGTGCCCAGGGAATCAATCGAGAGCCCTGACGCCGCCTCAAGGCGTAAAAGCCATTGGCGCATCTCCTGGCTGGAGCCGAGGCAGAGTGCTGCGTCTGGGCGAAATGTCGGTACGACCTTGAAAGGGGGCAAAGGATCGGCAGAAAGGCTGCGGTGGTGATCGAGGCAATCGGCAGGATCGTCGGTCGTGCAGAGATGCTCGAAGCCAGCTCGTTTAAGTATTTGCCGGGGGCGGAAATCATCGCTGGCGAGCATTTCATTGGCCCGGGTCCAGATTCGCTCGGCAGTGGATGGGATCAGCGGTTCTTCGATTCCGAAAGTTTGCCGAAGTTCCAGTCGACTCCAAGCCTGCATCGGACTACCCGCCATCTGGGCAAGCGTCCGCGCCCAGGCGTCGAATCGCTGCCTCGGCAGTGCCGACCCCGTACACACAGCTTCGCTTTCGCCGGCAATCCGCATGGCGCGCCATTTATAATGATCACCCTCTATCCACAGTTCCGAAAGATCTCGAAATGGCGCGTTATCGGCGAGCCTGCTTGGGGGCAAGTGGCAATGATAATCAACGATTGGCAAGTGTGCATGTCGATCATAAAGCTCGAAAGCCTTTTTTCTTACCGATTTAGATGCAATCATTCCAGAGGACATCAGGGCGCCTTTCGTTTTCCACATCAACTTTATCCTCCAAGGCAGCGGCCATGAAAATCCGACATCGCCGCCTTAAGAGGAAAAGACCCGTCAGCGCCGCGCAAAGCGTATTAACTGAGTCGAACCAAGATCGGCCTCTTTTGCCAGCCCATCAAAGAGCTCTTTATAAGGCTGAGGGATGAGACTTCCTGGCGCATTCGCCCCGAAAGACCCAACCTGAGAAGCCGTAAACCCATAGGCATCAAACTGCTGGAGAATTCCCTCCCGGCTTGGAAGCTGGAGATGCTGGACAGGCAAAAAATGGTGCCAGCGCTCCCCCAATAAACGTGCATGCAAGTGAGCTCTCGGCGTTTGGACGATGACCTGCCCCCCCGCTTTGACTCGACGAGAGAGGGTTTTCATCAAAGTCGGAAGATCACTGATATGCTCATAGACATCCCAAAGAGAAACAATGTCAACGAGTTCATCGCCTGCGAGCCAGTCATCGATCGCCTCAAAACAATGCCCAAGTGCGACCAAATGCTTTGTTTCATCTCTCGGATAGTCTACAGCCGTTGATCTACCCAAGTCAGGCTGAATGTCCCGGCAAACATCGAGGAAAACACCGTCGTAGCCCCCAAAGTCGACAAGATGATCACTCTTGTTGAGAACTAAACCAATATCACGAATTCCGAGTCGGTATTCCCGCTCTCTGGTTGCGCGCCACGCATCGGTGTAACGTCGTCCGTCATTGGCATCTGGATTAATCGATGACAACTTGAGGTGGCCTGAATAATCCGAATAGAAAGCATCCAGGCGCTTTTTGTCCGGTTCGTGACCGATTGACCAGGAACCACAGGATTCACATAAAATCCAAATAGTCCGATAAGGGCCTTCACCTGCGGAGACAGTGGTAACGCCAAGCCCCCCTGCGCAAACCCGGCATGCTTGCGTAGCCCTATCCCCACAAAATGAACTCAGCGAATCTACCCCCATCTTGCCCTCCTTCAGCTTTTACGACGGGCGTAGATACAGACTTCCCGGCCGATGTTTAATTGTGCAAAGCTTTTATAAAGATCCCTTTTGACCGAATTGAGCCCTGCGGCCTCAAGATTCATCTCAAACTGCTTTCGTTTCGCGTGACAGGCCCTTCCCATGGAATCATTCCCCACATAGTTATCACCCATGAGAAGAAAGAGGTCGATGGGAAAAGTCGCCTCCTTGCTTTCCAGTTCAAATCCGGTGCGCTCCAGCAAGAGGGCCAAGGAATCAAAGTCGAAGAAGTTTACATGATGGGGGGGGGCAACCCACCAGGGCTGAAAATCGCAAACTGTCCGCAGAGCATGCTGGAAGGGGCTGTAATCATTGGGAACCACAACACAGAGCACACCTTCGGGCTTCAATAACGAATGAATGTATCCTAGAAATTTTCCAGGTTCAGGAATATGCTCCAAAACGGCGCTCATATGAATGACATCAAATTGCTGGCCGATTTGTGCCGCAGTTTCCTCGCAAAGAAACTCTTCGATGACCTCGAGCCCCATCTCACGGCTATGCCGTGCTGCCTGCGTTGAAGGCTCGATACCCAAAACGCTCCAGCCCCGATCGCTTCCGTGCTTGAGAAAGAGGCCTGGGCCTGAACCGATATCCAGAATTCGCCGTCTCTCCGGAGGCATCAGTTTTTCGAATGTGTCATAACGATCGCCGTAGACCATGTTCCACCAGTCCAGATCCTCAAGGTCTGTCTCTTATACACATCT
>JAAXQG010000284.1 GCA_012974445.1 Desulfuromonadales bacterium
ATTGAGATTAAAACAGATATTGCTGATGACATTTTTATAGTTGGGCATGAGCTGTCTATTATGATTCTGTTCAAGAATCTACTGGATAATGCTGTTAAATATACGCTGAAAAATGAGCGTATTTTTGTAGGGCTCGCTCCTGATGGTTTATTAGAGATCGTGGACACAGGGGCGGGACTTTCAGACGATGATAAAAATAAAGCCTTTGAGCGCTTTGTCCGTCTTGATAAATCCGGCCAGACAGGCAGCGGTTTGGGATTGTCTATCGCTAGATGGATTGCCTCGGCTCACAATGTTAAAATCGAATTGAAGGATAATAAACCACAGGGCTTAAAGGTTGTAATGCAATGGAACCTCACATCATGAGCAGGCTGTTTTTTTGACATCTGTGATCTCGCCCAGTATCGACAGGCACCCTGTTAACCGAGTGATAGCGTAAAAAGGACGCCGGTTTCCGTCGTGAAAGCCTCCATAATAGGACCGGCCCACCTCGTTTCCGGGGTGGGCCGTTTTCATGTCAGACCATTGCTGAAAATAAAATATTAAATTGGATTTTAATGCTGAAGTTGATCGCTTAGATTCATGGAAAAGACCATCCTGTTTGCGGGTAACGCTAGTTCAGCGTCGCCTGCACCTTCTTCAGATAATCAACCCCAACCATCTCCCCCCACTTTTCATAAACCGGCTGGGCCTGCTCGATCAGGGTCGCCCGCTCAGCATCACTCAACTGATAAAAGGTAACTCCGGCCTCTTTGGCTTTGGCCACCTGCTCCTGGTGCTGTTTGCGGGTGCGGATGCGGGTATCGGCGCTCTCTTCTTCGATGGCGGTGATCAGGATCTTCTGAAGATTCTCCGGCAGCTTATTCAACCAGCGCTTGTTGATCAGGTGAACGAAGAGTCCCTGGGCATAGTTGAGTTCGGTGAAGTTCTTGGCGATCTGGAACTTCTTGGTGATGTTGCAGATGATCGCGGTGTGATCGAGGCCGGTGATAACCCCGGTCTGGAGCGCTTGGGGTACATCGGGCCAGGGCATGACGGTGAACTTCAGTCCCCAGTCCTTGTAGAAGTCGATATTGACCGGCGCCTGGGCAATGCGGAAGTTGACCTTTTTTGCATCTTCCAGACTCTTCACCGGGCTGTTGGTGGCCCAGCCGTAGGGGCCGTATCCGGTGATATCCACAACCTTCAGGCCGCGGCGCTCAGCGCTCCTGGCAAAGGGATCCCACAGCTCGGGGGTGTTGCGGAAGGTATCGAGCTTGTCGAAGGTATCGACCACGTAGGGGAGATTGACCACGCCCAGGGGACCGGCGATATTGGCAGCGGCCACCGATGAGCTCATCATGCCGTGGATGGCGCCCATCTTCAGTTTGCTGATCACATCCTTTTCGCCACCCAGCTGGGAGAGGGGACGGAAGTCGACGTACAGCTCTCCATTGGACTCCTTCCACACCCGGTCACGGATGCGGTAACCGACGGCGGCTCCTTCAACCACCGGGTGGGTCACGTTGGACAGGATGTAGCGGTACTTTGCGCCACTGGGATCGAACTTCGTTTTCCAGTTATCGAGAGGGTTCTTCTCGGCTGCCAATGCCGGGGATACGGCCAGCAGGGCAAGCAGCAGCGATGCCATGATCTTGAGGGACAGCTTCATTCTTTTTCTCCATTGGGTATGCAGCGTTGTGACATTGAAAAATATGAAACGTACTAAATCGAAAAAAATCAGCTAAAACCTTCTGGCCCTAGCTTATACAGTCTTTTATAGTGGCAAATCCAATTGAACATTTTGTTTGCAGCGTTCGATAATTTCGAACGCTGTGTCGAGGAGGAGCCGTGGAGCTCTATCAACTGAAATCGTTCATCGCCATTGCCCACGAGCAGAACCTGACCCGCGCTGCGGGCACACTGCATATCAGCCAGTCGGCACTATCCAGCCAGATCAAGGCTCTGGAGGCGGAGCTGGGGATCAGGCTCTTTGACCGGCGTGCGCGGGGGATGGGACTGACTGAATCGGGGCGCATAGTTCTGGGCTATGCCCACAGCGTCATTGAGTCGGCAGGCACCCTTTTGCGAACGGCGGAAGGGCTCCGGCAGGAAAGCAAGACCTCGGTGAGTATCGGCCTCAATACCGATCCGACCTTCTTGCGGGTCAGCGCCATCAACCAGCGCCTGGCGCTGCTTCACTCAGGTCTCAATGTGATCTTTCACGCCAGCGAGACCTCCAATGTCGCCCAGCGGCTGCGCAGTGGACTCCTGGATCTCGGCTTCTTCTACGGCGAAATGAAAGAACCGGATATTGTTCAGGCGGTCATCACTCAGGTTCGTATCTGCGTGGTGATTCCATCGGGGCTGATGGGGGGAGGGCAGCCTTCGAGCTGGCAGGAGATCGCCGCGCTGCCCTGGATCTGGGTGGACGACAACTTTCCCTTCTTTCGGGTAATGCAGGAGAAGATGGGGGATTATCAGCTGCGCCCGGGGAAGATCGCAACCGCCGCCAACGAACAGATCGTCCATGAGCTGGTGCTTGCCGGTCAGGGAGTAGCGATTATGCGCGAGGATGAGGCTATGTCACTGGTCAACCGGGGGAAGGTGGTGATCTGGGATAAGGGATGGGGCTCCGTTCCTCTCTGCCTGGGGTGGCGGGAAGATGCGAGCGGCAAGAGTCCGGTGAGGGAGACTCGTGAGGCGATCAGCTATGTCTGGAAACGATCGGCGGAGGTAGTGGAGGGGAGTCTGAGCGACAAGGCCTGGGCCTGAATGCTTATTCAGAGCGATGGGGAAGTCGTAATGCCCTGTCGAATGGAGAGGAAAAACCGCCGGGCCGAAGTTCGACGATTCTGCCCCCTGTTAATGGATCATGTAGAGGAAGTCACCCTTTCAACTTCCCCGCAATTTTAGCCACATGCTCCCCCTGGAACCGAGCAATCGCCAGCTCATTCTCACTCGGCTGGCGTGATCCGTTGGGCCCGGCGAGGGTGGAGGCGCCGTAGGGGGAGCCGCCGGTGATCTCTTCCATATTCATCAAGCGCTGTTCGCTGTAGGGGGTCCCGACGATGACCATGCCGTGGTGCAGCAACGTGGTGTGGAAGCTGGTGATGGTGGTTTCCTGCCCTCCGTGCTGGGTGCCGGTGGAGGCAAAGACGCTGCCTGCCTTGCCGATGAGCCCGCCCTGCATCCAGAGCTGTCCCGTCTGGTCGAGAAAGTTGCGCATCTGGGCGCACATATTGCCGAAACGGGTGGGGGTGCCGAAGATGATGGCGTCGGCCTCGGCAAGTCCCTCGACGGTGGCCAGGGGGATGTGGGCGAAGGTCTCCCGGGCTTTGTCGGCACCCATGCGTTGGAGCGCATCATCAGGAAC
>JAAXQG010000298.1 GCA_012974445.1 Desulfuromonadales bacterium
AGATGTGTATAAGAGACAGTCTCGAAAATGCTCGCCGAAGCGTCCTTGATGCAACGGTCCTCGAAGCAAACGACAGCGCCAATCTTTTCGACGACCTTGTCGATGCCTTACTGGAAGTAGGTGATAATGTGGGCGCGGAGGCTGCCAACCGGGATCAGCGTAAAGCCGCGCAGGCCATCTTCGATGCCGCCGCAGGTTACGATGAAGATCTCGCCAAAAAAGAAGTGGGGCAATTGATCAAAGTCGCCAGGCATTTTGTTGCCCTGAACATGAAAGATGCCGCTCTTGCGACTCTCGATGAAGGGCTGATTGTTGTCAACCAGATCGGACCGGAAGCCGACAATTACGGACCCAGGATCGACCAGATCTACGATGGTGTCCCCTACAGCGACAACATCGCATACGATCATCTTATCGGGGGCTACCTCGATGCCGGGGACTTTACCAGGGCCCTGGAACTGGCGCTCTCCATCGGAACGGAAGTACGCAATGATGCGCTGGGATGGCTGGCCGACGCCCTAGTCCACCGGGATGACTTCCCCGACTCCCCGATCGCCAGTATAGATACGGACAGAGACGGACAGCCCGACTTCTTCAACCCCCTTGCCACAGACGAGCAGATTGAGGCCTCCGGGCTGACCCTGGATGAGGACTGCGACGGTGACGGCATCCTGGACTTCACGGACGACCCAAAAGAGCCGCTTGACAAACGACCCTTCTTTTTCGACATACTCTGACTTTACGTATTGCCATGAAGAGGGCGCTGCCCTCATGAAATTATTCGGGAGATGTAAACCAAGTGCCCCTTCTGCCATTGCGAATATGCCCTCACAGGGGCCACGCCTTTGCTCTGCTCAGCCTGTTGCTCCTTCTCTTCTTCGCAAGTCCATCTTCAGCTTCGGAGCCGGAACTTTCTCAGATCACGGTGGTCGGTACCGTGGAGGCCTCCGCATCCGGCCGCACCAGCCTCGGCTCCGACGTTATCGAAGTCCTGCCCAGGGGCAACGGCAGCCTCAACGAGTTACTCGGCTTCTTCCCCGACGTGCAATTGAGTGAGGATGCCCGGGCTTCGCGCCAAGGCGGAGAGATCCTCCCCCCACCCATCTCCATCTCCGGGGGGAAAACCTTTCAGAATCATTTCAACATCGACGGGATCGGAAACAACAGCCTTCTCGACCCCACAGCCGACAACCCGCTGGACATCAACAACGTCCCCGGGCATCCGCAGGAGCTGTTCATCGACAGTCGCCTCATCGAAGAGATCAACCTTTACGACAGCAATGTGCCAGCCCGTTTCGGCGGGTTCACCGGTGGGGTCGTGGATGTCCGTACAAAAAGCCCCGGCACCCTCTTCGGCGGCGCCATAGACTACAGGACCACCCGCTCTGCGTGGACCAGTTTCCACCTGGATGATGCAGACAGAGCCTCCACTTCATCCTCATCCAGCTCAAGACTCCAACCTGAGTTTGAAAAGCAGGATGCCGGTCTGAGCCTGAACATCCCGATAAACCCGGATATGGGGGTTCTGCTTTCGCACCGCATTCTAGACTCAAAGATCCCCCTGAAACACCTTGGACAGAGCAAAGAGGAAGGACGACGGCTTCAGAATTTCTTTCTCAAACATGCCTATTATTTCGGTGATGATGATCTGTTGGAAACCACCCTCCTGTACACCCCCTACAGGGCAGAGCGCTTCATTGCGAACAGCCTAAACAGCGACTTCAGCATAAGAGGTGGCGGACTGAGCGTCGGGAGCACCCTGACCCGATTCACTTCGGCAGGGGAATGGACCTTTAGGGGGAGTGCAAGCCGCAGCGAAAACAAACGCAGCGCTCCCTCAAACTGGTACCAATGGGCCAATACGGGGACTCATAACTGGGGTAACCTGAACCAATCGGAAATCAGCCCGGAAGGGGGCTTCGGTGATCTGGAGAAAACCCAGGCGTCAGTCGGGCTTGAAACTCAGTACAGAGGCTACCCTATCAGCCATGGCCGCAGTACGCATCAGTTCACCCTGGGGGCCGAGATCGAACAGATCAAGGGGACGTTCAACCGCCCCAGAACCACCTATGTCTACAACGGGTTCAACCATGATCGCAGGCCCATCGACTGCGGCAACGACAACGAAACCTGCACCGACGGGGAGCAGTACTTCACTCAGAGAAACGTCTACGAGGCCTCAGCGGTAGAGACAAAGATTCATCATCTGGCCATGCATCTGGAAGACGAAATAATCTGGCAGAGATTGAGCCTTAGGCCGGGCGTACGACTGGACGCCGACGACTTCATGAACAATCTCAATCTGGCTCCTCGGCTTGCGACCCATGTGGATCTTTCAGGCACTGGACAGACTATTTTGACGGCAGGCCTGAACCGCTACTATGGCCGGAGCCTGCTGACCTACAAACTTCGTGAGGTGATCCTGCCATTCAAAAGGCAGTCCCGCACCATGTTTCAGAACCAGCTGACGGACTGGATGGAATCAGCGTATAAGGGCGGCACCATCTACCGGTTCTCCAAACTCAAGACGCCCTACAGCGACGAACTGGCCCTAGGCCTGGATCAGAAACTGGGGGGAGGGCTGCTGAGCGCAAAATATGTCCTTCGTAAGGGCCGCAACGAATTTGCCCGGGAACTCAGTGAAACCCAACCTGATGGAAACAGAATCTACACCACGAATAATAACGGCTCGAGTCGACACGACAGCTACCGCCTGGCCTGGGAGCGTCGCTGGAGCACCCAGTCACTGCTGGTCAACCTGACCTACCAGGACAGCCGGGAGAGCAACGAGGACTACAATGACATCCTCGAAGACGATCCTGCGAAGGACCGGGTCTGGTTCCGGGATGAAGTACTGGACAGAGCCGAACTTCCCAAGGGGAACTACAACCGCCCCTGGGTCGCAAGCCTCATCTACAGCCTGCAACTCGGTGAGCATCTGCACTTCACAAACAGCGCCCGATATCGCAGCGGCTACAGGAACATCGAACCCACCGGCGAGACCAAGGTGATATCGATCGGAGAGACCGACCAGCTCACGGGAGAGTCGATCTCCGAGGCCCTGAACGTCTACGCCGAGGTCAAGCGCGCGGGCGCCCTGGTCTTCGACTGGAGGCTGGACTGGGCACCGGGACCCGCCGGGTTGCTCATCGAGCTGGAGCTCTTGAACGTGCTGAACAAGAAGGTAGAGACAGGAACAGCCGGAAGGTTCGAGATGGGACGGCAACTCTGGGCCGGGGCCAGCTGGTCATTTTAACGCTGAATCAGAGCCCTGTCACGGGTTGTACGACAATGCCGTCAAGGGTGCT
>JAAXQG010000004.1 GCA_012974445.1 Desulfuromonadales bacterium
ATGAAATGGGCCATCTGACGACTGACGTGAAAACTGATCTCGCGCACCATCTCGAAGGAGCGATTGGGCGTCTGAATGATGACGGCCCGAAGAATCTGGCGGCCATCCCGGAGAAAAAAGAAGGAGAACAGGGGGACCAGCAGCATGAGGCTGCCGAGTTTCAGAGCGGAGCTTGGAGCCTGGACCAGAACGTAGGTCAGGAACTGTTCGGCATAGGTGCGGGCCTGGGCCGCAAAGTTATAACCCTCGATCCCCGGAATGTGCCTCTGGGCTATTTCCTGCCACTGTCGAAGATAAGCCAGCCCCTGGCTGATATAGCGGGGCAGGTCATTGACCAGGGAGCTCCACATGGTTGCCCAGTGCGGCGCGAACCAGAGCGTTGCCAGTGCCAGTGCCACGGCAATGACGGCGTAGACGATGAAGATGCTGATCGTGCGGTTGAAATGATTGCGGGTCAGGCGAAGCACAAAGGGCTCCAGCAGAAAAGACATGATCAGCGAAAGCAGCACGGGCAGGAAGAGCCCTGCAGTGGCTTTTTTGAGCAGGCCGATGATGGTGGATGCTGAGGAGAACAGGGAGAGACCTGCTGCGATGGCCAGGGTCAGCAGGATAAACAGCAGCAGGGCCTGGGCCCTGGACAGGGGCTTTTTCTGCATCAGAGCGTCTCTCCGTCCAGCTCGGGGGCTGGGCTGCCTGTACCTGAGCGCTTGAGCAGTTCGATGGTGCATGCCTGCAAGCGAGAGCTGAGCACTTCCGAGAGGCCGAAGAACAGGCGCGCACCCATGGCCGGGTGTTTTTCCAGGATGTCGAGCAGGTCGGAGTGCAGCAGCGCAATGATCTCGCAACTCTCCAGAGTGCGAGCCGTCACGGTGCGAGTCGCTGGTGCGGCCAGGGTCGATTCACCAAAAAAATCTCCCACCCCCAGCCGAATCAGCTCCGATTGTTCCTTGTCGGCTGCAGGAGCGCTCAATCGGACGGTGCCGCTGCGAATCAGATACATTCCCGAGGCCGGCTCACCCGCTTCGAAGAGCAATTCGCCCGCGGAGTAATGGCGCCGGTGCATAAAGGTTTTCATGGCTTCGCGTTCCCGGGGTTTGAGGCGCGAGAAAATAGGGACCTTTGACAGGACATCGCTTAGAGATTCGGGTTCGGTCTGGCTGCTGAAGATGTTGTTCCAGAAAGCGGGCATAAAAAATCCGTGCATTAAATAGGGTTTATGGCCGGTGCTGAAGTATCTTCAGCACATTTGCCGGCAGCGCAGTATTGAGTTGATAGTTTCTGAATTCCACATGAATCGTCTCCACCGCTTCGTCTCCCCGCTTGATGACCCGGGTCTGCTTGATGGGAAGGCTGAAATTTTCCACGTTGGAAAATTCGATGGTGAAGCGTTCGTCAATCTGACCGTCAGGACTCGAGACGATAATCTTCTCGGGGAAGGGGGCTTTGTCCTTGTGGGCGTAGCGAATCTCGACGGTGTGAGTCGGGGAATCGAGACTGCGAATATCCAGCCGCTGTACTCTCATGCTGGAGGGATTGACATCAAAGCGTAGTTTGGTGATCCCTTTTTGGGGTAGCCCCAGGCCCTCTTCGTAAAATGCACGATTCAGGTCGGTGGGGTCGGCAAATTCGATACTGATGGAAATCAGCTGCTGGCTGCCTACATCCATACTGACTCGGCTGAGGCGGGCATTTTTCATCAGCCGACTTCTTGCTTCCGCCCGGGAGGGAGGCAGGAGCAGGGAGCGAAGCTCTACGGCGAGTTCGGCTGAAAAGCGGTCAACCATCTCCTGCATGTAGGGGAAAATGTCCTGCCCTTCGGCAACAATGGCTGAGGCGAAGGGCTGGCGGGACCAGTACTTGAAAATCCGAGGGACAACAGGGCGGGGCATGTCCGCCGGGATGTTCAGGGTCATGGCCGAAATCATCGCGGCAACCTTCTCCGTTACTATCTCGACCCGGTAATTTTGAAGATCGGGTTGAGTCTGACGGGCCGAGGCGGAGACCTCTTCCAGAATGCGTATTTCTTCCGAGGCCATTGCCCCCAAGGGCAGCAGGGTCAGCAAGAATAGAGCGAAGGCGATTATTCTCATCGATACCTCCTGTAGAAAATGGTGGAAATCTTACACATGAAATATTTCTTCTCTTTGACCCTGGAAGAATAGTACGGAAGAGCATTTGTGGCAAGGAACTAGCGTTGACAGTTTTTCGCTTGCGCTGATATTGTCGATCTTACCTATAATCCTTTATATGTCGGAGGCCCCATGACGGATGCTGTGGCTTTTGATCCGAAAAAGTTTCCGACCTCTGCCGGCGTCTACCTGATGCGAGCCGAAGATGGCGCTGTGCTCTATGTGGGCAAGGCGAAAAATCTGCGCCTGCGCCTGCGCACATATTTCTCGTCTCAGGGCGATGGCCGGGCCCACGTCCGTTTTCTGATGCGCCGGGTCAGCGCTATTGACACCATTGTGACTGACACGGAAAAAGAGGCGCTGATTCTTGAGAATACTCTGATCAAGAAGCATCGCCCCCGCTATAACATCAATCTTCGCGACGACAAGACTTACGTCTCGGTGCGCATCGACCCGTCCGAGGAGTTTCCGGCTCTGCAGGTGGTCCGCCGGGTCAGGCGCGATGGCGCCCTCTATTTCGGTCCTTTCGCCTCATCTTCCGCCGTTCGATCCACCATCAAGGAGCTCTACCGGCTCTTTCCCCTGCGTCACTATCCGCTTAAACAATGCCGTTCCCGCAGCCGCCCCTGCCTTTTCCATCAGATCGGTCAGTGCAGTGCTCCCTGCTTCGGACACATCAGCTCGGAGGATTACGCCCGGCTGGTGGAGGGGGTGGTCGCCCTGCTCTCCGGGCGAAAGAGCGAGGTGCTGGCCATTTTGCAACAGAAGATGGCCCGTGCCAGCGAGCTGATGCACTTTGAGGAGGCGGCGCGACTTCGGGACCAGATCCGGGATATCGAGGCGACGGTGGAGAGGCAGAAGGTCGTTGATGCCACGGGCGGCGATATGGACGTGGTAGGGCTTCACCGCCAGGAAGGAGAGGTGCATCTGAGTTTGCTCTTCGTTCGTCAGGGGGTGCTTATCGACAGCCGCAGTTATGCTCTGCAGTGGAAGCTGGACGAAGATGAGCTGCTCGACTCCTTCCTGCAGGAATTCTACGGCCGTGACGTGCTGATTCCCGAACAGATCCTGTTGCCCTTTGAGCCCTCGAGCCCCGGGGTGCTTCAGGACTGGCTCTCGGAGAGGCGGGGTAAGAGGGTGCAGCTCCAGGTGCCTAAAAGGGGGCAGAAGCTTGAGCTGGTTGAGATGGCCCGGAGCAATGCGTACGAAGCTGCCAGGCGACAGGATGACCAGCGCAAGGCACGCCAGGACGCCCTCTCGGATCTGCAGGAGCGCCTCGGGCTTGGGGGCAGGCCCCGCCGCATGGAATGTTTCGATATTTCCAATGTTCAGGGCAGCTATTCGGTGGGGAGTATGTCGGTGATTATCGACGGCGAGGCGACAAAAGATGCTTATCGCCGTTTTCGCATCCGTACCGTCGAGGGGGCGGATGATTTCGCCTCTATGCGTGAGGTCCTCCTGCGCCGTCTGACTCGTGGACTGCAGGAGGCTGATCTGCCTGATTTTATCCTCATCGATGGAGGCAAGGGACAGCTGGGCGCCGTTGAGACGGTACTGGTCGAGCTCGGCCTTGTCGGTCAGATCGAACTGGCCGGACTGGCCAAGAGCCGGGTGGTCTCCAATGTGCGGGGTAGGGCGGTGGAGCGCAGTGAAGAACGGGTTTTCAGGCCCGGACGTAAAAATCCGGTGTTGTTGCGTCAGGGGTCAGCTTCCCTGTTCATGCTGGAGCGCTTGCGCGATGAGGCGCACCGCTTCGCCATCAGTTATCACCGCAATCTTCGCAGCAAGGCTGCGCTGCACTCGACGCTGGATGAAATCCCGGGGGTGGGGCCGGCAAGGCGCAAGCAGCTGATTAAGGCCTTTGGCAGCCTCAAGGGAGTCAGGCAGGCCGAAGTGGACCAGCTTTCACAGTTGCAGGGTATTTCGACGGATCTTGCCGCGTCGATCCATGCCTACTTCCGCTCCGGAGACGGGGAGGGAAAAACACGTTCGTAGTCCGTGAGTTTCCGAAGACCCGACTCCTCCAGGCGGATGCGCTGACGCAAAACGGCGAGGTTCGCCAGGGAGAAAATAATCAGGGTCAGAGGGCTCTCCAGCAGGGCGGGCAACAGGGCGAACTCCAGCACGATGACCAGGTAGTTGGGGTGCTTAAGGAAACGGTAGGGGCCAGTGCGAATGATTGAGCTTTCCGGCAGAATCAGGATGCGAGTGTTCCAGAAGGCCCCCAGGCTGATAATCGACCAGTACCGCAGCACCTGAACGAGAAGCAGCGCAGCTAAAAGTGCAAGATGAAGGTTGTCGAGGGGGATCTGCCAGGGCCAGGACTCGATGGCGAGGCTCAGGTAAAACAGCACATGGAGGCTGACCATGATGGAGTAGCTCCAGGGGGCGATTTCAATAGCGCCTCTGGCCCTGAGGTTTCGTCCGTTGCGAGCAGATAACCGCAGCTCGAAAAGCCGCTGTAGCAGCAGCAACAAAAGGATATAGGAAGCATCCATGCAGAGCTCCTTTGCGGGTAGGGAAAGGATGCGACAGAGACGGTATCCTGATTTTATACGAAAAAAGGCCCCCAGCTACTGCCGGGGGCCTTTTGGTTTCTTGGGTGCAGGGAGGTTTTACTCCACCACGACCTTGGCGTCTTCGATCAGGACGTCGTAGTTGTAACCGTAACCGAAGTCCTTGTTGGTGACGACCTGGCCGGTCACCAGAACGGTGTCGCCGACCTTGGCTTCAGAGCTGGTGGTGACGGTCAGGTCGCTGGTTCCGGCCTCGCCGGTACCGTCCTGAAGGTGGACCCAGTTCTTGCCCATGATCTGGGCGCTGTACTTGACCACGCGGCCGCGCAGGGTCACTTCCTTGCCGGAGAGGCTGTCCTTGCCGGAGAAAATTTCGGCAACGGTTACGCCTTCGGCGGGCTTCTCGATGCCGGTCAGGTCGATGTCAGCAGGAGTGACGACAGGAGGAGTTCCAGAAGAGGTAGCTGCCACCGAGGGGTGATCCGCAGGCATGCTGCTGTCGGCTGCGGGATCGGCTCCGGCCACCATGATGCGAGGCACGAAGTAGAGCACGGGGAAGGTGCGATCCAGGGTCTGGCTGTGGTATTCCTGCATGGGCATTCCCTGAGGAACAACGACGTCATCGCCCACACTGACCTTGAACTCGGGAGCCGCGGCCCAGATCTTCTCGGCGCCGGTGTCGACCTGAACATAGGTGTAGCCGGCAGAATTCATGGTCTCTACGACGGTTCCGGACTGACCGGCTTCAGCGGCAGGCGCTGCAGCTACGGGGGATGCAACGGGCGCTGCAGCGGGGACGTCAACGGCCTTGGGAGTTTCATCTTTACAGCCGGAGAGCAGGGCGGTGGCAACCATGCCGACCAGGATCAGGTTCATACTCTTTTTCACGAGTGACCTCCAAAAAAATGTTGATGTTGTTACTGAGAGCTGACAAATGATCGCAGAAGATAGCACGTGCTTAATGCACAGACAAGAGGGTTTTGCACAGTCCTCAAGGAGTCAGTTGGACACTCGTCCGTAGATCCGGGTGAGATCTCGGAGGCTCGCCTCCCTCTGTCCGGTCAGGTCCTGCCTTTTGAAGCGCCAGCCCCAGTTGTCGCAGCCCTGTCCAGGAGTGTTCATGCGGTGAGCTCCGTCAAGCTCCAGAATGTCCTGCAGGGGGGTAATACAGATCCCGGCTACGCTGCTCATCGCCAGGCGGATGAGGTCCTGCGGCATCCGGGGATTCTCCAGCCCGAAGTATGCCTGTACGCTCTGGCGCTCCTCGGCACCCAGCGCATTCCACCAGCCCAGACTGGTGTCGTTGTCGTGAGTGCCGGTGTAGATCAGGCTGTTGCACCGGACGTTATGGGGCAGGTAGGGATTGGCAGCTCCGGAGCCGAAGGCGAAATGCAGGATGTTCATCCCCGGCAGGTTGAATTCATCTCTTAATGCCTCCACCTCTGGGGTGATGATGCCCAGGTCCTCGGCCACCAGGGGGATCTCCCCCAGCGCCTCCATCGCCTTTCGCAACATGGCGCGGCCCGGCACCGGCACCCAGCGTCCGCCCTCTGCCGTCGGATCCGCCGCAGGGATCTCCCAGGCCGCCTCCAGCCCCCGGAAATGGTCGATGCGCACCAGGTCGGTGAGTTTCAGGTTGTGCCGCAGCCGCTCAATCCACCAGGAAAAGCCGTCTTCTGCCATCTTCTCCCAGCGGTACATGGGGTTGCCCCAGCGCTGCCCCGTGGCGCTGAAGTAATCCGGGGGAACCCCGGCCACGACATAGGGCAGGCCCTGCTCATTCAGATGGAAGAGTTCGGGGCGGGCCCAGACATCGGCCGAGTCGTCCGCTACATAGATAGGGATATCCCCAAGGATGCGGACCCCCCGACTCCCCGCGTAGTCTTTCAGCGCCGACCACTGCTCGAAAAATACGAACTGCGCATATCGACCTTCTGCGCAGGAATGATCAAGCTCCTGCCTGACCTGCTCCATCGCCTCCGTCTCTCGCAACCGGTAAGGCGCAGGCCAGCTGGTCCAGGGCTGCTGCTTGAACTTCTCCCGAAGGGCGCGAAACAGCACGTAATCCTCCAGCCAGAAACTCTCCGAGGCGCAGAAGCTCTCGAAGGCATCTCGCCGCTCCCCCCGGGCCATGCTGAAAAAGCGTTCCGCCGCCTTTTTCAGCAGTCGACCCTTGAGGCCCTGGACCTGCCCGAACTGCACCCGATCCTCGGGCATGTCGATTCCCTCGATGTCCGAAGGCTCGAGATCCCCCCGCTCCACCAGGCGCTCCAGGCAGATCAGTAGGGGATTGCCCGCAAAGGCCGAAAAGGCACTGTAGGGGCTGTCGCCATAGCCCGTGGGCCCCAGAGGCAGGATCTGCCAGAGGCTCTGGGCGCTGCGGTGCAGAAAATTGACGAACTCGAAGGCTTCATGCCCCAGACTGCCGATGCCGAAGCGCCCCGGCAGGGAGGTCGGATGAAGCAGGATGCCGCTGGATCTGGTGAATTTCATGGGTTCTTTCCGGATCATTTAAGAAATAATTATCAGGGTTTGATGGCGAAGGGACAAATTGACCCCTTTTCGTTCTTTATAGTATAGTTAATCAGTTTAGACGCAACGGGCCTCTGAGGGCCCCTTTATTTTGTTTCTCACCATTCTTTCTTTTATAGGAAAAACCCTTGAGCAAGCACAATCAGAAAGAAGTCGACAAGCGCCGCACCTTCGCCATCATCTCCCACCCCGATGCGGGTAAAACCACTCTGACCCTCGGTGACCAGCTCGGTGATGAAGTTCAATTACCGGGACTTCGAGGTCAATCTGCTCGACACCCCCGGTCACCAGGATTTCTCCGAGGATACCTACCGGGTGCTTACCGCGGTGGACAGCGCCCTGATGGTCATCGACAGCGCCAAGGGGGTCGAGACCCAGACCAAGAAGCTGATGGAGGTCTGCCGCATGCGCAACACCCCCATCATCACCTTCATCAACAAACTCGACCGCGAGGGGAAGGATCCGCTGGATCTGCTCCACGACATCGAGGAGACGCTTCAGATAGAGTGTGCTCCCCTTTCCTGGCCCATCGGCATGGGCAAGCGCTTCAAGGGGACCTACAATCTTTACCGCAAGGAGCTGCATCTGTTCTCCCCGGGGCATGATCGGGCTAGTACCGAGGGGCTGGTCATCAAGGACCTGGACGACCCCCGGCTCGACGAGCTGCTTGGCTCCCAGGCCGATGAGCTGCGCATGGATATCGAGTTGCTCGAAGGAGCGGCCAATCCCTTCATTCTGGAAGAATATCTCAAAGGCAACCAGACCCCCGTCTTTTTCGGCAGTGCCGTGAACAACTTCGGGGTCCGCGAGTTGCTGGACGCTTTTGTCGAGCAGGCCCCGGCTCCCTCATCCCGGGAGACCCTCACCCGGGAGGTGAGCCCCTACGAAGCACCCTTTTCCGGCTTCGTCTTCAAGATCCAGGCGAACATGGACCCGGCTCACCGCGATCGCATCGCCTTCTTCCGCATCTGTAGCGGCAAGTTCACCCGGGGGATGAAGGTGCGTCATCACCGCATCGGCAAGGATGTCAATCTCTCCAACGCCACCATCTTCATGGCGCAGGACCGCTCCAACGTCGAAGAGGCGTACCCCGGCGATATCATCGGTATTCACAATCATGGCACCATCAAGATCGGCGATACCTTCACCGACAAGGAGCCGCTGAAATATACAGGTATCCCCAACTTCGCGCCCGAGCATTTCCGCAGGGTCTGGCTGAAAAACCCCCTCAAGGCAAAGCAGCTCGAGAAGGGACTGACCCAGCTGGCCGAGGAAGGTGCCGTGCAGCTCTTTCGCCCCCTGATCAACTCCGATTACGTTATCGGTGCGGTGGGGGTACTGCAGTTCGATGTGATCATGGCCCGCCTCAAGGCCGAGTACAGCGTCGATGCCATCTACGAAGGCGTTTCCTACACCACGGCACGTTGGGTCAGCTGTGATGATTCGAAGAAGTTTGCCGAGTTTTCGAAAAAGAATGAATCGAACCTGGCGCTGGATGCCGAAGGCAACACGACATATCTTGCGGCCAGTGAATGGCGTCTTGGTAACACCATAGAGCAGTGGCCGGGGATCGAGTTTCACAAGACCCGTGAACACAGCTGATGGGGAGAATTTGTTTGACCCCTTAAGCTCAATCTCATAGTTTAGAAGTTTAATAATTTGTGGCTCCTCTCTTTATAAGGATTGGGGCCACAATTAAGAGATAACGGATGGGACTCGATCTACTATGGCAAAGATTCTTATCGCAGATGACAGCAATACGGACAGAACCTACCTGAGCGAGATTCTCAAGTCCACGGGGCATGAGCTGCTCCTGGCGACCAACGGTGAAGAGGCCGAGAACATCGCCAGAACCCAGGGCGTGGATCTGATCGTTCTCGATGTCATTATGCCGGGGAAAAACGGATTTCAGGTCTGCCGTGATCTGAAAAAATCCGATGATCTCAAGTCGCTGCCGATCATTCTGACCACCTCCAAGTCAGGTGAAGGGGACAAGTTCTGGGGTAAGAAGCAGGGCGCCGATGAATATCTGGTCAAGCCCGTCGATCCCCAGGCGCTTCTGGCTGCGGTGGCAAAGTATCTTGGCTGATTGATTTCGTTTTCGGAACGGAAGTAACAACGGAGATCTCCTTTTATGAGCAAGCAAGGCGCATCGGTTCTGGTCATCGACGACTCTCCTACGGTTCGACGTCTGGTCGAGCTGATTCTTTCCCAGCAGGGGTACAGGGTACATCTGGCCGAGGACGGCGAGCGCGGGTTGGAGTTGGCGCGACAGATCGCACCGGAGGTTATCCTGGTCGATTACCTGATGCCCAAGATGAACGGCCACACCTTTTGCAAACTGTTGCGCCAGGAAGAGGGCCTTTCTGAGATTCCCGTGATTCTTATCTCCTCAAAGGGGGAGGTCGTTGGTCAGGCCATGCAGGAGGAGTTTGGCGTTCTGTATTACTTCTCAAAGCCTTTTGAGCCTGATGATCTGATCGACAAGCTTGAGCGGGTGCTGAAAGAGCGTAGCGTTCCAGAAATGCCTGCTTCCGTTGATGCTTCTCCGATGTTTCAGGGAGAGATGCTTGAGGCCATCGATGAACGGCTGGACAAGATCGTCCGGCAGTATTTCCAGAAGGACTTCCCCCTTCTGATGAAAAATGTCCTCTCTGACACCCTTCGCGAGACCGGGCTGGTCAAGAGCGACAGCCTGATTTTTTCGGGGGATTTGAGCAAGGTCCCGCTGCCTGATGTTCTCAACTTTTGCTATAACTCCCGGCTCTCGGGACGGCTCTCGGTTTTCTCCCGGAAGATGTTCGGTGAAATATTCATCGATGCGGGCAATTTCGTCTTCGCTACGGTGAGTCAGAAGGATTCTCACCAGTTTCTCACCGATCTTATCTGCCGCGACGGTAAGATGGAGTGTGACAGCAACAGCATGCGAAATCTCGTGGCCGAGGCCCGGAGCAAAAACAAGCCTGTGGGACAGGTCCTGGTGGAGCGCGGGGTGGTCACCGAAGCAGAGTTGATGGAGTATCTGCGTCGTCATGCGCAGGATGCCTTCAACAGGGTCATTGAGTCCGCCAGTGACGGTAAATTCTTCCTGGAACGCGACATTTTACCCCCCAGTCTGCAGGATATCCGCTTTCGTATTCCGCTGATCGGGGTTCTTATGGACGGGCTGCGCCTCGTAGATGAGAAGCAGCTGGCCGCCACGGAATTCAGCGACGAGCAGATGGTTCCGATTCGCCTCATTACCAACGAAGACGCCCTGGAGTCGGTGAAGCTCAACCAGAAGGAGCTGGCGTTTTTCTCCATTATCGACGGCAAGAAAACCCTGGGCGAACTCATCGAGATCAGTCCTCTGGGGGCGGCCGAGGTGAAACACATCTGTTATGCCCTTCGCAAGGTTGGTCTGATGCGGGGCAAAAATGATTAAGAGGGCTGTATGAGCAATCTTAATCATATCCTGCTGCCCATTTTTTTTGACGAGGCAGAGGCCAGCTTCGAGCTGTTGGAACAGTTTTTCGCTGCCGAGCCCGCAGCTCAGAGGCATCTCGAAGAGGCTATCCGGGCTGTTCATACGGTCAAGGGGGCCGCAGCCCTGGTCAAGCTGGATCTGGTAAGTGCTCTGGCCTCCCGGCTCGAAGGAGCCTTCGATGCCCTGAGCCTGGAAACCCTGGAGCCGCCGGAGAATCTTTTCCCCTCCCTGCGTGAAGCTTTTGAGCTGCTGCGCAAGTGCTGCACTATGGCCCGCGATTCACAGCCTCTTTCTGGGGACGTCCCGTCACAAATCGACAGAATTTTCGCACCCTTTGCTCACTGGATCGATCTGTGCCTTGCGCCTGTAGGCCATAGCACAGACGATGGCCCTGAACTAGCCCGTCCCGAATATCAAAGCTGCTGCTTTCGTCTCGGGCGCAGAGAGTATTACTTGCCCATCGAGGACATGGTGGAGATCGCCGACCCCTCCCGGCTGGCGGCGATTCCCCTGGCTCCCCCCTATGTCCGTGGGCTGATAGTGCACCGAGGCGAAGCGGTTGCCGTAATCGACCTCAGCCTTCTTGAGGCCGAGGCGATCCCTGATCGTCTCACTGATGCTGACTGGCTGGTTGTGGCCGCCCGCGGCGGGCAGCGTCTGGCTTTCATGGCGCAGGGGGTGCCCGGTCTTGAGTCCGAGTTTCGGGGAGAGCTTGTCGATATGGGGCAATTTCTTCACCGTTATCGCGTAGGAGTAGCCTGATGGATTTTAATCGAGATGGCCTGATCGAGCTTTTCTTTGAGGAAGCCTCAGAGCACCTGGGGATCCTGGAAGAGGGGCTCCTTGCTCTCGAAAAGAATCCTCGAGGTTCTTTTGCTCTTATTGATCGACTCTTTCGCTCGGCCCACACGGTTAAAGGCTCGGCGGGCCTGATGGGGTTTCCCACCATCAGTCGTATTGCTCATTTGATGGAAGATTCACTGGAGCTGATTCGCGACCGCAGGGTTTCTCCCCCTGCCGATGCTGTAGATTCCATGCTTTTCGCTCTGGACCACATCCGCCGTCTCACCGGGGCGGATCAGTGCGAAGCCGTGGACGAGGATCTCATTCCCCTGATCAGTCAACGTCTCGAACAGGCCTGTGCGGCCATTGCTTCGGCTACGCCTTTGCCTGCCGACCAAGAGCAGGATGAACTGGCTGCCAGCGAAGATCCCCTTATTGCGGAACATCGTGAAACCGACCGTCGCAGCGCTGCGGCAGGTGGCGGTATGGGCAATCAGATTCGGGTTGATGCTTCGCGGATCGAATCGATGATGCAGGTGCTAGGCGATATCACCATCACCAAGACTCATCTGCTCAATCAGCTCAAGCAGATGGAACAGGTCAAGGACGAGATTCGCCAGACCAGTAATCGGCTCAATACTGAGGTTTCGCGCTTTTCCGAGAAGTATGCCTACTCCCTTCCTGAGCAGAAAAAGCGCTCCGATGAGATGATGACTGGCTTTGCCGAGCTGGAATTTGACCAGTACGACGAAATCAATCTCTTCTCCCGCAAGCTTCAGGAAATTACCAGCGACGTCAACGAGGCGATGCGGGTCATGAATGATTATTTCGGTCAGTTTGCCCTTGAGCTCCAGGCCATGGAGCGCATGACCGGCGATCTCAAGGAGCAGATATCTGACGCGCGGACTGTTCCGGCGGCCGCTCTTTTCCAGCGGTTCACCCGCACTATTCGGGAATTAGCCAGGGGGGCAGACCGCCAGATCGAGCTTGTGGTCTCGGGGGGGGAGACGCTCATTGACCGCGCTATTTACGACGGTCTCTACGATCCGCTGCTGCATATCATCCGCAACGCCGTCTCCCATGGTTTCGAGCCGGTGCAGGAGCGTGCAACGCTTGGAAAACCCGAACTCTGTACCATCTCCCTGTCGGCTCATCGCCGGGGTAACCGGGTGGAAATTGAGGTACATGACGACGGTCGGGGCATACAGTTGGACCGGATTCGCCAAAGAGCGCTGGAGATCGGCCTGCTGCGCCCCGGTCAGGATCTGGCCGAGAAGGCCTTGGTTGATCTGATTTTCAAGCCCGGCTTCAGCACCAATGAGCAAAAGGATATGGTCTCGGGGCGCGGGGTAGGGATGAACGTGGTCATGGACCGCCTCTCTGCACTCAACGGGACCATCGAGGTTCAGACCCGCCCTGGCGAGGGCACATTGATGCGGCTGAATCTGCCCCTGTCGCTCATCATCGTCAATGTGGTGCAATTCCGCATCGGGGAGCAGGCCCTGGTGCTGCCCTCGTCCCTGATCAGCGAACTGGTCCATCTCGATACTGATCGCTCCGAGAGCGATGTGCTGGAGGTTCGAGGTGAGGAACTGCCGCTGCTGGACCTGAACCGCATTCTGGGTTGGCCCAGGCGCAGGGGTGGCGTACCGCGTTTCGCCATTGTCACGCAATCCTCCGGGGTGAGTGTCGCATTGCTGGTCGAAGAGATTCTCAGTCAGGAAGATACGGTCATTAAGCCCCTGTCCCCCTTTCTCGCCGGGACGCTCCATGTGGCCGGGACCAGTCTCTCCGGCGATGGCACCTTGCGACTGGTGCTTAATCCGGCCCGGCTCAATGATGCCGAGTTGCAGAAAGTCGGATCAGCGCAGCTTCGCGCTTCGCAGGCAGAACCCTGTGTGCTGGTGGTGGATGACTCCCTGAGTGTGCGGAAATATGCCACTGGACTGCTGGAGGCCAAGGGGCTTAGGGTCCTGACGGCGACCAATGGTATTGAGGCGCTGGATGTGCTCGATGCGCATGCTGTGGCCCTGGTGTTGACTGATCTTGAGATGCCGGTCATGCACGGGTACGAACTGCTGAGCGAACTCGGTCGCCGGGGGCGCCTGGGGACCCTGCCCGTTGCCGTGTTGACTTCCCGTGCCGGAGACCAGCATCGGCGAAAGGCCTTTGATCTTGGGGCCATCGATTACCTGGTGAAGCCCTTTGATGAAGAAATGCTGATGGCACTCGTTAATAAGTTTACCGATCTGCCTTCGAAATAAGTTCTACCTTCACTGTTTTCTTCTCTCTTGCTTGAAGTTTTGTTTCTAACGAGAAAGGCTCCACCTGATTACAGGTGGAGCCTTTCTCGCGTTGGGTTTGCAAAGTGTCCGCCGAAGGGGGCGGCAGTGCGCGCTGGCCTCAGCAGTCCCAGTCTTCGGGGGAGAAGATCATCTCCACGGTTGACTTGCCCGGAGGCACCATGGGGAAGGAGTAGCAGTCGGGGTCGATGTCGATGTCGACCACTACGGGACCATCCACGGCCATGGCCTTGCGCAGCGTGGATTTGAGCTCAGCCTTGTCGGTGATCTTGAAGGCCTCGACGCCGAAACCGCGGGCGACCATGGAGAAATCGACGTGGCGACCCAAATCTGTGGAGGCAAAGCGGCTCTTGAGAAAAACGCGCTGGAACTGGCGCACCATGCCGAGGGTGCCGTTGTTGAGTACGATGGTCTTGACGGGAATGCCATAATAGGAGCAGGTGGCCAGCTCCTGAATGTTCATCTGGAAGGCGCCGTCGCCATTAATGGCGAAAATAGGGCGATTCGGGGCGGATAGCGCCGCACCCATGGCGGCAGGCAGAGCATAGCCCATGGTGCCCAGTCCTCCACTGGTCAGATATTGACGGGGGCCGGAGAAGGGGAGGTAGTTGGCCGTCCACATCTGCGAGAGACCTACATCAGAGCAGACGATGAGGTCTTCTCCGGCCACCTCGTGAATGGCCTCCATGATCTCATGGGGAACCAGGTCCTCACGATCGGGGCGTGGCAGCGGAGCGCTTTTTTTGAATTCGTCGATCTCGGCGTTCCACTCGCTGCGCTGGGCAGGCTTGATCAGCTCGACGAGCTTCTCCAGTGCTTCTCGGGCGTCGCCCACCACCGGGAGGGAAACGTTAACGTTCTTGCGGATGCTCGAAGGGTCGATGTCGATATGGATGATCTGGGCGTTGGGAGCGAAGCCGTCGGTTCGGCCGGTGACCCGATCGTCAAAGCGTGAGCCGATGGCGATGAGGCAGTCACAATCGTGGACGGCCTTGTTTGCGTGCCAGGCGCCGTACATCCCCAGCATCCCCACCGAAAGGGGGGAGTGCGGGTCCATGCAGCCCACGGCCATCAGGGTGTGGGTTACGGGGATCTGGCCTATTTCCGCCACCTGACGCAGCAGCTCCGATGAGTCAGACAGGGTGATGCCGCCGCCGGCGTAGATGAGCGGGCGCTTGGCGGCGTTGATGATTTCGGCCGCCTTTGAGAGCTGCTTGAAGTTCAGGACGGGCTTTTCCTGGTAGCCCCTTCTGGTGACAACTTCGGGGATGTTGGGCTCGATCTTGGCGGCTAGAATATCACTGGGCAGATCCACCAGGACCGGTCCGGGGCGTCGGGTGCGGGCGATATAGAAGGCTTCGCGGATGGTGCGGGCCAGATCATTGATGTCGGTGACCACATAGTTATGCTTGGTGATGGGGCGGGTAATCCCCGTCATGTCGGCTTCCTGGAAGGAGTCGGAGCCAATATCGGCGGTGGTTACCTGAGTGGTCAGGGCGACCATGGGAACCGAGTCCATGTAGGCGGTGGCGATGCCTGTAACCAGGTTGGTGGCGCCGGGCCCCGAGGTGGTCAGGCACACGCCGACCTTGCCCGAGGTGCGGGCGTAGCCGTCGGCGGCGTGGGCGGCACCCTGCTCGTGGCGCACCAGGATGTGGGTAATGTCATCGGCATCGAGCAGGGCATCGTGAACCAGCAGGGTGCGGGCACCCGGGTAGCCGAAAATGGTGTCGACGCCTTCTTTTCTAAGGCAGTCGAGAAGTATCTGAGCTCCTGTTTTCATGGGGGGCCTCCTCCTCTATAAATACGGTTGTATCGAAGAAAAAATGAAAAAAGGCTGCGGGGGGTGGGGCCCCGACAGCCTACTGCAGTTTTGTGCGCAAGGGGCTGTGGGGCGTCTTTACCGCAGGACGACCAGGACCACAGCTGAAATTTTCTGTTTTACTTGAAACATTGTTTTATCCCTCGCGTCCAAAAAGATAGCCCGTTCATCTTTTGCTGTCAAGGCGCAATTGCACCGGAAAAGCCCCGATCTCTGGGGACTGGACTGATGAGCAGGGGGCGGGTGGACAGGTAGAGCTCAGGGTATATCTGCCTTGATTTTGGGGGGGGAATGGGCTAGTTTTCACCTTCTGGACTCGCCGGTGTCTTTTATTCTGATGCCCGCCAGGCCTTCCCCCTGATTTTCGCTCTGATATATTTGATTCGGTTTTATTCCACATAAAAGAAGAGGGCTATTCGAGTCATGCGTTATTCCCAGTATTTTCTTCCCACCCTGAAAGAGACCCCTTCCGATGCCGAGGTAGCCAGTCACCAGCTGATGTTGCGTGCGGGCATGATCCGGAAGGTCGCCGCGGGAATCTACAGCTATCTGCCCCTTGGGCTGCGCTCTCTTCGCAAGGTCGAGAGAATCGTGCGCGAGGAGATGGACCGCTCCGGAGCTATCGAGATTCATATGCCTATGGTGGTGCCTGCCGAACTCTGGCAGGAGTCGGGGCGCTGGGAACATTATGGCAAGGAGCTGCTGCGGCTCAATGACCGCAAGGACGCCTCCTTCTGTCTCGGACCCACCCATGAGGAGGTGGTGACCGATATTGCAAGGCGTGAGCTCAAGTCCTACAAGCAGCTGCCCGTCAACCTTTACCAGGTTCAGACCAAGTTTCGCGACGAAATCCGTCCGCGCTTCGGTTTGATGCGTGGCCGCGAATTCGTCATGAAGGATGCCTACTCCTTCGATCTGGACGAGGCCGGCGCGAATCTGTCCTATCAGAAGATGTACGACGCCTATCGTCGCATCTTTACCCGTTGCGGTTTGAGGTTTCGTGCGGTGGAGGCCGATACCGGCAGCATCGGCGGGACCGCATCCCATGAATTCATGGTACTGGCCTCTTCCGGGGAAGATGCCATTGCATCTTGCGGCAGCTGCGAATATGCCGCCAATGTAGAGAAGGCGCAGATTCGTACGCTCGCTGTTTCGGCGCTCCAGCCCTCGGCGCAGCTTGAGACCCTCTCCACCCCCGGGCGCAAGACAGTGGAGGATGTGGCCGCATTTCTGAAAGTCGATCTGCAGAAACTGGTCAAAACGCTGATTGTTCAGACCGATACGGGGGAGGTAGTGGCGGTGCTGGTGCGCGGCGACCGTGAGCTTAATGACATCAAACTCTGTCGTTTGCTGGGTGCTAACGAGGTTCAGATGGCCCCTGAAGAGCTGGTTCAGAAGTTGACCGGCGCTCCTGTGGGATTTGCCGGGCCCATGGGGCTGAAGCTGCGCCTGCTTGCTGATCAAGAGATTGAGGCGATGTCCGATTTCGTCGTCGGCGCCAATCAGAAGGACATGCATCATGTGGGCGTGAATCTGGGGCGGGACTTTACCCCCGAGCTTTTTGCCGATCTGCGCAGTGCAGTGGCTGGGGACCAGTGTCCGCGCTGCGAGGGGGCTCTTGAAATTTGGCGCGGCATCGAGGTCGGTCACGTCTTCAAGCTGGGCACCAAGTACTCGGAGGCCATGCAGGCCACCGTTCTTGACGCCGAAGGCAAGGATCGTGTCCTCTATATGGGCTGCTACGGTATCGGCGTCGGGCGGACGCTGGCTTCGGCCATTGAGCAGAATCATGACGAGCAGGGTATCGTCTTTCCCATGCCCATTGCCCCCTTCCAGGTGCTGCTAGTCTGTCTTAATCCCAAGGACGAAAAGGTCTGCGGCGCCAGCGAAAAGCTCTATGCGGACCTGGAGGCCGCTGGTATCGAGGTGCTGCTGGATGATCGGGATGAACGTCCAGGCAGCAAGTTCAAGGATGCGGACCTGTGCGGTATTCCTCTTCGGGTCACCGTGGGGGGGCGCGGCCTGGAGCGGGGGATCTTCGAGCTGAAGTGGCGCGCCACCGGCGAGCAGCAGGAGGTGGCTGTGGCCGATGCAGCAGGGGAAATCATTGCCCGCGTCCGCAAAGCCATGGAAGGGTAACTTGCTCCTATGCCCATGAAGGTCGATGAGAACGGAAACCTGAAGCTGCCTCAGCGCGTGGCTAAGGATCTGGGGGGCGCTTCGCTGAGGCTGGTTTCCCATTCCCGTCAGCATCTGCTTCTTTCCGGCGGCGGTGTCAGTGAGGAGTTTGTGCTCTCTGGCGTCCTCGGGGAAATCTCCGTCGTCGACCTTCTCTCTTTCTTCAACATGTTCCGTAAGTCCGGCGTACTCTCTTTTTTCCTGAAGGGGGGGCGCAAGGAGCTCTACCTCAAGGATGGGGAGGTCGTCTCGGCCTCAAGCTCTTTTCTGGAAGAGCGTCTGGGCGAAGTGCTCTACGAGCTGGGGATGGTGGATCGCGAGACGCTGGAGAAGGCCCTGATCTCTGTTGCCAAGGGGGAGAAGCTGGGCCGGACTCTGGTTCGTCGTGGTGCGATCAGCCCCAAGGAGCTCTGGGATGCTGCAAGGCATCAGGTCGAGGCCATCGTCTGTCGACTCTTTGTTGTCCAGGATGGCTTTTTTAACTTTGTTAGTCGCGAAATACGTGATGAAGAAATTCTTCAGCTCTCCATGAGTACTCAGAATCTGATCATGGAGGGGCTGCGCCAGCTAGATGAGCGCCAGCTTTTCGCGGGCAGCATCGCCTCGCTGGAGGCGATCCCTCAGGTGACCGATGTGGTGCCGGTAAAGCTCTCTATTTCCGACAAGGTCGTCTATGAACTTGTCCGTCAGCAGGTCGGCACGGTGCGTGAGGTCGTCCGGCGCTCCCGTCTAGGCGAGTTCGATGGACTTAAGGGGGTCCATCATCTGCTGGAGTTTCGGGCCATCAGTCTGGTGGAGCCCTCTCCTCAGGATGTTTCCGGCAAACTCGCGGAGATCCTGACGATTTACAATGTCGTTTTGGCGGCGATTTTTCAGGAAGTTTCGAACGAGGTATCCCAGTTTTCCCAGCAGGTCCAGTTTTTCCTTCGGGAGATCCCGCCTCCCTATTCCTTCGTTTTTCGGGGGGTTAAGATTCAGGACGATGGGACTCTCGATGGGGGCCGGGTGCTTGAGAACCTCGGAGGGTTGGCCGAGGGAGACAAAGAAATGCTTCTGGCCGACTCCTTGAAGGAGTTGCTGTTTCGTGAATGCCTCTCGCTGCGCAGGGATCTGGGCAATGCGGCTGCAGCCGAGTTGATGACGCGATCTCAGGATGTCTACCGCCGCGTCAAGAGTTTGATAGGAAAGGATTAATGTGAACGAGGAAGCACGTAAAAAGCTGATTTTCGCCCTCGATGTGGATGATCGCTCGCAGGCGTTGGAGTGGGTTGAGAGGTTGAAGGGGCAGGTCGGCATGTTCAAGGTGGGCAAGCAGCTCTTTACCCGTTGCGGTCCTGAAATTGTGAGCAAGATCATCGAAGGGGGAGACGGTGTATTTCTGGATATGAAGTATCATGATATCCCCAACACCGTTGCCAGGGCCTGCGTGGAGGCTGCCCGTCTCGGCGTGAGCATTGTTAATGTTCATGCTCTGGGGGGGCGTGAGATGATGCTGCGCGCCCGCAACGAGGTCGAGGCGGTCTGTGCACGGGAGGGGCTGATCAGGCCGTTGATGATTGCCGTCACCATTTTGACCTCCTCGACTCAGGCAACTCTGCAGGAGGTGGGAATCGATCGACCCCTTGAGGAGATGGTGCCCAGGCTTGCAGCTCTGGCCAGGGATGCCGGATTTGATGGCGTCGTAGCTTCGCCGATGGAGATCCCGCTGATCCGGGCCGCCTGCGGAAGTGATTTTAAAATTGTCACCCCTGGCGTCCGCCCCGCCTTTGCGTCTCTTGACGATCAGAAGCGCGTAGCAACGCCGGAGCGGGCTGTTGTCGACGGAGCGGACTTTCTGGTAGTTGGTCGTCCTGTTTCGTCTGCCGCAGATCCCCTCTCGGCTGTTGGACTCATTGTGGATGAAATCGCCCTTGGGCTTGAGAAGAGGGGCTGAGAGATGGCAGATCTGATTTATGGAGCTCATCCCGTTCTGGAGGCGCTGCGCGCCGGCGGCAGGGCGCCCCTTGAGCTGCTCATAACCGCCGAAGCCCGCACCCGGCGGGAGGAAGTGGTTTCTGCGGCCCAGTCGCAGGGGGTACCCGTGCGAAGCAAGAGACGCGAGGATCTGGATCGTCTGGTCGGCAACGCTCATCATCAGGGGCTGGTCCTTCGGATTGAGCCCTTCAAGTTTACTCAGCTCGATGATCTGCTGCTACGCTGGAGGGCGAGCGGTCAGAGAGCTTTTTTTCTTATTCTCGATGGCATCACCGATCCTCACAACCTCGGGGCTATTTTGCGTAGTGCCGATGCGGCGGGATGTCATGGAGTTATCGTCGCCAAGGATCGCTCCTGTCCGGTGACGGCAGTGGTCGACAAGGTCTCTGCCGGAGCCCTGGAGCATATCCCCTTGTGCCAGGAGACGAATCTGTCCCGGGTTGTTGAAAAACTCAAGGCTCAAGGGGTCTGGGTATACGGTCTTGCCGGAGAGGGAGCTCAGCCCATCTATGGCAGCGTTCTAGATGGAGATCTTGCTCTGGTGCTCGGCTCGGAAGGCAAGGGGCTGAGGCAAAAACTGCGTGAGCACTGCGATCTGCTCCTGTCGATACCCATGGCGGGCGGGGTGTCATCTCTTAACGCATCAGTTGCGGCCGGGGTATCCCTTTTTGAGGTGGTGCGCCAGCGACAAAAAAGCTGCAATTAGCCATTGACAGCTTCGGTCGTATGAACTATAAGTTTTTTCGCGACGCTCACCCAGGTTGCAGGGCAAAAAAAATCGCAATAAAACTGTTGCTATTTAAAACGTCCTGAGTTATAAGTCTGCCCCGTGCTGGCGTAGCTCAATTGGTAGAGCACCTCACTTGTAATGAGGATGTTGCGGGTTCAATTCCTGTCGCCAGCTCCATTGGAAGAACAGGCATTGTCCTGAAAATAAATAAATAAATATCCCCTGGAGGGGTTCCCGAGCGGTCAAAGGGATCAGACTGTAAATCTGACGGCGCAGCCTTCGAAGGTTCAAATCCTTCCCTCTCCACCATTTTTTCCTTTCGGAATACGCGCAAAGGCAATGCTCAGGAGGTCCGGTTCGGGCCGAATGTACTGAAATTTGTTGAGGCTGACGGTTCCAAAAAGAAGTTTTCGTTTTTTGATGAAGAAAAATTTGGGCGGGAGTAGCTCAGCTGGCTAGAGCATTAGCCTTCCAAGCTAAGGGTCGCGGGTTCGAATCCCGTTTCCCGCTCCATTTTTTTTCTTCTGATGATGAGATCGATGTGATTGCCCATATAGCTCAGTGGTAGAGCACTCCCTTGGTAAGGGAGAGGTCTCCGGTTCAAGTCCGGATATGGGCTCCATTGTTCTCTCTTTCTGTTTTTAAGACTGTTTGGTTGGTTTCGTATTTATTGTTTTGCAGTTAAGCGCGGAGCCTGAGCTTTTTTGGCTTCGTTTAAAACTAGATCTTTCTTTAGAGGGAGGATGTCAGAAGATGGCAAAAGTTAAATTTGAAAGAACAAAGCCCCACGTAAATATCGGTACTATTGGTCATGTTGACCATGGCAAGACGACCTTGACTGCCGCTATTACTCGCGTTATGGCTGAGATCAGCGGTGGCGAAGTTAAGGCTTTCGATCAGATCGATAATGCTCCCGAGGAGCGCGAGCGTGGAATTACTATCGCGACCGCTCATGTTGAGTACGAGACAGCGAATCGTCACTACGCTCATGTCGACTGCCCCGGTCACGCCGACTACGTCAAGAACATGATTACTGGTGCGGCTCAGATGGACGGCGCAATTCTGGTTTGTTCTGCTGCTGACGGTCCTATGCCTCAGACTCGCGAGCACATCCTGCTCTCTCGTCAGGTCGGTGTTCCCGCCATGGTCGTTTTTATGAACAAGGCCGACATGGTAGATGATGAGGAGCTGATGGAGCTGGTCGAGCTGGAAATTCGTGAGCTGCTCTCTGCTTATGACTTCCCTGGCGATGATATTCCCATCATTGCTGGCAGCGCCCTGGCGGCACTCGAAGGTCGTGACGACGCAATCGGCAAAGATAAGGTTCTCGAGCTCATGGCAGCT
>JAAXQG010000326.1 GCA_012974445.1 Desulfuromonadales bacterium
ATCCAGCTGCAGCAGCAGATCCTCGAGGTTGATAATATTCAGGCACTGATCCCCATCCAGAAGGGGGGTAGCGAAGGTCGCTGTCAGCTCCTGTTGCCGGGCTGGTGGGAGCGCATGGACATCGGGGTGGCGGCCCCGGGTTGCGCCAACGAGCAGTCCCAGATCGGCGACGGTGGGATCGAGCACCAGAACGCGCCGGGGGTCCCCGGAGGCAATTCCCGCCATTTGCGCCAGGTCCAGCACGGGAACGACGCGACCCCGCATACACATGGCACCTGCGAAAATACTCGGAGCCAGGGGGATCGGGTCGAGGCGCCCGACGGGTTCCACATGGCGGACCTGATTCAGGGGCAGGGCGTAGAGCTGATCACCCAGCTCAAAAATCAGCACGGTCATGCCCTGTCCCTGCGCCGGGGAGCTCAAAGTGTTTGACCCGCCGGGTCAGGCCATGGGCCAGTTCGGAGAGTGCCTGGGCCGACAGGGCCATTTCTTCCATGGATGCGGACTGTTCCAGGGTGGCCGAGGAGACCTCTTCGGTGGCCGCAGCGTTCTCGTCGGCCAGTGCGGCTATGCGGTCGATGACCTCGACCATGTCATCGGCCCTTTGGGTCTGCTGCCGTGAGAGTTCGCAGATACTGGTGGCCTTGTTCCGGGTGATCAGGGCTGTTTCGATGATCTCCCCGAAGGCTGCCCCGGTGGTGTCGATGGCCTCGTGCCCGGCGCTGATTTCGGCAATGCTGGACTTCATGGCGTGCTGGACCTCCAGGTTCTCCTCCCGGATGCGCTCCACCAGATCGGTAATCTCCGAGGCCGAAGCCGCTGAGGAGTCGGCCAGCTTACTTACCTCTTCGGCCACCACGGCAAAACCCCGCCCTGCCTCACCGGCCCGGGCCGCTTCGATGGTGGCATTGAGGGCGAGCAGGTTGGTCTTTTCCGCCATGCTGGTGATGACATCGACCATCTTGCCGATCTGCTGGACGTGGCTGCCGAAGGAGACGAACTGTCGGGTTCCGCGCTCCACCTCGGTCAGGACCAGTTTCATCTTTTTGATGGCCGTCTCCGCCATCTCCCCCCCCTTTTGGGCGCACAGGGCAGTGGTATCTGCCGAATCGGCCACCTTCTGGGAGGAGCTGGCCACCAGATTGATGGACATGGCCATCTCCTTGATGGTGCGGCTGGCCCCTTCGACGATTTCCGCCTGGGTCTCGGCCCCGAGACGGATCTGGTCGATGGATTTGGCCACTTCCCCCGCCGCCGAACTCATCTGCTCTGAGGAGCAGGAGAGGTTGCAGGAGGATTCGTTGACCTGGCCGGCACTTTCGGAGATGTGGATCAGTAGTTCCCGCAGATTGAGTACCACCTCATTGAGCGATCGGGACAGATCGGTGGTTTCATCCTCGAAGATGTTTTTTTTCAGGGAGATCTCTTCGCGCAGGTCTCCTTTGCTGATTCTGCGGGCACCGGTGCAGAGAACCCCCACATTGGTGGTGAAGCCTTTGGAGAAGGCCCAGCCCAGCAGCAGCCCTACCAGCAGGGCCCAGGCGGTTACCAGCGTCTGGTGCCACTGGGGGGGGATGCCGAGCAGGGGGACCAGATAGCTGAGCCCGACAATGGCGCCGACGACGATGATGAAGCTCAGGTAGAATTTGTGGCCGATCTCGATGCGCATGGCGATCTCCTGTGACATTCAGAGCAGGGACGTGACGTAAAGCGTCAGTCGGAGGGGCTCCGGGTGCTTCGGGGCTGATAGATGCGGTGGTGCCGGTCCAAGCATTCGAAGCGGTCGCTGATGGCAGGGCCCAGAGATTCGTTGTGCCCCAGAACCAGAAACCCCTGCTTTTTCAGGGCCCGGGCGAAGCGTTCCTCGATGGCGTCCTGGTGATCGCGATCCAGATAGATCAGAAGATTGCGGCAGAGGATCAGGTCGACCTCAGGGAAATTTTCAAGATTCAGGATATCCCTCTGCTCGAAGCGTACCATGGCTCGGGTTTGCGGACAGAGCCGGTAGCCCCCCTTTTCGGGAAGGAAAAAGGCCTCGAGCATCTCAGGCGGGACTTCCTGCAGGCGGCCCGGATCATAGAGAGCCTGGGAGGCTTTTTCCAGGGCGAGCTCGCTGATGTCGGTGGCCAGGATTTCCAGTTTCAGCTCCCCGGGGTCGAGATCCTGCCAGAGCAGCGCCAGGGAATAGGGCTCCTCCCCGCAGGCGCATCCCAGGCTCCAGGCCCTGAGGCTGCTGCGCCCCTGAGTGCGAGCCCGCTCCATGAGGCAGGGCAGCAGGGTGTGACTGAGGTAGGCAAAGGTTTCGGGGTCACGAAAAAATTCGGAGACGTGGATGGTGAGGGCTTCGAGCAGGGCGCTTCGTTCCCGGGCGCTACGTTCCAACTCATCGAGCCAGGACCATTCGGGCAGGCCGCTTTGGCGGATGTGCGCCGAGAGGCGTCTACGGATGCAGTCATCCTTATAGCTCGAGAGGTCCAGCCCTTCGTGGCGCAGCAGCAGTTCCACCACGGCCTCATAGGTTGCCACACTGAGCTCGGAGCTTGTGGGGCTCATGCTGGCTCCTGGCAGAAGTGATTGAACCCGGCGCGGGGCAGGCTCATGGAGGATCCGTCGCGGCCCAGCACGAGCAGCCCCTGCCGGGCAGTGGTGTGGCCGATGCGGGTCAGGGGCAGCGCGAGCTCCGATGCAAGGGCGGCGATGGCGCCGCGATGCTCCGGGGAAGCGCTGAAGAGCAATTCGTAGTCTTCCCCCCCGCTCAGGGCGAGACTGATGAGTTCGGGACGGGTTCTCAGCAGGGTTTCAAGGTCGGGCTCAAGGGGCAGCAGCCGGGCATCGATGCGGGCGCCTACCCGGGATTGCTCCAGGATGTGACCCAGGTCGGCGAGCAGACCGTCGGAGAGGTCGATGAGGCTGCGGGCCAGTTTCCGGCGGGCCAGGGCTCGGCCGAGCTCGACGCGGGGCACGGGGCGGTGGTGGCGCTCAAGGGCTTCGGGGGAGGGCGCATCTCCTGTCAGCAGCAGCTTCAGGGCCAGGGCGCTGCCTCCCAGGCAGCCGGAAACGTAGAGGTCCTCGTCGGGGGCTGCGCCGCTTCGGCATAGCACTTCGTCGGGCGGGGCGCTGCCCTGAACGCAGATATTGAGCACCAGGGGGCCGGGGGAGCGGCAGGTGTCCCCCCCCATGAGCCTGGCACCCCTGGCCCGGGCCTCCGTGAGTACGCCGTCCATCATCTGCTCGATCTCATCGGTCGTCATGCGGGGGGGGATGGCCATGGAGCTGTCTCTTATACACATCT
>JAAXQG010000010.1 GCA_012974445.1 Desulfuromonadales bacterium
GTGCATCTCGATCTTGATGATGCCGTCGCCCTTGCAGGCCTCGCAGCGCCTCCCCTTCACATTGAAGCTAAAACGCCCCGTCTTGTACCCCCGGATTTTCGCCTCGGGCAGCTGGGCAAAGAGGTCCCGGATCTCGGTAAACACCCCCGTGTAGGTGGCCGGGTTGGAGCGGGGCGTCCGCCCGATGGGGGACTGGTCGATATCGATGACCTTGTCCAGCTGCTCCAGCCCCAGTACCGCGTCCACCTTCCCCGCCTTGCTCTTGGCCTGATAGAGACACTGGGCCAGAGATCTGTAGAGAGTGTCGATAACCAGGGTCGATTTACCGCTGCCGGAGACGCCGGTGACGCAGGTCATCACCCCCAGGGGGATCTTCACATCGATGTTCTTCAGGTTATGCTCCGAGGCCCCGCGCAGCTCGATGAAGCGCTCGGACCTGCGCCGTATTTTCGGCACCGCAATCGCCCGCTTGCCGCTGAGATACTGCCCGGTGAGAGACTCCGGGGTATCCATCACCTCCCCGGGAGAACCCTGAGCCACGATCTCTCCGCCATGAACTCCGGCGCCGGGCCCCATGTCGATGACATGGTCGGCCTCCAGAATCGTCTCCTCGTCGTGCTCCACCACCAGGACCGTATTTCCCAGGTCCCGCAAGCGCTTGAGGGTCTCGAGCAACCGGGCGTTGTCCCGCTGGTGCAGGCCGATGGAGGGTTCATCCAGTATATAGAGCACCCCCACCAGAGAAGAGCCGATCTGGGTCGCAAGGCGGATGCGCTGCCCCTCCCCTCCCGAGAGACTGCCCGAGCTGCGGTCGAGGCAGAGATAGTCGAGCCCCACATGGGCCAGAAAACCCAGACGCTCCAGAATCTCCTTCAGGATTCGGCGGGCGATCTGGCGCTCCTTCTCCGTGAGCTCCAGTGTGCCGAAGAAGGCCTGAGCCTCCAGAATTGACAATGCGCAGACCCGATCAATACTCTGCCCCCCCACCTTGACCGCGAGGGCCTCGGGGCGCAGCCGTGCCCCTTCGCACTGCGGGCAGGGCATCTGGTTCATATAACGCTCAAGACCCTCTCGTACGCTCTCCGAGTCGGTCTCGTGGTAACGCCGGGACAGGTTCGTAACCACCCCCTCGAAGGGTTTCTCGTAAAAATGCCGCCGCTTGCCCTGATCGAAGAAGAAGCGCACCTCCTCGTCCCCCGAGCCGTGCAGCAGTATCTCGCGAATGCGCTGCGGCAACTGATCAAAGGGGGTGTTGATATCGAAGTCGTAGTGCTCGCAGAGCGCCTCGAGAATCTGATGATAGTAGACCCCGGTGCGGCTCTCCCAGGGAAGCATCGCCCCCTGCCGCAGTGAGAGCCCGGGGTTCGGTACCACCAGTTCGGGATCGAAAACCCTTCGGGTACCCAAACCGTGACAGTCGGGACAGGCCCCGAAAGGATTATTGAAGGAGAAGAGGCGCGGACTCACCTCGGGGTAGGAGATGGAGCAGTCCACGCAGGCGTGCTTCTCCGAGAGCAGCATCCCCTCGCCTCCCGGCTCCTCGATGCGTACCACCCCGTCAGCCAGGCGCAGCGCCGTGGCCAGTGAGTCAGCCAGGCGTCCGGAGATCCCCTCCTTGACCACCAGACGGTCCACCACCACCTCCAGGCTGTGATTCTTTTTCTTGTTCAGCTCGGGGGCTTCGGAGAACTCGTACATCTCGCCGTCGATACGGATGCGCACATAGCCGTCGGCCTGGTACTGGGCCATTTCCTTGCGAAACTCCCCCTTGCGGCCGCGCACCACCGGGGCCAGGATCATCAGCTTTGTTTTCTCGGGCATGGCCAGCACCCGGTCCACCATCTGCTCCACGCTCTGCGAGGCGATCTCCTTGCCGCAACCGATACAGTGCACCCGCCCCGCCCGGGCGAAGAGCAGCCGCAGGTAGTCGTAGATCTCGGTGACCGTGGCCACCGTGGACCTGGGATTTCGCGAGGTGGTCTTCTGCTCGATGCTGATGGCCGGAGAGAGCCCCTCGATAACGTCCAGATCGGGCTTGTCCATCTGCTCCAGAAACTGGCGAGCGTAGGCCGAAAGACTCTCGACGTAGCGCCGCTGCCCCTCGGCATAGATGGTATCGAAGGCCAGCGAGCTCTTGCCGCTGCCCGAGACCCCGGTGATAACCACCAGCTTGTCCCGGGGTATCTCCAGATCCAAATTCTTCAGATTGTGCTCCCGGGCTCCCCGGATAATGATCTTGCCAGCCATCAGCTCAAGTCCTTATTGCGGCAGATCGCCATTTCGTTCCCCTGTCGTATCGCCTCCAGCAGGCTCAGACAGCTCGCCTTGCCCGTACCGGCCAGATCGTAAGCGGTTCCGTGATCCACCGAGGTGCGCACGATGGGCAGCCCCAGCGTCAGGTTGATGCCGTCCTCGAAGTGCAGCATTTTCAGCGGAATGAGCCCCTGGTCGTGATACATGCAGATCACCACGTCATACTGCCCCTGCAGGGCAAAATGGAAGAGGGTGTCGGCGCTGTGGGGCCCGCTGGCGTCGATCCCCTCAGCTCTGGCCTCCTCGATGGCCGGCAGGATCAACCGCCCTTCCTCGTCTCCGAAGTGCCCCCCCTCCCCCGCGTGGGGATTCAGGGCCAGCACCGCAAGGCGCGGACGTTCGATGCCGAACTGGCTCTTGAGGAAGCGGTCCGTGATGCGGATGGTCTCCAGAATCTCGGCGGTGGATAGCGCCTTGGGTACGTCCGCCAGCGCCAGATGGGTGGTCACCAGCGCCACCCGAAGCCTCGGCCCCGCAAGCATCATCACCACCTTCTCCACCCCACAGCGCTGAGCAAGCAGTTCCGTATGCCCCGGAAAGTCGAACCCCGCCTCCCGAATGGCCGCCTTGTTGATGGGGCAGGTCACCAGAGCCGACGCCTCGCCCTTCTGGCAGAGCTCCAGCCCCCATTCGATGTAGCGCACCATGGCCTCGCCGCAGGCCTGATCCGGGGCGCCGTAGCGCAGCGATTCAGCGGGAAGATCGGTGAGGTTGTGCAGCAGGCAGTGCCTGTCGCCTACGGTAAGGCGATGGGTCGCAAGGCCCGAGGCTTCTTCGGTCTTCATCGAAATGCCGAGAGTTTCGGCGGCGCGTTTGAGAACGGCCAGATCTCCGGCGATAAGCAGGGGGGTCTCTATTTTAAGCTCCTGGCTTTGCAGGGCTTTGAGGATGATTTCAGGGCCGACTCCGGTGGGGTCGCCCATGCTGATGACCAGAGGTTTCTGCACGGTCGGGTCTCCTTTTGTTGCAGGGGAATCGGTGATTTTACCT
>JAAXQG010000016.1 GCA_012974445.1 Desulfuromonadales bacterium
GGAGCCCGGATACGCATATTACTTGCCGGATACCATGGACAGCTTGCGGGGCGCTTCGGCGACTGGCCCACGCAGCCAACGGGGGAACTTTGATCATGAAACGGATTCACGTCATAGGTGCGGGAGTCGAAGGGCAGGAAGGATTCAGCGGCAGGGCACTCGATCTCATCGAGGAGGCCGGTCTGCTCATCGGCAGTGACCGTTTGCTTGAACTCTTCCCCGATTTCCCGGGACAAAAGCTGGAGATCGGTACAAACCTGGGAGAAATGGTGGAGCGGCTTCGTCATTTCGACGGGCGCGCCGTAGTGCTGGCCTCGGGCGACCCCCTCTTCTTCGGCGTGGGGCGCTATCTGCTTCGTAACCTCCCTGACGAGGAGCTGGAGTTCGTCGCCAATGTCACCTCGGTGCAGTACGCCTTTGCCCGTCTGGGGCAGCCCTGGGACGACGCCGTCTTTATCAGCGCCCACGGCCGGAGCCTCAAGGACGCCGTGGATCGCATCGTGGCCAACGACAAGGCCGCCGTGCTCACCGACGCTAAGAATACCCCCCGGATCATCGCCCGGGAGATGATCGATCGCGGTCAGGAGGGCTTCGCCGCCTACCTATGCGAAAATCTGGGGATGGAGGACGAGCGCATCCGTCACACCAACGTCAAGGGACTGCTGGAGATCGATGCGGCTGCCCTCAACGTCCTTATTCTGGTGCGCGAATTCGAGACCGGCATTGAGGAGCCCTATCCCACCCTTGGGATTCCGGATCATGAGTTCAGCACCCTCAAGAGCCTGATCACCAAGGAAGAGGTGAGGGCCGTGACCCTGGCCAAGTTGCGTCTGCGCCACGACATGTGCCTCTGGGACATCGGGGCCGGAAGCGGCTCGGTGAGCATCGAGGCCGATCATCTGCTGCCCAACGGTCGGGTCTACGCCATGGAGCGCAATCCCGAGTATCTGGGGTTCCTGAAGGAAAACCTGGGCAAATTCCGCGCCCGCAACGTCACCCTCATCGAAGGGGAGGCTCCCGACTGCCTGGAGACCCTTCCCGATCCTGATCGTGTTTTCATCGGCGGCTCCGGCGGTCGCCTCTGGGAGATCCTCGAGGCCGTGGACGTCCGTCTGCTGCCCGCAGGGCGCATCGTGGTCAACGCCATTACCCTCGATACCCTGACCTCCGCCACCGAATATTTCGATAATGCAGGCTACGATGTGGAAGTCACCTGCATCAACGTCTCGCGCACCCGCGCCCTGACCCATTACAAGATGTTCGAGGCCTTCAATCCCGTCTACATCCTGACGGCCACCAAGGAATAGGATCTTCATGTACCCACCTGTCGTCGCCATCGGAGTAGGCCCCGGAGATCCCGAACTACTCACCCTTAAAGGGGTGCGTCTGTTGCGTGAGGCCGATGTGGTTATCGCCCCCGTGGGAGACCGCTCCAGCGGCTCTATCGCCCGCAAAATCGCCGCCCCCTATCTGGACGAGACCCGTCAGATGATCATCGAGCAGGTCTATCCGATGAAAAAGAATCAGGAGGGGCTGGGGGAGTTCTGGGCCGAATCGGCCCGGGAGGTCGTGGAACTGTTGAAGCAGGGGAAGAAGGTCGCCTTCGTTACCTTGGGCGATCCCCTGCTCTACAGCACCTTTCTCTACCTGAAGATCGAACTGCAGAAGATCGACCCTCAAATCCCGGTGCAATTCGTCTCCGGCATCTCCTCGGTCCATGCCGCCGCGGCGCTGGCCGGCTTGCCTCTGGGGCTCTCTGACGAGCGTCTCGCCATTTTGCCGGCTACCTACGAGGAAGAGAAGCTGAGAGCTACCTTATCGGATTTCGACACCGTGGTGCTGATGAAGGTTCACAAGGTTTTTCCCCAAGTCCTCTCCCTGCTTGAAGAGCTGGGGCTCAAGGATCAGTCCGTCTACGTCAAGCGCATCGGCCTGCCTGAGGAGGACGTCTTTACTCAGCTGGACTGGGTCCGCCCCGAAGATCTGGACTATCTGTCCATGATTATCGTTCGAAAGCGGGGCAGTCATGGCGTCTGAGCCTCAGGTTATCTTTGTCGGGGCAGGCCCCGGTGATCCCGAACTGATCACCGTCAAGGGTTTGAAGGCGCTGAAGAGGGCGCAGATGGTCATCTGGGCCGGTTCTCTAGTGAACCCCGCCCTGCTGGAAGAGCTTTCTGAAGGATGCGAGGTTCACGACAGCGCCTGCCTGGACCTGCCCCAGGTCATCGCCCTGATGGCTCGCGCTGTGGGCGAAGGCAAGTCCGTGGTACGGCTGCACACGGGAGATCCCGCGCTCTACGGAGCCATTCAGGAGCAGATGGAAGAGCTGGACGCTCTGGGAATCTCCTATGCCGTCATTCCGGGGGTCACCGCCGTTTTTGCCGCAGCTGCCACCCTGAAACAGGAACTGACGCTCCCCGAGGTCTCTCAGACCCTGATCCTTACCCGGGTCGAAGGGCGGACTCCGGTTCCCGAGACGGAGCGTCTTCGTCACATCGCTGCCATCGGCGGCACTGTCGGGCTCTATCTCTCCGTCTCCATGATGGGTAAGGTGGTGGACGAGCTGCTCTCCGGAGGCGTTTTCACGGAGCAGACCCCCGTCGCCGTGGTGGCCCGGGCCAGCTGGCCCGACGAGCGCCGCGTCGAAGGTACGCTGGGCGATATCGCCGGGAAGGTGCTTGATGCGGGCATCGGACGACAGGCCCTGATCCTCATCGGGGAAGTGCTCAATGCCAGAGAAAAGGGCGTTCCTGAGAAATCAAAGCTTTACGACCCCTCCTTCACGCACGGGTACCGGACCGCTCGATGATCCTGGCCATCGTCGCGATTACCGAGGGGGGCGCCCAGCTGGCCCGCCAGCTTGGGGATGAGTTTCCCCATGTCGAAATCCATCTTCCGGAAAAATTCCGTAAGATGGATGACTGTCGATATTTTGATATCCCCCTCTCGCAGCAGCTTCCCCCCCTCTTCTCAAGGGTGGACGGCCTCGTCTGCATCATGGCCACCGGCATTGTCATCCGCACACTGGCCCCTCATCTGAAATCGAAGACCAGTGATCCCGCCGTGGTCGTGATGGATGAAGCCGCGCAATTCGCCATCAGTTTGCTCTCCGGTCATCTGGGCGGAGCCAATGATCTGGCCCGGGAACTGGCCGGGATAACGGGATCTCAGGCTGTGATTACCACCGCTACCGACATCCGGGACCTGCCCGCCTGGGACACGCAAGCCCGGCGCGAAGGGCTGAGCATCGAGCCTGTTCGGAACATTTGTACCCTCAATCGTCTGCTGCTCGAAGGCGCACCCGTCGCCCTGGTAGACCGGGAGCATCGGGTATCCGGGGCCTTCGCTCATCTGCCTTTTGTCCGCCGCTGCGCCACCTTTGCCGAGGCTCTTGGTGCACCGGTGGTAGGGCGTGTTTTCGTGAGCTATCGTCATCTGCCCGGGCTTGAGGAACGGGAGGATCTTCTGGTGCTTCGTCCCAGAGATCTTGTGGTGGGGATCGGCTGCAGGCGCGGCGTCAGTTCGCAAGAGATCGGGGCGGCGGTGGATGAGGTGATGAAGGCCGCTTTTCTCTCCCCCATGAGTCTGGGTTGCGTAGCGACCATCGACGCCAAGAGGGATGAGGAGGGGATCAGCGCTTTTGCGAAAAGTCGCAATCTCCCGGTGGAGTACCATGGTGCTCTGGTCCTCAATGGAGCGCACGCGCCTTCGGCGCCTTCGCCCCACGCCATGGCGGCGGTGGGTGCCACGGGGGTGGCTGAGCCTGCGGCACTGCTCTCGGCGGGCAACTGCAATCTGCTGGTGACGAAGAAGAAGCGGGGAGCGGTCACGGTGGCGGTGGCCTTGCGGTCGCGTACTTCCGGGGCCGAAACCTTCTTGGGGCGCTGATGACTCGGTAGGGTGGGCACCGCCCACCATTTGAGGCCGAAACCAGAATAATCCAAGGGACTCGCCCTTTGATGGCGACCTGCTTTTTGAAATGGGCCAAAAAGTAGGAAAAAAACGCACCCGGTTCTGTCGCCCGCCGGGGCGAAATCCCGACAAGCATCAATCATTTAACAATTCGAGTGGTGGGCCATGCCCACCCTACGCCTACGGTTTATGGAATAGATACGAACTTATGATCGCAAAACTCTACTGCATCGGCCTAGGCCCCGGCGGCCCCGATCACTGTACCCCGGCGGCAACCCGCGCCATCCTGTCCTCCGACATCATTGTCGGCTACAAGACCTACATCGACCTCATCCCCCACTTGCTTACGGGCAAGCGCATCCTCTCCTCGGGGATGAAGCGGGAGATCGACCGCTGCCGCGAGGCTATCGAGGAGGCAGCCAAGGGGGCGACGGTCTCGCTCATCTCCTCCGGGGACAGCGGCATCTACGGCATGGCCGGGCTGGTGCTTGAGCTGCTGGAGGACAGGCAGGACATCGAGGTGGAGGTGGTCCCCGGTGTCTCGGCCGTGCAGGCGGCGGCCTCCCGGCTCGGGGCCCCCCTCATGCACGATTTTGCCGTCATCTCTCTCTCCGACCTCATGACCCCCTGGTCCCTGATTCGCAGTCGCCTGGATGCCGCCGGAAGGGCCGATTTCGTCACAGCCCTCTACAATCCCAAAAGCAAGGGACGCACCACTCAGATCGTCGAGGCACAGGAGATCCTGCTGCGTTATCGCAGCCCTGAGACTCCCGTGGGTATCGTGCGCAATGCCTGCCGCGAGGGGGAGTCGGTCACCTATACGACTCTTGGCCAGATGGAGCAGGAAGAGATCGACATGCTCAGTCTGGTGATGATCGGCAACAGCTGCACTCGCATTGAGGGCGGCCGCATGCTCACTCCCCGGGGATACAGTGAGAAATACCTGAAGGCCGCCGAGGAGACGCAAGCGGGCCCGGCCCGGGCCCTCTTTGTCGGGGGCACAGGATCGGATGTGGGCAAGAGTGTGCTGACCGCCGGACTCTGCCGACTGTTGCTCCGCCGGGGTTATGACGTGGCCCCCTTCAAGGCGCAGAACATGGCTCTTAACTCGGCCGTCACCTTTGATGGCGGGGAGATTGGCCGGGCTCAGGCCCTGCAGGCTGCGGCTTGCGGCCTTGCGCCCCACACGGACATGAACCCGGTGCTGCTCAAGCCCAACTCTGAAACGGGCTCCCAGGTCATCATTCAGGGCAAGGTGGTGGCCAACATGGAGGTGCGTCAGTACCACGCCTACAAGGATGAGGCCTTTGCGTTCGTTGAGCAATCCTTCGGCCGTCTTAGTGCCCGACATGAGCTGGTGGTGATGGAGGGGGCGGGAAGTATCGCTGAGGTGAACCTGCGTGAGACGGACATCACCAATCTGCGGGCCGCCGCCATGGCCAAAGCTCCGGTGATTCTGGTGGCCGACATCGATCGGGGGGGCGTTTTCGCCCAGGTCGTCGGAACCCTGGAACTGCTGACTCCCACTGAGCGTGCCCAGATCAAGGGGATTGTGATCAACAAGTTTCGTGGGGAAAAGGCGCTGCTTGATTCAGGCATTGCTCTCATCGAAGACCGTACCGGGGTGCCTGTGCTCGGGGTCCTGCCCTGGCTTCCTCTCGATCTGCCCGAGGAGGATTCGCTGGCGTTGGAGAAGAAAAAGAAGGTTCCCAGGGCTGATGCTTCCGTCCGCATCGGGGTGCTGCGACTGCCGCGTATCTCGAACTACAGCGATTTTGATGCGCTGGAGCGCTGGCCGGAGGTAGGGCTCTGCTATGTGGAGCGCCCCCATGAGCTGGAGGGCCTTGATCTGCTGATTCTTCCCGGCAGCAAAAGTACTCTCTCCGATCTGGCCCATCTGCGCGAGAACGGGTTGTTTGATGCGATTCTTCAATTTCATCAGGCGGGGGGGCGCATCCTCGGAATCTGCGGCGGATACCAGATGCTGGGGCGTCTGATTCTCGATCCCGAGTCCATGGAGTCGGGAATCCCACGTATGGACGGACTGGGACTGCTCGATGTCGAGACGGTGCTTGAGTCGGGGAAACAGACCCATCTCTGCGAGGCAGAAACTCTGGCCGGAGCCGATGCTGCAGGGTTCGGGGCAATCCCTTCGATCAAGGGCTATGAGATCCATCTGGGACACACGACTCTGGGAGCTCAGGCTCGACCGATGTTCAGGATTCGCAGGCGCGGTGCAGCGGATGTGGAGATTGAGGACGGAGCCCTCTGTGCCGAAGGGCGCGTCTGGGGCAGCTACCTTCACGGCCTGTTCGATGGGCAGGATTTCTGCCGCGCTCTGCTTGCGCCGATCTTTGAGGGGAAGGGGCTGGAGCTGCCCCAACCGGCAAAGGGCTCTGAGCTCGAAACCGAGCTCGACCGCCTTGCCGACCATATGGAGACGCACCTGAACCTTGAGCCCATCCTGCGTCTGCTTACAGCTGCAGCCGCTAGAGCATGAGCTTTGTTCTGGTCGCCTGCGCCCTAGGGCTGGATCTGATTCTGGGAGACCCTAGAGGTCTGCCGCATCCCGTGGTTTACATCGGCAGGCTCATACGCCGCCTGGAGGGCTGGCTCGCCGGGATGTATTTTCCGGGGCGGATCGCCGGAGTGATTCTCTGCGCCGGGACTCTTGTGGTCACGGCCCTCGTGTCCAGCCTGATACTCTCTCTGGGCGCTGCCTTGGGAAGCCTGATCGGCGCCCTGACGGCCTTGATCATGGCCTGGAGCTGCCTTGCGCTGCGGGGGCTGCACCGGGAGAGCTCTAAGGTTATCCGCAGCTTAGATGCGGGGGATCTGGAGGGAGCTAGGTTCGAACTCTCCATGCTGGTCAGTCGGGACTGCTCGCAGCTCGACGAGCAGGGGGTGCTGCGAGCACTTATCGAGACGGTGTCCGAGAACAGCTCAGACGGGGTTATCGCGCCCCTCTTCTATCTCTTCCTCGGGGGGCCCGCTCTGGCCATGATTTACAAGGCGGCCAGCACCCTGGATTCCATGGTGGGCTACAAGAACGAAAAATACCGGGAACTGGGATGGGCCTCGGCCCGCCTGGATGACCTGCTTAACCTTGTCCCCTCCCGCCTGACAGGACTGCTCTTCGTGGCTGCGGCCTGGTTGCTGCGCCTGAATAGCCGGGGCGCCTGGCGTCTCATGCTGCGCGATGCCCGCAAGACCGCAAGTCCCAACGCGGGTTTTCCCGAGAGCGCCGCGGCGGGCGCCCTGGGTATTCAGCTGGGGGGCGACTGCGTCTATTTCGGACGGATCCAGACCAAACCCACTCTGGGTGATGACATCTCCCCCCTGAGTATCGAGAGCTATCGAGGGATGATCCGCCTGCTCTACCTGGGAACCTTTCTTGCCCTGCTGGTGATGGGCGCGCTGCAAGGACTGTTTTTATGAGTCAGATCGTTCATGGTGGCGGAGTCGCCCGTGCTGCAAAGGAGCTGGGGGTTTCCCCTGCGCAGATCCTTGATTTCTCCGCCAGCATCAATCCCCTGGGGATGCCCCCTGAGGTTCGCGATGCGGTGGTTGCCTCTCTGGATGAGGCTGTGCACTACCCTGAAATCGATGCGGCCTCCCTGCGCCGGGATCTGGCTGTGCACCACCGGCTGCCCGGGCCCTGTCTGCTTCCCGCCTCCGGCTCCACCGAGCTGATCTATCTGATCCCCCGGGTGCTGCGTCCCCGCCGGGCGCTGGTGGTATGCCCCGCCTTCGGAGAATATGCCCGGGCGTTATCTCTTGCTGGCTGCGTCGTTGATCGTTTCTGCCTGAGTCCGCAGCAGGGCTTCGCTCTCGATCCCGAGGCGCTGATCTCCAGTCTGTCATGCGAAACTGATCTGGTGATTCTCGCCAACCCCGGCAATCCCACGGGGGTGGGGATTCCCCCCCATATCGTCCGAGAGCTGGCCACCAGGTTGGAGGGGCGCGCGACCCTGATGCTGGATGAAGCCTTCGTGGATTTCTGCCCCGAGCGATCCGTCATCGAGGAGGTCCGCGACCATCCCAACCTGCTGGTGCTGCGCTCCATGACCAAATTCTATGCCGTGCCGGGTTTGCGTATCGGGTATCTGGCCGCCTCTGAGCCCTTGGTCTTGCGTCTTGAGGCTGCCATGCTGCCCTGGTCCCTGTCGACCCCGGCCCTCTTTGCGGCTAGAGCCTGCCTGCCTCTTGGCGACTATCGTGACAGAACCCTTGAAGAAATCGCCCAGCTGCGCTCGATTCTCTCTGCGGGACTGACACGACTGGGTTGCGAAGTCGTTGCCGGCGAGGCTAACTATCTGCTGCTGCGCCTGCCCCAGGGGGTTCTGGGGAGCGAGGTCGCCGCGCGACTCTATCCCCAGGGGATGCTGGTTCGCAGTTGTACCGATTTTATCCCCCTGGATGATGCTTGGTTGCGAGTGGCGGTACGCACTGACCGGGAGAATCTGAGGCTAATCGACGCGTTGGGGGCGGCACTTGGTTCCTGATCGCCCGTGGGGCCGATCGCCTTTGGGATCACTCTACTCATCTAAATCGACCCCCGACCAATTCAGTCGCAGTGCCTCCTCTTCGTCCCCCGCCTCCGGGGTATATTCACCGAATGATCTGGACAGGCTTCGCCCTGTGGTGCCGCAGGATGGACAGGCTCCGGTGTCGCAAGACTCCCCTGCCCCTCAGCAGCCCTCCGGGACTGATACCGTCAAGATCAGCGACGAAGCGCGTCAGATCCAGGAACTGGTTAAACGTGACAGGGAAGTGAGAACCCATGAGGCAGCCCATGCCGCAGTCGGCGGGGCGCTGGCCGGATCGCCCTCATTTACCTATGAGTCCGGCCCTGACGGTGGTCGTTACGCTGTGGGGGGAGAAGTCGGCATCGATACCTCTGCTGTTTCCGGTGATCCTGAGGCCACCATCGAAAAGGCCCAGCAGATCCGAAGGGCAGCACTGGCTCCGGCCCAACCCTCTCCGACCGATCTTTCCGTCGCTGCCCAGGCCTCATCCATGGAAGCCAGTGCCAGGGTTGAGCTGCAGAATGATCAGGTCCAGGTGACCCCGGAGGGGGAAGATAAGGCATCGGTATCAACAGAGGGAAAGCAAGGAAACCGTACCCCGGAAAAGGGGCGCGCTGAGGTGGAGACCAGAGTCCGCAATTTGCTTCCGGCTTTTGAGCGTAACACAGGCGGGGGGGAAACTCTGGTGCCGGGATCGCAGTTGAGCATCGCGGTTTGATTCTCTCTGGTTTTTTCTGGTCAATATGAAAGCCCCCGGCAGCAATAGCTCCGGGGGCGTTTCTCTGTGCCCCGTGGTCCTTCGTCGAGACAGAGGCCATTTGTTGTAAGGATCGAGAACCTTATTCTTGACTGCCCGTCAAAGCGGAGTGATGGTTATTTCTACCCTGCGGTTGAGCTGCTGCCCCTGGGCAGTGCTGTTGTCGGCGATGGCCATCGCTTCGCCGTAGCCGATGGCGTTTATGCGCGATGCTGAAACGCCCTGACCGATGAGCGCATTTTTTACCGCATTGGCCCGTTGCTGGGAAAGTCTCAGGTTGTAGTCTTCAGCCCCGGAACTGTCCGTGTGACCGGCGATCATGATGTTGGTCTGGGGATACTGGTTGAGCACCCCTGCAACCCGGCTGATCTCACTGTAGCTTCCGGCTTTCATGGCCGAGGAATTGACCCCGAAGAGGACATCTGACTTGAAAGAGACCGCCAGCAGGTCGGCGTTTCTCTGAATGTTGGCACCCTCGACACCGATGAGCGCCTGACGCATGGCGCTTTCCTGCATCTCCATGTACCGCCCGACTCCCCCTCCGGTAAATCCGCCCACGGCCGCACCGATGGCCGCCCCAAGCAGTGTCGCTTGCGTATCTCCACCGATGGCCTGACCCAGTCCAGCTCCTGCCGCAGCCCCGATCCCTGTGCCTATGACGGCTCCCTGTTGGGTCTTGGTGGGGGGGGTAGCGCAGGCGCTCAGCAGCATCAGGGCGATCAAAGCAATGGTGGTTTTTTTATTCATTTTTGCCTCCTCGGTTCCATTTTTTTACTATAGCTCGAAACTGAGCCGGAGCAGTCATTCTGGGCTTAGTTAAGATTACGCGTTGGGGCGGTGAGCTTTGGTGTGTCCAGTGTGTACTTGCAGTCTATAGGCATTTTGCTGGAGGGCAAGAAGGTGGTTTTTGCAGCTATCGGCTTTCAAGGATGAGCCATGGAAGGGTGGAGAGAGGCATTGGCGGGATAAAGAAAAAAGGCCCCCGCTTTCATGGGAAGCGGGGGCCTTTTTTCAACTCGGGGGATTATTCTCTCGGGCTCGTTTTTCGGCCCGATCCTGAATCCAGGTGTGGACGATCAGTATGCCGACTCCGACGGAGATGGCCGAGTCGGCGACATTGAAGGCGGGCCAGTGGTACTGGTACCAGTGGACGTCCAGAAAGTCGATGACTTCTCCGAGACGCACCCGGTCGATGAGATTGCCGACGGCCCCGGAGAAGATCAGCCCCAGGGCGCCGTGGAGCCAGCGGTCACGGGGCTCGCTCTTGTGCAGGTACCAGAGAATGCCCAGGGAGGCGACGGAGGCCACCGTGAGGAAAAATGGGACGCGCCAGGGGCTGCTCGAGAGCATGCCGAAGGCCGCCCCGGGGTTGCGCACATAGGTAATGTGGAAAAAGTTCTCAAAGACGCTCACCGACTCATAGAGACGGAAGTTTCCGTCGATATAGAGTTTGGTGAGCTGATCGAACACCAGGCTCAGGGCGGCGATGATGGAGAAAAGAACGTATTTCACGATCCGTAAATTCCTTTGGCTCAGGCGCTGAGTACGCTGGCGCAGCGGGGACAGAGGGTCGGATGTTCCTGAGCCTCTCCGATGCCGGTGGAGAACATCCAGCAGCGTTCGCACTTCTCACCTTCGGCCCGGTCGATGCGCACCTTGAGCCCCTTGACCTCTTCGGCTTCAAGGCCATTTTCAAGGTTGTCGGTCAGTTCTACGGCCGAGACGATGAACAGGCTCGCCAGCTCAGTCCTGTAGCTTACGAGCAGCTCGCGGGTGCCCTCGGTGGGTTGAAGAACCACCTTCGCCTCCAGCGACTGCCCCAGGCGCTTCTCCCCCCGGGCCAGCTCCAGCGCCTTGGAGACGTCGGTTCGCACGGCCAGGATCTGAGCGTAACGCTCCTCGAGTTCGGGGTCGCGCAGCTTCTGCTCGAAACGGGGGAAGCTCGCCATGTGGACGCTCTCTTCGCGTTCTCCGGGCAGGCTCGCCCAGAGTTCCTCGGCAGTGAAGGAAAGCACCGGTGCTGTGATTCGGGTCAGGGCATCGAGGATCAGGTACATGGCGCTTTGAGCGCTGCGGCGCTCAAAGCTTCCGGTGGGAGCGGTGTAGAGCCGGTCCTTGAGTACGTCGAGGTAGAAAGAGCTCATCTCCACGGAGCAGAAGTTGTGCACCGCATGGTAGATGACGTGAAACTCGTACTGATTGTAAGCCTTTTCGACCCGATCGATGAGTCCTTCGAGCTTGGAGAGGGCCCAGCGGTCGATCTCCAGCATGTCGGCGTGAGAAACGAGGTCGGTGGCCGGATCGAAACCCGCCAGGTTGCCCAGGATGTAGCGGCCCGTGTTGCGGATGCGCCTGTAGGCATCGGAGAGGCGCTGCAGGATCTCGTCGCTGATGCGGATGTCGTCGCGGTAGTCCTGGGCGGCGACCCAGAGGCGCAGGATCTCGGCACCGTACTTCTTGATGACCGTTTCGGGGGCAACTACGTTGCCCTGGCTCTTTGACATCTTCTTGCCGTTGCCGTCCACCACGAAACCGTGGGTGAGTACGGCCTTGTAGGGGGCCCGGTCGCGGGTACCTACGGAGGCCAGCAGGCTGGAGTGAAACCAGCCGCGATGCTGGTCAGAGCCCTCGAGGTAGAGATCCGCCGGGCTTGAAAGCTCTTTTCGCTGCTCAAGCACCGCGGCGTGGGAGACGCCCGAGTCAAACCAGACATCCAGAATGTCGCTCTCCTTGGTGAAGTCAGCGCCTGCGCAACTTGCGCAGCAGGTTCCCTCGGGGAGCAGCTCGGAGGCTTGCTTCTCGTACCAGAGGTCGCTGCCATGGCTCTCGAAGAGGTCGGCGATGTGGTGCATGATTTTGCCGTCGGCAAGCGCTTCGCCGCACTTCTCGCAATAGAAGACGGTGATGGGAACCCCCCAACTGCGCTGGCGGCTGATGCACCAGTCGGGGCGGTTGGCGATCATGCCGTGGATACGCTCCCTGCCCCAGCCTGGGACCCACTGAACGTCGTTGATATGTTCCAGCGCCTTGCTGCGCAGCTCGTTGGATTCCATGGAGATGAACCACTGCTCCGTGGCCCGGAAGATGACCGGCTTCTTACAGCGCCAGCAGTGGGGGTAGCTGTGGCTGATGTTTCTGGCCTGCAGCAGGGCGCCCACCTCCGTGAGCTTTTCGATGACCGCGGCGTTGGCATCTTCGATCTTCATGCCGCCGAAGAGTTCCAGATCGGCGTGGTACTTGCCGTAGTCGTTGACCGGGTTGTAGATTTCCAGACCGTATTTGAGGCCTACCTTGTAGTCATCCACACCGTGACCGGGAGCAGTGTGAACACAGCCCGTACCGGCTTCGAGGGTGACATGGTCACCCAGAATGATCAGTGAGTTGCGATCATAGAAGGGGTGGCGGCAGCTCTTGTTTTCGAAGGCCAGAGGATCGATTTTGCAGAGTTCCTGCGCATCTTCGATCTCCAGAGTCTTGCAGACCTGCTGCGCAAGTCCTTCGGCCACCACCAGCACCTCGTTCCCTGTCGCCAGCGCCACATAGGGCAGCTCGGGATTCAGGCAGATCCCCAGATTCGCGGGGATGGTCCAGGGGGTAGTGGTCCAGATCACGAAGCTGAGTTTCTTGCCGGAAAGAGCGTCGAGTCCCGAGGGCAGCTCACCTGTGAAGGGAAATTTGACATAGATGGAGGGGGATTTGTGGTCGGCGTACTCCACCTCGGCCTCGGCCAGGGCTGTGACGCAGGAGGAACACCAGTGAATCGGTTTCTTCCCCTTGTACAGGCCGCCGCGCTCTGCAAAGCGAGCCAGCTCCCGGGCGGTAGCCGCTTCGTAGGGGTAGTTCATGGTGAGGTAGGGTTCGTCCCACTGCCCCAGTACTCCCAGGCGCTCGAACTCGGCGCTCTGAATGTCGACCCACTCTCGTGCGTAGGCGCGGCACTCCTTGCGGACCTGCGCCTTGGTCATCTCCCGTTTCTTCTTCCCCAGCTTCTTATCTACCATCAGCTCGATGGGCAGGCCGTGGCAGTCCCAGCCGGGCACATAGGGCGCGCGCATCCCCTGCATGCGGCGGCTCTTGATGATGATGTCCTTGAGGATCTTGTTCAGCGCGTGCCCTATATGGGTGTGGCCGTTGGCGTAGGGAGGGCCATCGTGGAGAATGAAGGTCGGCTTGTCCTTCGCGGCGCTCTCGATCTTGCCGTAGAGGTCCATCGCCTTCCAGGCCTCGAGCATCTTGGGCTCGCGCTGGGGCAGATTGCCCCGCATGGGGAAGTCGGTTTCGGGCAGATTGAGAGTCTCTTTGTAATCCATGAAAATCCTCCGCTTGGGCCAGCGCCGATCAGTTGATAAGTGAGCGGACTAAACTAGCAAAATCGGGGAGTATGTCAAGGATTCAGATGCCCGGTGCAGGGCTGTTCGTGGAAGGGCTGGAGATGAAAAAAGGGCCCTCAGGGGGCCCTTTGGTCGTGCGAATTGTGATGGAGCGGTTCAGGCGTTGGCGCAGTGCATCTGTCCGGTTTGCTGAAGCAGTTCGATGCTGCGGCGCAGCAGAGATGAGATGTTGGTGCCTGCCTCGTCGGCAATGTTCTGCAGGTGCTGCATTTCCTCGTCACTGACGCGGCAGGAGATAATAAATTTTTTCGGATTGTTGACAGACTTTCCCATGGCTTGGCTCCTTTTTCTATGTGTTTCAGGTGATTGATGTTCGGCGCTGACGTATACAGTTAGCAAGGGAGTTGCCAAAAACGCTGGGGAAGGGTTTTTTCTAATAAATAACTTGCAATAACGGTGGGTTGTGTTGGTGCCTCGTGCCCTTGGGGTTTGGCATTCCGATGATAAGGAAAAGGGGGCAGGGACAGAGTGACCCGTTTGGCGTCCCTTCTGGGTCAAAGTGGCCGTGCCTGTGCTGGCACAGCCTGCAACACTGGAAATCAGAGGCAGAACCCGGCCAGGCGTTCAGCAGCAACAACTTCCCCCCCGGCGGAAATTTCCTTTTCTGGGCGGGGCTGTGCCATGAGTGACTCGAGGTAGGGTGCCCAGGAGCCATCAAGAAGGGATTGATGGTCGAGTTTGAGCGAGCGGGTGTAGAGGCGCAGGGCCTCTTCGAGCAGGGGTTGTTCCCGAAAGTTGCCACGGTCTGTATAGAGAACTGCCGTGTCGTTCAGGATGGCCTCCGAGACGATGCCGTAGCCCGGCTTGGTGACGACCACATCGGCGGCGCGAATCAGGTCGGGGTAGGGAATCTGAGCAGGCTGTGGGCGCTGGATACCACCCCGACGTCTATTGCCGGGTGTCGTTTCCTGAGCGTTTCGATGATCAGGCATGAGCGACTGGCGTGCCCCAGGCCGTGGCCGGTGATGTAGTAACGGATGAGGGGCATCAGCCACGCTTTCGGTCTATGGCCTTGAGGTAGAGCTCGTAGTACGCTTTGCCTGATTCCTCCCAGCTGAAGCGTTTTGCCATGGCCTGTCGTATCAGGCGGTGAAAGGCCTCGGGGCGGTTGTAGTAGGTATGTACGGCCCATCCAACGGTGTCGAACAGGGCCCCGGCCGTGACGTCCTGGAACTTGAAGCCGGTGCCGCTGCCGGTGGTCTCATCAAAGTTTTCCACGCTGTCGTCCAGTCCCCCGCAGGCCCGAACGATGGGCAGGGTTCCATAGGCCATGCTGTACATCTGGTTGAGGCCGCAGGGCTCGAAGCGAGACGGCATCAGGAAGAGATCGCTGCCGGCCTCGATGCGGTGGGCGAGACGGTTGTCGAAGCCGATGCGGCAGGCGAACTTGTCGGGGAACTGCGCCGCCATGTCGCCGAAGTAGAAGTGTGACCAGGGCTCGCCGTTGCCCAGCAGCACGATCTGTATGTCCAGCTCCATCAGTTTCGGCATCGCCTCGGCCAGCAGGTCGACCCCTTTCTGTTTCATCAGTCGTCCCACAAATCCGATGAGGGGAACGTCCGGTTTTTGGGGCAGCCCCATCTCCTGCTGAAGAATCTCCTTGCACCTGGCTTTGCCCGAGAGATTCAGGCGGTCGAAATGGGCGGGTATGAGCGGATCGGTCTCGGGATTCCATTCCTGGTAATCCACACCGTTGAGAATGCCGTGGAGATCCTCTCTGCGCTCGCGCAGCACTCCGTCGAGGCCGAAACCATGCTCAGGCGTCTGGATTTCCATGGCATAGCCCCGGCTCACGGTGTTGAGCAGCGTGGCGTGATAAATTCCCCCCTTGAGCAGGTTGACCCGATCGTGTGCCTCCAGCTCCAGGTGATTGAAGTGGGCCCAGTCGATCCCCAGCAGATTCATTGCCTCCTTGGGGAAGTTTCCCTGATGCTGCATGTTGTGAAGGGTCAGCAGCGAGGCTGCCTCGCCCACCCAGGGGTCATGACGATACAGAGTGTTAAGCAGCACGGGGATGGCTGAGGTGTGCCAGTCGTGGACATGGATGACGTCGGGAGTAAAGTCGATCAGTTTGCACAGCTCGAGAGAGGCTTTGCTGAAAAAGATAAAACGCTGATCGTTGTCGGCGAAGCCTTCGCCGTTTTCCTGATAAAGACTGTCGCGGCCGAAATAGTCTTCGTGATCGAGAAAGTAGACCGGTACGCTGCTGCCGGGAAGCTGCCCCTCGAAGAAGCGCCCCCAGTGCTGTCCGGCCTGGCCCATGGGCAGGCTGAGAGCTCCCGGTACGGGATGGAGTTTTGTGCGATCGATGCGGTAATAGCGCGGCATCACCATCCGGACGTCGTGACCTGCGGCGGCCAGGGCTTTGGGCAGGGATCCCGCCACGTCGGCCAGTCCCCCTTCCTTGGCGAAGGGCGTAGCCTCGGAGGCGGTAAAGAGGATTTTGAGGGGGCGGAGCTTAGTCATGGCGGCTCTTCCTGAAGGCTGTTGGCTGGATAAAACGAAAGCCTGAGGATTCTTCAATGATCCGGGGCAATTGTCAAGTCGAAGAGGGCACGGGCTGCGACTTCCCTCTGCGGAAACCGTCTTTGCCCCCCTTGTTTCAAAAGTGCGAGTTGGGGCAAAATAAACAAATCCTGCTTGTTTTCGCCACCCCCTAGAGGGCGGACCATCTTCTGAGCTGTTTTTCCGACCCCTTAACATCCTTTTGCAACAGGAAAAAGGAACCTATGTTCGCATTGCGAGTTGCCCTGAGGCTTCTTCCCCCGCTTCTGCTGCTGATTGCCCTTGCCGGGCTTTCTCCCCGTGCCGCTCTTGCTAGGGAGGGAGGGCACCGGTTGAAGTCTCATCCTCTTCAGCCCTCGCTGACCCAGCCGGGGCTGCCCGATGAGTATGGGAGCATCATCTACCGGCAGGGAGAGCGGTTTCCCGGGCAGATCTATATCGTCGGCCAGAGTCACCGCAGCGCAGTCACGGGGGAGAACGGTCCTGATACGCTCAGGAGCCAGATTGAAATCTACCGTATCGGCGAATGGCTGTTGGGGCAGCGTAATGTTGAGTTGCTGCTTCCCGAGGGGTATCTCAGGAAAAAAGACATCTCTTCGGCTGGATCAATATCCCCGGCAGCCGAGCCCGCCCATCTGGATAATCAGACCCTGCTGAACAGGCTGAGCGATACCAGACGTTTCGTCAATGCCGATATGCTGCTCAAAAGCTATTGCAACATCCGGCTGGGGCAGGTGGAGGACAGGGGGCTCTACGGGGAGGTGCGGCGGCTCCTTGAGCAGACGATAGATGGTGGAGTCGAGGAGAGCATGGCAGAACTTGTTGCCACCCAGAAAAAACGTACCGAGGCTATGGTACGCAACATTCCCGGGGTGGTGGAAGAGGCCTTTGAGTCCGGGCGTATCTGCAGTCGTCGGGCGATCTTCACCATAGGGATGGCTCATCTCAGGGACATCATCGAAATGCTCGAAGGGGAAGGGCCGCTGCCTGAGCAGGGGTACGGCGTCACTGTCATACTCCCCCGCACTCTTGCCGACAACAGGGAGCTTCTTCGTCTCACCGGGCTTGCTCGTAATTGAATCCGCTGAGAGCTTAAAGAAAAAGCTGCCTGGGTGGCAGCTTTCCAGACCCTGGGAAAGAAGGCTTCACGACGGGTCTGCACTTGATGTTGTGTTTGCTCTATTCCATCATCTTCTTTTCTGCTCCACCTTTTGTATCCAAGGCTTTTTCTGCCTCGTCCCACTGGGGAGCCAAACCATAATATTCCTGAAGACTGCGGCTGAACTCACCGTTGGACATGCCAGTTTCGCGTACCGGAGAGTTGGCCAGCAGGCTTTCATCCACGGTCAGTTGAAGTGTTTCCACCTCGATGCCAGGCTCAAATGCAGCGAAGGGGACGGTGAAACTCTTACCGCTCGCACTCATGGTTTCCCCCCCGGAGATCACGGCCAGGCTGATGTCACCGCTTTTCTCGTCCATGATCAGATCTGTAATTTGGCCTATGGTCTCACCCTGAACGTTTTTCACCTCCATCCCAACGAATCCGCCGGATGTGGCGGACACTACCCCCGCGTTGTCTCCGGTATCCACGGCTTCAGGTTCCGAGTAGTCCATACCGTAGCCGCCAAATGAAACGGCAGCGAAAACAGCACTCAACATCATCGCTAACATGGTTATGAAGATGGTTTTCATCTGATCTTCTCCTTTCTTGCCTTCTCCCACCTATTCAAGGAATATCGCTTTTTGTGACCAAGTCAAACCGGTTGATCTGTGGTGTTATTTTCTTTTTTCCTCTTTTCTGAATTAATATTCAGGTCAGAATTAAAGAGGGGGATCTCAGGTTTTTGAGTGTCCCCGAAGGAGAATTTGCCAACGGAAAAGTCTCCCCTCGGCCCTGCTTCCGGAAGGAGGTATTCCGTCTTGCTGCCGACTCAGCGGGATCTCTGGATTTCTCCATCAAAAAAGCTAAGCTGAAGAAAGAGGATGTTTGTACGGCATGTGGAGAGGAAATGGTTATGCGGTACCGTCCTCTTGGGCTGTGAGGGGCATTTTAGACTCTCGGATTAACTCAGAAGATTGGGGCCGTTATCATGGTACTGAAGTGGGATGAGAAGCTTTCGGTAGGCGTGGAAGCCTTGGATGAACAACACAAGGAACTCTTTCAATCTTTGGAGGAACTCGTGGAAGCTTTTCAGGAAAGTCGGCAGGATAAACAGGTCTCCGAGCTGATAGAGTTCCTTGATGATTACAGTCTCCGGCACTTCAGGGCGGAGGATGATCTGATGAGGTTATACGGTTATCCGGGATCGGAACATCATCGCAAGGAACACCAGATTTTCATCAGCCGGTTGGAGAATTTGAAGCAAGACCTGGCCACCAAGGGGCCCTCTCATGCACTTGCTTCACAGGCGACCCATCTCCTTCTCAAGTGGATTGTCTCTCACATCAAGAACGTAGACTATGAACTCGGCCGTTATCTCAAAACAGCATCTGCCACAACGAAGTCTATCCAGACGAAATAAATTCTTTTCTCCGCAAGGCTTGGGGGTGTTGCCGTGTTTTTGACTCTCCCCCCCCCCTTCGAATGCTACCAGTGACGTCGACGAGGAAAGAAGTTGTTGAAGCAGACCCGAAGGGCTCCTTCTTTCAGGCAGATTTGTGTGCGGAAGCTCCCCCCGTGATCATCGAAGCGCAGATGACGGTCAAACAGGAAATGGTCTCTGAATCGAACTCTGCCCCGCCACCGGTGGTCATCGAAGAAGCGGTCGTCGTGGCGGGACCAGCCACGGAAGCTGTGATCATTGTGCCCTCGTCTGCCTCCTCGGGTCTGCAAGAAGTTGCGGCTGTCCTGCTGATGGTCAAATGAGGTCGTAATGAGTACCGCAGGGCGCGCTTCAAGTCTAACGGGATCCGCCAGTGCAGAAATGCCGGGCAGCAGAAATATTGCCAGCATTATTAGTGTGATTACGAAAGGTTTCATCGTCCAGCTCCCTTTTCTACATTGTACCTCAGGGAGATCAAGGGTTTTGAAAGTGGGGGCGGTTACATCATCAGCAGCAGGCTGAGGCTCATGACGGCCATGCCCGCCAGGAGCCCGAAGAGGCTATCGTGGCCCTTGCCGTAGGCCTGGCTGGTGGGCAACAGCTCGTCGAGGCTGATGTAGACCATGATGCCGGCCACGGCGCTGAAGAGCCCTCCCATTAGTTGGGGCGGCACCACGCCGGAGTCGTTCCCGGTCAGCCACTGCAGTCCGAACCAGGCCACTGCGGCTCCCACCGGCTCGGCCATGCCGCTGAGGAACGAGTAGATAAATGCAGTGCTTCGCTTGCCCGTGGCGTAGTAGATGGGCACCGAAACGCTGATTCCTTCGGGGATGTTGTGCAGGGCCACGGCCAGCGCGATAGCTATGCCGAGATTGGGGTCGTGCAGGGCGGCCAGAAAGGTGGCCAGTCCTTCGGGGAAGTTATGGATGGTGATGGCCAAGGCCATGAACAGTCCCATGCGCATCAGTTTGCGCTGGGGTCTGCTGTGGTCGTGAAAACCATCGGCCTCGTGATGGGGATGGGCGGTCATTTCCGAGAAGTCCGGCACCGCAGCTCTGCGATTGTGCAGGGGAGCAAGCTCTTCTTCGGCGTGAATTTCATGGGGGTTCTCTGCCGCAGGAATCCAGCTGTCGATGAGACCGATAAGCAGGATGCCGGAAAAAAAGGCTCCCACGTTTGCCCAGTGCCCCAGGGGGTAGCCGTAGGCTTCGATTAGGGCGGCAGCCCCCTTGGGGAAGATCTCTACAAAAGAGACATAGAGCATGACTCCGGCGGAGAAGCCCGTGGAGACGGACAAAAAGCGGTAGTTGGTTCGTTTCGCAAAAAACGCAATCCCGCTGCCGATGCCTGTGGCCAGGCCCGCGAAAAGTGTCAGCCCCAGAGCTACGCCAACATTGGACAGGGTCATGGTGCAAGCCTTTGGTTGGGGGCGATAAGTGGCCTGGGGCGTTCTTCGGTTTAGGTGTAAAGATAGGTCGGAGGCGCTGCGCTATGGCAGGGACGAAGCACGACCCTGTTTCTGCCGTCACTCTTGGCTTGATACAGCGCCATGTCTGCCTGTTCGACCAGCTCCTTGGCCTGTATGGCCTCAGAGGGAATAACGGATGAGATTCCCATGCTGATGCTCACATGGTGCGAGACGTCCGAACCTTCGTGGGCGATGCGCAGATCGGCGATATTCATGCGTATGCGTTCGGCGATGACCATCGCATCCTGTCCTGAAGCTCCGGGCAGCAGGATGACGAATTCTTCCCCTCCGTAACGGGCTACGAGATCGTCCGGTCTCCTTGCACTTATTTTAAGAATGCGGGCCACTTTTTTCAGGCAATCATCTCCGGCCTGATGTCCGTAGCTGTCATTGTATCTCTTGAAATAGTCGACATCGCACATGATGAGGGACATTACGACCTTTTCGCGTTTCAATCTGGCCCAGCTTTGCTCCAGATGTTCGTCAAACATGCGTCGATTGGCCAGTCGCGTCAGTCCGTCAGTGCGGGATTGGGACAGGAGGCGGGTGTTCACCTCACTGAGTTGTTTTTCCGCGTCTCTTCGTTTCATAAGATCACGCTTGAGGGCTTCATTGGTTTTCGAGAGATCACTATTCTGCTTATCCACCACCTCCAGCAGGTTGTTGAATTCGCTAAACAGGGTAGCCAGTCCGTTGGCTTTGGGAAACTCCACTCGTCTGGAGTACTGATTTCGGGTTCGAATCTCGATGAGATTCTGTGTGAGATGCTGTACGGGGTTTACGACTAGCCGGTTGACCGTGAAAAGCATGGCCAGGGTCATCGCCAGCCCCAGAGCCAGAGTGGCAGACATGGCGATGAGCATGCTTTTGATGCCGGCGCTGCAGATGGTGCGTTCAAAAGGCATCAGAATGGTCAAAACAGGAGAACCCGCCGTATTGGCCATGGACTTCTTGAGCTGCAGCCCTTGATGGCTGAGTTCGGTGATCTGGGTCGTGAAAGCCCTGCTGTTCCAGGAGGGCGAAATATAGGGCTCAATGGTGAAGGGCACCCGGGTGCGGGATTGAAATAAATCAACGAGATCTGAGTCCAGCAAGCGCCCCATCATCAGTACGCCTCTGGCTGGCCCTTTGAGTTCGGAAGAGAGAATGGGGTAGGCCGAAATCAGCATGGGGCCCTGATGAGTGCTGAAGATGGCATTTGAGCCACTGAAGATTCCTACTTCGGCCTGCTCCAGCCCCTGGAGCAGAAAGGGGCCCAATAGGGCATCGGGGGTTTTGGTGATCAGTGGTGTGTCTTGCCATTGGCTGGTGGCAGCATTGTAGTTCTCTCCCCAGACCAGCTTGCCCTGCGGATCGTAGTAATAAATAAGATCCAGGTTGTTGATGTCGAAGGTTTCGGTGCCTAGATTGTTTTCAATATATTCGGGTGAGAGTGTCGACATAAACTCGTAGGAATCGTCATAGGCCGCCCAATCCTTGCAGGTCGTGCCCAGATATTCGAGTTCGGTACCGATGCTTTGAGTGATCCGATCCATGTTTTCTTTTGCGGCGTCTCTTTCGATGCTGTGGAAGGTCGGATCGATAGTGGTATAGAAAACCAGGGCACTTAGAGCAGAGAAACACATAAAACCCAGTAGGGCCAAAAGGATGATTTTTTTCTTAATGTTCAAGGTTTGGATCTCCATGGGTGCGGGCGGGCAAACCTTTTTGACAATACATTAAATTGCCCCCTGGTTACAGCAGGGGGCAATCCCTCCGAGGGGCAGGGATTCGAATGCTTGATATCCAGGTGGCATTGAAATTACTACATGTTGCCGAGTGATTTCAATGGTGAGGGCTTCAGCTGAGGCGGTTGCCGATCCAGTCTTTGAGCCATTGTTTGAACTGATCGCGCTCCTCCCAGCTGAAACGTTCCAGAAAGAGGGAAAAGAGCCAGATCACCCCGGCGTACAGGGCCGTTGCAGCCAGGGCTGCGGCCACGGCAGCCAGGGCGAAGGCGCCGTCATCTTCGGTGAGGCTGACACCGATTATGAAGATGACCATGGCAGGGGCCGTGTTGGTCAGAGGGATGGGCAAGATCATCAGGACGGACATCAGGGCAACCAGGAGGCCGAGAAGGAAGTGTCCTGCCCGGGTGCTGCACCACATGAAACGGGGACGAACCAGGTGCTCAACGCGGCCGAAAAAACGGGCCGCTCCTCCCAGCATGGTCCTGGCCAGTTTTTCGGGGATAGCCTTCTGGAGGGCCCGCTTCGGCAGCCACGGGCTGGTGCGCCCCATCATCATCTGAAACGCCAGAATGATCAGCAGGATGCCGAAGGGGGTACTGTAGCCCGGTGCCGGAACTGGCAGGGCGCTGGGCAGGGAGAGAACCAGAAGCAGAAGACCAAAGCCCTTGTCTCCGACCCGGTCGAAGATGTCTCCCAAGGTAAGGGGTGTATCTGATCTTTTTGCCAGAAGATGATTCAGGTCGGTGGAGAGTTTTGATTCGCTCATATCGGAAGGATTTCTTTCGGGAATAGCTGGATGAACTCAGGCTCTATCGACAGTTGTGGTCGACGACATAGTCTTGCTCGTTGAGGGTGAAAGCCTCCATGCATCCCTTGGGTTCGTCACCCCCCCGGGCGATAGCCTCGGGACTGTAGACCAGGATGCGCTTGCCTTCGAGGGAGGTGAGACTGAAATTAGGCTTGCCGTAGCG
>JAAXQG010000019.1 GCA_012974445.1 Desulfuromonadales bacterium
GGTGGTGCGCGAATGCGCCCCCTCACCGATGGCGATCTTGTTGGCCTTCTCGTCGCTGTAGGCGACCTTCTCCTTGTAATCGATGCTGATCAGTTCCATGCTCAGGCTCCACTGAAATAAGAGTTTTTTACGGCCCGGAGGCTAGATTCGTGCATTATCCCCTCAACCAAAAGAGACGTCCATGAAGAAATGTCCCTTCTGCGCTGAAGAAATTCAGGCTGCCGCCATAAAGTGCAAACATTGCGGTGAATTTTTGGAGGGCTCTGCAGTGCAGCGCAATACCGGACCAAAGCTGCCCTGGTACTTTGGAAAATCATTTATCGTCATCGCCCTCGGCTGCGTGGGCCCTCTGGCGCTCCCCCTGATCTGGTGGCGACCTGGGACTTCGCGGGCCTGGAAGGTCGGCCTCACCATCGGGATTCTTCTTCTGAGCTGGGTACTGTACGTAGCCACGATGGAATCCCTCCGCAGCCTCCAGGAGTATTACCAGATCCTCGAAACGCTGTAGAATTAACCCGACATTCCTTTCTTTCCACTTCACTCCCGGAATCAACAGTAATCTGGATTCCCGACCAAAACCACTTGGGATGCCGCTACCGTCGATTCCCACCATATGGCAGTGTGAGACAAAAAACTCAGAAAGACTTCTGGAGCGATTAGCAAAAGAGTTTCTCTGCGCCTGACCGGCTACTACTCCGATCAGGCTCGGACGTTTCTGTGTCGGACGTCATGACAGACATTACAGAGACTCAGAAGGTTTTCTGCCGAATTGGCTCCGCCTGCGGCATGATGCTCAACGTGATGCAATTCAAGATATCGAGGATCGTCAACATTCCAGGTTTCTCGACTCCAGCCGCAATCGCAGCAGCGGTAACGGTCCCGGACTAAAACCTCCCGGCGCACTCGATCTTCAATGCGACGATCATGAACCGGTGCTTGACGATCTTCTTCCAGGAGATAGCTTCCATTTGGCAGGTCCGGTCGACCGTTTTGCCTGGACCTTACCGGCCAACCGTCTTCGGTACGAAGTTCGCGAACCCGGCGTGCCCATTCCGCAGCATTTTGGGCCACATACCGCAACTCTTCGCCGGTCACCGGCTTGCCCGCATTTCTGCGTAAATACTCAAGGATCCTGGCCTTTGAGCCCCCGCGGCTTCTTCGAATTTCATTGGCAATATTCCAGCGATAAGCAGCGTCCCTGTCCTGATGCTCATCGAGAAGAATATAATCTTCGGGCTTCATGCCGGAACAATCCGGCATCGTTGCTCCTGACGCCAAACTTTCTTCTTCCGCCAGCATTTCCCGAGCAGTGGTCCCGCTCATGATCGACCAGCCGAACTGCACCCTTAATTCCCTGACCCGCCTTGCCCATTCACTGATGCCAGCAACAACCATGATCTCTTTATGCGAAATAATCTCACGAGGGTATTGACGTAAATAATGAAGGATGCGCTCCCTTGCAGAAACAGCCACTTCCCCCGGGATGAGCGAGGTACCGAGTGCACGCAATTCATCCCAGACAGGTATCAGCAATTTCACTCTGCTGCGAAGCTGCGAAGGAGGGGCGGTATCAAACTCTTTCAATAGAGTGATCAACTGCTTAGCACCGGATATCATTCAATTACACTCCACAGCTTTTGCAACCTTGATTTTCCTGTACACCTCTTCCGCCTCACTCACATAGAAGGCATCGGTTTGTCCGTCGAGGGAGCGGGAGATTTCTTCGGCTATAGCCTTCGACAACTTAGGAGGCACAGCATTGCCGATCTGCTTGGCAATTTCTATTTTTGAACCCTTAAAAATAAAATCGTCGGAAAATGACTGAATCCGGGCAGCCTCACGATGGGTAATGGGGCGATGTTGTTCCGGGTGCAAATATCGTCCTTTCTCCGGCTTGAAAAATTCGGTGCGGATAGTGACTGAGGGTCGATCCCACCAGAGTCGTCCGAACAGATCCGTTCCTCCTGATTTTTTTTTAATCCAGCAGTTCGGGGTGATATCAGGACGATTGCGTTGCAAGTCGAAACGATTACCCCCAGCAGGAACCGCACGGTAGCGCTCCCTGCTGACAGATGAGGGATTTCGCCCGAAGTGAAGATCAAGCGGAGCCGGTTCTTCTCTGATCTCGGTTCCGACAGGTGGAGGCAGAGTGCCTATTGCAGAACGAACATCATTCCATGGTTTCGGTAAAAGCATTCCAAAAAGATCGGTCTCAACATTTGTAAACTTCTCCGGGTCGCCGTGCGAAGGCAGAGGCAAAGAGACAGGCGTATCTTTAGTCGCGAGGATTATTGTCCTGTGTCGAATTTCAGGCACACCATAATCTGCGGTGTTCAAAACCCGCTTCTGGATATACTTGAAACCAAGCTCAGAAAGGGTGTGCTGAATCTGGAGAAACTCAGGCGAGGTAAGAAGCTGTCGAACATTTTCCATGACCACTGCACGTGCGCCGCAACGCTCTACGATTCTCATGAATTGAAACCACAAAGATCGTCTGGAATCATCCTGACGGCATTTATTGAGCAGGGAAAACCCCTGGCAGGGCGGCCCGCCGATGACAACATCGGCCTCGGGAACAATAAAATCGGGATCATCCAGTATATCTACGATGTCGCCCACAAAGGAATGCCTACCGTTGGAATCGAAATTGGCCCGGTAGGATTCCATGGCCGGTGCGTTGAAGTCATTGGCCCAGACCGGCTCGAACCTTCCAGTATCGACAAATCCGCGGGTCATCCCTCCGCAACCGGAGAAGAGATCTATAAGTTTATATTTTTTGCCGAAGCCCATACAATTTCCCTTTTCAAGCCGAAGATGGGCAGTCTATCCCAAGCAAACTGCTCACAAGCAATTGACGATCGAATGCAGAATCTTCAGCCCCCTTCAGTCCAGCTCCCTGTACTCCACCTGCACAACTTCCAGCTCCTGCATGCCACCGGGAGTACCGAAGCTGATCTCATCCCCCTCGCGATGCCCCAGCAACGCCTTGGCGATGGGAGACACCCAACTGATGCGCCCCTTTGGAAGATCGATCTCATCTTCACCGACAATGCTGTAGCTCTTCTCCTGCCCCTCTTCGTTCTCCACCGTTACGGTGCAACCGAACAGGACGCGCCCCTGCGCCACCTGATGCTGCTGCACGGGGTCGACGACCACGGCTGCATCCATGCGCTGGGTGATGAAGTGGATGCGGCGGTCAATCTCCCGCAGGCGCCTCTTGCCGTAGATGTAATCCCCGTTTTCCGAACGATCGCCGTTACTGGCGGCCCAGGCCACGGTGTTGACCATCTCGGG
>JAAXQG010000247.1 GCA_012974445.1 Desulfuromonadales bacterium
AGCGAAGGGGGGTGGGTCGTGGCCCAGGGCAGCCTCCAGGCGCTCATGGCCGCCCCCGATTCTCTTACCGGGCAGTTTCTCGCACACCCCCTGCGCCACCCCCTCACAAAGCGCCGCAGCGCAAAACCTGAGGCGAAACTTCGCATAAAAGGGGCCTTTTCCAACAATCTCAAGAATCTGGATGTGAACCTGCCCCTGGGGCGGCTCATCTGCATCAGCGGCGTCTCCGGGAGCGGCAAATCCAGCCTCATCCGCGAGGTGCTGCACAGGAGCCTCGCGCCCCTGCTGCAGCTCAAAAAAGACCAGAAGCCTCCAGCTCCCCACGGCTGCCGATCCATCGAAGGCTTTGAATCCATCGAGCGCATCCTGGAAGTGGACCAGACCCCTATCGGCAAGACGCCCCGATCCTGCCCCGCCACCTACGTCGGATTCTGGGACGACATCCGCAAGCTCTTCGCCGCCACTGCCGAGGCCAAAATCCGCGGCTTCGGCCCCGGGCGCTTCTCCTTCAACACCGCCGAAGGGCGCTGCCCCGAATGCCTGGGCCAGGGGATGAAGAAGATCGAGATGAGCTTCCTGCCCGACGTGAAGGTGAACTGCGAGGTCTGCCGGGGCGCCCGCTTCACCGAAGAGACCTGCATGGTGCGCTACCGCGACAAGAGCATCGCCGACTACCTGGCCATGAGCGTGGACGAGGCGGTGGAGGAATTCAGCGCCCACCGCAAGATTCATCACGCCCTCAAGCTGCTGCAGGACGTAGGGCTCGGCTATCTGACCCTCGGCCAGCAGAGCCCAACCCTCTCCGGCGGCGAGGCGCAACGCCTCAAGCTGGTCACCGAACTGGCGCGGGTGGCACCCCAGCTCGGCAAGAAACCCCTGACCCGCAGGGGCGCCACCGGCCACGCTCTCTACCTGCTCGACGAGCCCACCATCGGCCTGCATATGGCCGACGTGGAGAAACTCATCCGGGTGCTGCACCGCCTGGTGGACGCCGGCAACAGCGTCATCGTCATCGAGCATAATCTGGATATCATCGCCGAAGCCGACTGGCTCATCGATATGGGCCCCGAAGGGGGCGACGCCGGAGGCTATATCATGGCCCAGGGCACGCCGGAGAAGGTCGTCAAGACGAAATCACCCTCGCACACGGCAAGGTTTCTGGGAGAGTTTCTGAAGGAGCGCAAGCGGTAGGCACCCCCTGCGAAGTAGGGGGGATTGAGGGGGGTCAGTTTTTCATGCCGCCTGACATCGGCCAACAGACATCACCGGTCTACGTTTTTTGCCTTATTGCTTGCCTTCTTGCCGCTAAATCGAATAGAACCTTCAGTCCCTGTGGTTGCAGGGATGCTGGAGAATTAAACAGTTCACAGGTTTTTGGGACATTACAAGGAGCAGGAAATTGCAGATCGTATTCGGAATCGACTTTGGCACCACCAATTCAGCGCTTAGCGTCTATCGCAATGGCGCGGTGGAGGTGGTACCCGTTGACGACATGAACCAGGCAGGCAACCTGATGCGCTCGGTGCTCTATTTCAATGAGGACAAAGAGATCTTTACCGGAGGCGAGGCCATCAGCCGATATGTTGAAGATGGGGCTGAAGGTCGTTTTATGCAGTCGATCAAGACCTTTCTACCGAGTGGCAGTTTTCAGAGCACCGAGATTTTTGGCAAGCGCTACGCAATCGATGACCTGGTGGCGATCATACTCAAAAAATTAAAGGCCTGTGGCGAGGCCCATGCAGGATGCACAGTTGAAAGTGTCGTATTGGGGCGTCCGGTCGTCTTTTCGACGGATGCTGCTAAAGATGCGATGGCCCAACAACGACTCGAAAAAGCTGCCAGAAAAGCAGGCTTCAAAAATATCTGGTTTCAGTATGAGCCCGTTGCCGCCGCGCTCGCCTATGAAGAGACCATGGAGGCGGGAGAGGAGCGGGTCGTATTAATCGGTGATTTCGGTGGAGGCACATCGGATTTTTCGGTGATCCGCGTGAAGGGAGGCGCTTTTAACCGCTCAGACCGTCGCAGTGACGTGCTCTCCCTGGGCGGTGTCTATGTGGCGGGCGACAAGTTTGACTCCCAGGTCATGTGGAGCAAGGTCGCCGGGCATTTCGGGCGCTATGCCCGCTACAAAGCCTTGGGCGGTAATGAATGGGTCAATATCCCTGCCAGCATCATCTACACCCTCTGCCAGTGGCACCGCATCCCGCTTTTGCGCGCCCGCAAGACCAGAGAGCTTATCCGCACCATCAAACAGACCACCGATGACCGCCAGGCTATCGAGCATTTAGAGAATATTATTGAGGATAATTTCGGCTTTGCCCTGTTTCAGGCCATAGAAAAGGCGAAATGTGAGCTTTCCGACACTGAGATGGCCAGTATCCTGTTCACAGAATGCGATCTGAGCCTCGATGAGGGGATAGGAAGGGGTGAATTCGAGGAGATCAATGCCGATAATTTCCTCAAGATTGAGAACTGTATCGATGAGGTCGTTGCACAGGCAGGGCTGACGCCCGCACAGATCGATACCGTCTCCCTCACCGGGGGAACCTCAAAGATTCCCCATATCCAGCAGCTCTTTGCCACGCGCTTCGGTCAGGACAAGTCGCAAACCCGGGACGCCTTCACCAGCGTCGTTCATGGTTTGGGTTCGAGCGTTCCTCTGTTTGTTTGAGCCCCCCCCGAGAAGGAGTTGAGCCTGCGGTGGGGGGCAAAATCCCCGGCGGCTCTTGCACCCTCATCCTGAGCTGCTAGGCTCAAAGGGAAATTCCACCAACCGTTTCATCCAACAGAGTCCATCAAAAAAAGGAGGGTAATCATGGGAACCCATTACATCATCGACGAATGCATCAGCTGCGGCGCCTGCGAACCGGTCTGTCCGGTGAGCGCTATCAGCTCAGGTGACCCCATGTATGTCATCGACAAGGACGCCTGCATCGAGTGCGGTGCCTGCGACGACGTCTGTCCCGTAGACGCCATCAAGTGGGAGGGCAAGGACTGACCGGGATCGGGCAACCCGGGTTGGTAAATGTGGAAAAGCCGGATCGGCCCCAGAGGCCGGTTCGGCTTTTATCGTTTTCGTGGCAGGGTTACCTGGATATAAGCAGCAATGTCCGGTTAGCTAGTTGCAACGCCGTAATCCTTAAGAAATGATGACATCATCGCGCCCAAATTCGTCGTCCCCGCGCAGGCGGGGATCCAGTGACTTTAAAACCTTCTGGGTCCCCGCCTGCGCGGGGATGACGGGGTGGGTACCAGCTTATTGATAGCAACAACCTTTTTTTGTTTGAAGCATCTTATCGGGATTGAGGATTTCGAACGCCAGCGGAAGATTCGAGCAAGTCAAAATGCTTCTTGCTTGGGATCAATTGACGCCCGCACTCCCCGGGAGTAAACTCCGGCGATCTGAAAACGAAGAAAAGGACAGGGCCTTTATGAAACGAACCAGTCGACAGATACGGGTGGGCGGCGTTGCCATCGGTGGCGGAGCGCCTGTATCGGTGCAGTCCATGTGCAATACCGACACCCGCGATAGCCAGGCTACCCTGGCCCAGATTGCTGCGCTTGCCTCTGCGGGATGCGAGATCGTGCGTTGCGCCGTCCCCGACGCCGAAGCTGCCGCGGCTCTGGCCCCCATTGTTGCCGGCAGCGCCATCCCGGTCATTGCCGATATTCACTTTGATTATCGCCTGGCGCTTCAGGCTTTGGAGAGCGGTGTTGCGGGTTTGCGAATCAATCCGGGCAATATCGGGGAGCGCTGGAAGGTGGCCGAGGTTGTCCGGAGCTGCGCCGATCGTGGAGTACCCATTCGCATCGGCGTCAATGGCGGCTCCCTTGAGCCTGAGCTGCTGAAGAAATACGCATCCCCTACGGCTGAGGCCATGGCCGAGAGTGCCCTGGGGCATATCCGCATCCTGGAGGAGCTGAATTTTGATGCCATCAAGGTGAGCTTGAAGGCGTCCAATATCAGGCGAACGGTGGAAGGCTACCGGATTCTGGCTGCGCAGGTCGACTACCCTATGCATATAGGGATTACCGAGGCGGGGACCACCTGGGCCGGAACCATCAAGAGCGCCGCCGGGCTGGCTGTGCTGCTCTATGAGGGGATCGGCGATACCCTGCGGGTCTCTCTGACCGGCGATCCGGTGGAAGAGGTGAGGGTAGGTTACGAGATTCTCAAGGCCTTAGAGCTGCGAAGCCGTGGCCCTGTGTTTGTGAGTTGCCCAACCTGCGGGCGCTGTCAGGTGGATCTGATCAAGGTGGCCGAGGAGGTGGAGCGACGTCTTGCCGACTACCCCGATCCCATCCATATCGCCGTGATGGGCTGCGTGGTCAACGGCCCTGGCGAGGCCCGTGAGGCCGACCTGGGGGTGGCCGGTGGCAAGGGGCAGGGGCTGCTCTTTCGCAAGGGGGAGGTGCTGCGCAAGGTGCCCGAAGCAGAGCTTGCCGATGCGCTGGTCGAGGAAGCCTGGGCGCTGCTGGAGGCTTCCGGTAAAGCCTAGTGTCCCCGGCTGATTGCAGGGGGCGCATGAGACGAAAACCATTTTTACAGGGATGAATGCAGCAATGTCCGGTTAGCTAGTTGTAACGCCGTAATCCTTAAGAAATGATGACATCATCGCGCCCAAATTCGTCGTCCCCGCGTCCAATTTCGTCATCCCCGCGCAGGCGGGGATCCAGTGACTTTAAAACCTTCTGGGTCCCCGCCTGCGCGGGGATGACGGGGTGGGTACCAGCTTATTGATAGCAACAACCT
>JAAXQG010000253.1 GCA_012974445.1 Desulfuromonadales bacterium
GGGGACTTTTGATCGCGATCACTGAAGATCAGTGCTAATCAGTTTATGAAAAGAGCGGGGCGTATCTGGTGAGATACGCCCCTGTGTTCGAGTGTTGTCAGCCCTTGAGCTTCTGCATGAGCAGCTTGTTGACAGCGCCGGGGTTGGCCTTGCCCTTGCTCGCCTTCATCACCTGACCGACGAAGAAGCCCAGCACCTTGTCCTTGCCGGCGCGGAACTGCTCCACTTGATCCATGTTGGCGGCGACGATCTCGTCGATGATGGCCTCGATGGCTCCGGTATCGGTGACCTGCTTGAGCCCCTGCTCCTCGATGATGGCATCGGCGCTCTTCTCGCTCTCCCACAGGTGCTGGAAGACCGTCTTGGCGATCTTGCCCGAGATGGTTCCGTCCTTGATGCGCGCCAGCATGCCGGCTAGACGCTCCGGGCTGACCGGGCAGCTCTCGATCCCCTGCCCCTTCTCTTTCAAGGCTCCCAGTATCTCGCCCATGATCCAGTTGGCGCAGATCTTGGGCTCGTTGTGCAGGGCCACCAGAGCATCGAAGTACTCGGCCAGAGCCCGCTCGCTTGAGAGGACATCGGCATCATACTCGGATAGTCCCAGCTGCTCAGCGAAGCGCAGCCTCTTGGCCTGGGGCAGCTCGGGCAGCTCTGATTTTACCCTGGCAACCCAGTCTTCCGAGACCACCAGAGGCACAAGGTCGGGATCGGGGAAATAGCGGTAGTCGTGGGCCTCTTCCTTTCCGCGCATGGAACGGGTCGTGCCTTTGACGCTGTCGTAGAGGCGGGTTTCCTGAACCACTTTTCCACCGTCTTCGATGAGGTCGATCTGTCGCTCGACCTCATACTCGATGGCCTGCTTGACGAAGCGGAAGGAGTTGATGTTTTTGAGCTCGGCGCGGGTGCCCAGCTCCTTCTGCCCCCAGGGGCGAACGGAGACGTTGGCGTCGCAGCGAAAAGAACCCTGATCCATGTTGCCGTCGCACACGCCCAGATAGACCACGATCTGGTGCAGTGCCTTCATGTAGGCCACGGCCTCCTCGGCGCTGCTCATTTCGGGCTCGGAGACGACTTCGACCAGCGGAGTGCAGGCCCGGTTCAGGTCCACGAAAGAATAGCTCTCGGTGCCGGGACGGTCGCCGTGCATGGATTTGCCCGCGTCCTCTTCCATGTGGATGCGGGTGATGCCCACGCGCTTCTTGCCGCCTTGCTCGGTTTCGATGTCCAGGTGGCCGTGCTCGCAAATCGGCAGCCCGAACTGGCTGATCTGGTAGCCCTTGGGCAGGTCAGGGTAGAAGTAGTTCTTCCGGTCGAAGACGGACTTCGGGGCGATCTGGCACCCCGTGGCCACGCCGGTGCGGATGGCGTATTCCACCGCCTGTTTGTTCAGCACCGGCAGCGCTCCGGGCAGCCCGAGGCAGACCGGGCAGGTGTGGGAGTTGGGCTCGGCGCCGAATTCGGTGGAGCAGCCGCAGAAGATTTTCGTTTTAGTGGTCATCTGGACATGAACTTCCAGACCGATCACGACTTCATATTTTGAACTCATGGTATCAATTTCCTTCCCGATTCTTAGAGCGAAGGCCGCTGCTTGTGCCAGTCGGTGGCCTGCTCGAAGGCGTACGCCGTTTTAAGCAGCTCCTGCTCCCCGAAGGCTTTGCCCATGAGCTGCAGGCCGATGGGCAGGCCGTCCTTCGAGAAACCGCAGGGAAGCGACATGGCGCAGGTTCCCGCCAGGTTGACCGAGATGGTGAAGATATCCGAGAGGTACATCTGGAGCGGATCGTCCTTCTTCTCTCCCAGTTTGAAGGCCGCCGTAGGGGCCACCGGGGCCAGCATCACGTCCACCTGCTCGAAAGCGTCGAGGAAGTCCTGGCGGATGAGAGTGCGCGCCTTCTGGGCCTTGATGTAGTAGGCGTCGTAGTAACCGGCGCTAAGAGCGTAGGTGCCCAGCATGATGCGTCGCTTGACCTCGGCACCAAAACCATCGGCACGGCTCTTCTCGTACATGTCCGCAAGCCCCGTGCCTTCGTCCTTGCGCACTCCGTAGCGAACGCCGTCGTACCGGGCCAGATTGGCCGAAGCCTCTGCCGGGGCAATGAGGTAGTAGGTCGCCACGGCGTACTCGGTGTGGGGCAGGGAGACCTCCACGAACTCGGCGCCCAGCGCCTTGTAGGTTTCGATGGCGCTATCTACAGCCGCCTTCACATCGGGATCCAGCCCTTCGATGAAATACTCTTTCGGCAGGCCGATCCTGAGGCCCCTGACTCCGTCGCGCAGGGTCGCGCTGTAGTCGGGCACCGGGCAATCTACCGAGGTGGAGTCCAGAAGATCGTATCCCGCGATCTGCTGCAGCATGATGGCGCAGTCCTCCACGTCCCGGGTGATGGGACCAACCTGGTCCAGCGAAGAGGCGAAGGCGATGACCCCGTAGCGCGAGACCCGCCCATAGGTGGGCTTCAGCCCCACCACGCCGCAGTTGGCCGCGGGCTGGTCGCCGCTGCCTGGGAGGCCGCCATGCAGGCAGCGCTGCCACCCGAGCTGCCACCGGGAACGTAGTCCAGGTTCCAGGGATTGCGCACATCGCCGAAGGCGGAGGTTTCGTTGGAGCTGCCCATGGCGAATTCGTCCATGCTCAGCTTGCCCAGCAGGACTGCGCCCGCTTCCTTGAGCTTACGCACGGCGGTGCCGTCGTAGGGGGGGATGTAGTTGGACAGGATCTTCGAGCCGCAGGTGCTCTTGACCCCTTCGGTAACGAAGATGTCCTTCAGCGCGATGGGCACACCCAGCAGTGGAAGATCTTCTCCAGCTGCGCGGCGCTTGTCGGCCTCGGCCGCCTGGGCCAGCGCCTCTTCCTTACAGAGGGTGATGAAGGCGTTTATGCGCTCGTCGGTCTCTTCGATGCGCGCAAGAAAGGCCTCGGTCAGCTCCACCGAGGTCAGCTCTCCAGAGCGCAGCTTGTCGCGCAACTCATGCAGGCTCAAATGGATCAGTTCCATGCTCTATTGCTCCAATCGTTCCTCGCCCCGGTCAGGGGAGGTAAAGATAATTTTTATTCGATGACCTTGGGAACCTGGAACGCACCGTTCTGGGAAGCCGGGGCATTGCCCAGCGCCTTCTCGGTACCCAGGGAGGGCCGAACGACATCCTCACGGAAAGCGTTCTCCATGGGGACGGCATGAGAGGTCGGTTCAATATTGCTGGTGTCAAGCTCGCCCAGCTTATCCACATAGGCCAGAATGGCGTCCATCTGCCCGGTCATGGCTTCGAGTTCGGACGGCTCCATTTTCAGACGAGCGAGCTTGGCAACGCGCTCCACTTCTTCGCGAGAAATTTTCACGATTTCCACTCCTTGGATCAGCATGAGCCGATTTTGAATTAAGCTGGAAAATTTAACATGTTGGCAGGATGGAGGGCAAGCGGTCTGGAGGGGGTTTTACAGTATTTAAGACGGAAAACTATCTACGATTAATTTGTGTTGACAAATTAATCTTGGGTGCCTACTTTCTGTGAAAAAGTAACTCATTTGATAATCGGAGGATTTATGAAAAAGAAGATTGCGATTGCGGCAGCAGCATTGGTTACCACGATGGCTTCCTCGGCTCTGGCGGCGGACGGTCCTTATATCGGCGGGTATTTGGGGATGGCCAATCTCAGTGATTCAACACTTGAGCAAGAGGGATTCATTCCGGCTGAGCTTAGCTTTGATTCCGGTTTAGGTTTTGGTTTTGTATTAGGTACAAAAAATGACGGAGTTCGAATTGAGGCGGAAGTAGCCAGGAAAAGTAATGATCTTGATCAGTTCAGTGTGGTCGGGTTTGGCAGCGAGGAAGGACAAGGTGATGTCAGCGCTACAAGCCTGATGATTAATGTGTTTAAAGACATCGATACCCAAGGTGCAATGACACCTTATTTTGGTGGCGGTATTGGCTTCTCTAATCTTGACGCTGAAATTTTCGGTGTATCTGCGGATGACACGGTTTTCAGTTATCAATTTGGTGCAGGGCTTGGCATCGCTATGAGCGAAAAAGCTACACTGGATTTTGGGTATCGGTATTTTGCTACCGCCGATCCTGATTTCGAAGGAATAGAAGCAGAGTACGACAGCCATAATTTCAATATTGGTTTAAGGACAAGTTTCTAAGGAATTCTTTAAGGGGTGCGCAATGCCCACCGCTTGTGGTCACTATATGTGAAATGAGCGAAGCCCCACCGCATTGCGGTGGGGCTTTTTAATGGTTTCTCCACCTCCGAATGCTGGGCATATACCACCGTTTAAACGAACGGCTCACCAGGTGCTCGGGTGGGCGATAGCCAATATTGTTTATTGCCGTAGCATGGATGCCATGCTACCGTTAATTCATGATCCTGTCCTTTTATAACGCGGCAACCGAAGATGTTTTCAACGGCATTTCTTCCAAAGAGGCGCGTAAAGCCTGCCCTCAGTCGATCTGGAAGATTGCCGTGCGAAAACTCGATTTACTCGATTCCGTTGCAACTCTTGACGACTTGAGAGTACCGCCGGGCAACCGCCTGGAAGCTTTGTCAGGCAACCGGCAGGGGCAGTACAGTATTCGCATAAACGGTCAGTTCCGTGTCTGTTTCCAATGGGAAGGCACCGGTGTGGCCGAGGTTGAAATAACCGATTATCACTAGAGGTGAACTTATGGTTCGTATTCCGACAGACAGACCCCCTACTCACCCGGGCGAGATGCTTCTGGAGGAGTTTCTCTCCCCCCTGTGTATTACGCAGCGGGAGCTGGCTAACGCGATTCATGTGCCCTATCAGCGGGTGAACGAGCTGGTCAATCAGAAACGAGGGGTCACACCCAGCACGGCGCTTCGGCTGGGGAAGTTTTTCAATCAGTCTGCCGATTTCTGGCTGAATCTGCAGATGCGATGGGATCTTTATCGGGCGGCTCAGGCGGAGCAGTCGGATATTGACTCAATTGAGCACTTCCATCATCGGCAGAAAATGGCCTGAGTGTGCAATCTGTGGTGCAGTACCCTGATGGGCGAGGTTTGCCTTGCGACTGCTGCAGCATTTAAACGGGCTCCACCGCATTGCGGTGGGGCTTTTTTAATGGGTTTTCCAGTCTTGACCCTCCCCTTCACCTGCCGGTATGCTGCATCGTTTTGTTTAACTAAATAGACTTTGGGCCTATGGAATAAGGGCCTGAAGATTTCAGGAGGTAGATCCGATGGCGATTATTGAAGTGACGCACCCGCTTGTGAAACACAAGCTGGGACTGATGCGTTCGGCGGATATCAGTACTAAGGCGTTTCGTGAACTCTCTTCGGAGGTGGCCCGTCTGCTGACCTACGAGGCGACCAGCGACCTGGAGATGGAAGCTGCGACCATCGATGGCTGGTGTGGTCAGGTGGAAGTCGAGCAGATCAAGGGGAAGAAGATCACCGTGGTGCCGATTCTGCGCGCAGGTCTTGGCATGATGAACGGGGTTCTGGACATGATCCCCAGCGCCAAGGTGAGTGTGGTGGGTCTCTACCGCGATGAGGAAACGCTGGAGCCGGTGGCCTATTTCGAAAAGCTCGCCAGCCAGATGGAAGACCGCACCGCGCTGATTCTTGACCCCATGCTGGCTACGGGGGGAACGCTGATCGCCACCATCGACA